>CAYMGS010000010.1:12100-20134 GCA_964390025.1 uncultured Rickettsiales bacterium | reverse complement strand
CGTTACGAATAATGATCTCGATCGGGATAATTTCCACTGCTCGCACCAGC
Source organism: uncultured Rickettsiales bacterium (assembly GCA_964390025.1). Classification (GTDB taxonomy): domain Bacteria; phylum Pseudomonadota; class Alphaproteobacteria; order Rickettsiales; family UBA998; genus CAYMGS01. Next base: position 20,084 of record CAYMGS010000010.1, on the reverse strand, counting down.
TGTTCCCGCATATTCAGGCTGCGAATAAAGTGGGTCGGTACGCCGATCTCACTCAGGCGTGTCATCAGATATTCAGAAATACGGTTATTGATGACGCCCTTACCGCGAATGGTGCCTTTTTTTTCATTGTTAAACGCGGTGGCATCGTCTTTAAAGCGCTGGATCAGTGTTCCGGGGTCAGGGCCTTCGAACAGTTCTTTTGCCTTACCCTCGTAAATCGGTGTTTTTTTCGACATGAAGTTTCTCATAGTTTACAGTTGCGCTAGACATAATGTAAATTAATATGCAGGGCAACGATAAACCTGAATACACACTTTAATTAAGGATAGATACATGGGAAGTTTTGACGAACGCGATCAGGCATTTGAGAATAAATTCGCACATGACAAGGAGTTGATGTTTAAAGCTTCCGCGCGCCGTAACAAGCTGCTTGGGCTGTGGGCAGCAGAGAAGCTGGGTAAGCAGGGTGATGATATTGATGCCTACGCCAAAGAGGTGGTGCTGGCGGATTTTGAAGAGCCGGGCGACGATGACGTGCTGCGTAAAGTGGCCGGAGACCTGAAAGAAGCGGGCATTGAGATCACCGATCAGGAAGTGCGCTATGAGATGGATCGCCTGATGGTGCTGGCCAAGCAACAGGTTTTGGCAGAGACCTGATATTAGCCGCTAATACAGGCATTCCTATAAGTTACACACAGTATAATGTAAAGAAACATTAACATTATGCATGGCTTAGCTGTGCTATACTCTTAGTTAAACTCAGGAGTATAGTGCATGTCAGCAGAAGAAACACCGGGAGAAGTGACCCCGGCAGAGAAGGCACGGTTTCAGGATGCGCTGAAAGCCGTAATCACCGATCCGGATATTACAGGGCTTGCGAAGGCGACTGCTGCTGACACTGAAGAAAAGCAGGAAGTCACTGAGGGAATCATGGACAGGCTGCAAAATTTAAACGTGTTTCAGAAGGCCGAGCTTTGGCTGAGCTATCAGTTTATCAAGAATGACAGCCCGGCAGAGGTGCTGGGTAAATTGGTAGATGGTATTGAAGGCATGCAAAAAGAGAATGCGCCGTTCCCTGACGGAGATGACGAGGGGCCTCGCCATTATAAGTTGCCCTCAACCGTTGAGAATATCATTGAGGATTTGGGTGTTCCATCGGAAAATATGATGCAGGGATTTACCACGCTCTCCGAAGAAGATCAGGCAAAAATGCTGGAAGTGGTGAATGCTACACTGGATGCTTATGATTTGCGTGAGCCCGGCGCAACTGCCGACATACAGATAAGCAATATAGAAGACCTGGAACGGCTGATGGAAGTACCGGAATTCCGTGCAATCATGAAAGAAACGACCATTGCCGAGTTTGTGAATGGTGAGGCGGGCCCTAAAATACAGGCGCTGGCGGAAAGGCTGAGGCCCGGAACAGTCCAGTTAGCCGAGGCAGCGAGTGAAATAGCGCATGATCCGGAAGTGGCAGAAAATTTAGATGAAATCGCGCCGGGCTTTTCGCCAAATGCGACGGCCCATAATGGTAAAGCGCCCGGTGGCCTGGGCGGGTAAGCATCTAAGATGGCCGGACATTATTGTACGTGCTTTGCCAAACCTCACATAAAACATAAAAATGCCTGCAAACCTGTGTCCCTGATGCAGTGCGGGCATAGTTTTTGCATGTCTCTTCAGGGAGTCGCATTGCGTCTTTTTACAAAATATGGTTGTCATCATGAAATTGCGTCTATATATTGTGGCGTAGATAATGACTACCGTATGAGACGGGATCGATGAGTGTAGCAGTAGCAACCACACGGACAGATATGGAGCAGGTGCCAGGTAGGGAAGCCGCCCACGCAGTGATAGGCCGTATACAGCAAACGCTGGACTGGCTGACACTGTTTTCGCGCCAGCTCGTCTCGTCGCAGCCTGCCTTTGCTCAGGTGATGCATCAACAGGAAGAAGATGAAGCGCTGGCCATGCAGCAAACGATGTTTGCGTATGGAGCCGCCGTATTAGCTCGACGCCTGATGGAAGCCGATGGCGCCATCAGAACCAAGGAATACCACGCCTTTCTTGCACTCTTTGCTCTGGCGGGCATTAGCCGCAGCAAGCTGAGCTCCCTGATGGCTGCCGCCGCCAAGGATACGGCTCCGCTGAGGCAATATGCCCGCCAGATGCACGGATTACTGGAAGAAAATACTCATATGCGCCGCCAGTTCTTTCTGCGGCTGACGCGGGTGGCGCTGGCAGACGGGCCGCTGGAGACAGCGGAATATGACGTGCTGCTGGAGATTGGTCGTGCACTTGATTTTACGCGAGCTCAGGTAGCCCGCATGGTAGTCGATGCGGAAGGGCCGATGGATGGTGCGCCGTTTACCGTGCTTCAGGTTGCTGATGCGGTGAGCGATAAAGAGATACATAAAGCGTATCGTGAGCGCATGCGCTACTGCCACCCGGATCGCTGGGAGGCAAAGGATGAATATAGTGAACTGCACAAGCTGGCGACGTTACGTGCCGCAGCAGTGAACAGGGCGTATCATCATCTGATGAAGGAGCGCCGGATGTAAAATAAGAAAGCGGCGCTTCCGTTGAGGAATCCGCCGCCTTCTTGCCGATTGCTTGCCGAGCAACTTGGGCCTGGTCACTTATCCTCCGGATAACCCAGGCCCCTTTTTTATCGGAACCCCCACTATACCAAAAAAGATGATGCGGTGCCAGTCTGATGTGATATGCCGTCATACAGGAGACGCGCAAAACATATCATTGCGCTGGTTGGGTAACAGATGACATGGATACATGGGATACTGGCTGTGTTTATCACAGCCTGCTGGGGCGCGAATTTTGTGGCGGCCAAAGTGGCCATGGAGGCATTGCCGCCTTTTTTATTACTATTGCTGCGCTTTCTTGCGGTCGCGGCACTGCTGCTGCCGTTCTTTCCCCGTCCATGCTTACCACTGCGACAATTATTCTTCCTTTCGGTATTACTGGGCACGTTGCATTTCAGCCTGATGTTCTTTGCCATCTGGCTGGGTCTTTCCGCGTCGGCAGCGACGGTAGCCGGACAGTTGGGGGTGCCGTTTTCCTGTCTGCTGGGTGGTATTTTCTTCAATGACCGGCTGGGGCGCTGGCGCTCACTCGGCATGTTAGTGGCGTTTATTGGTGTGATCGTGATTGCCGGAAGTCCCCATGTGGCGGATGAATTTCTTGGATTTCTCGTGGCCTGCGCGGCTGCCTTTGCGTGGGCCGGCTCGAATATCGTGATGAAGCGCATGGGGCCGACGCCGATTTTGCCCTTGCTGGCATGGGTCGCGTTACTATGTATCCCGCAATATACCGCTTTAACTCTGATCATGGATACGGACCATCTGCGTCTGATGGAAAACGCGGCGATGAGGCACTGGCTGGCACTGCTCTATACAGTGATTTTTTCCACGATTATTGCCTATGGCTCATGGTACTGGCTGCTTGCGCGCTTCCCGGTTTCTCAGGTGGTGCCGTACAGCCTGCTGATTCCTATATTCGGTCTGGCGGCGGCACAGTGGTTTTTTGATGAGCCGCTGACCCTGCAATTTCTGGTTGGTGCGGCTTTTACGGTGGCCGGGGTCGCCATTATCCTGCTGCGGCGGCCGAAGCTCGGGCCCTGAGGGCGTCATCCAGATGAGGCGGGGCGAACATTTGCTGTCGCTTTTTGGGGGCGCCGGAAGCATCGGTCACCTTGGTTTCGTATATGGCCAGATAATCCACTCCCGGATAATCTGTGGCCGTTGTTGAGACCAGCTTAGCCCACCATTCAATCGGCTTCAGCGTGATATGGGCGTTCTCACCGTTTGGCAGGGTTTTCATCGCCGGATACCCGGCAATGCTGACAAAGACAAAACTATGCGCGTAAGAAAACATCTCACGGATGATCCAGGGCAGGTCTTCTTCCGGGCAATGCTCCACCACATCGGTGGAAATCACCCCGTCAAAACGGCCTTCCGGCAAGGTGCTGTGCGGGGTGTAGCATGGGTCGTAGCCGGTCACCGATTCCAGACCCAGGAAGTCAATCACGCCCTTAAACTCTTTACCCGTGCCATCTTTCAGGCTGAGATCAGGGTGGTATTGCAGCCCTTTACCTGCGCCGTAATCCAGCAGGGTTCTCGGCTTCTTCAGTTCAATGAGCGGCTTGAGCAGTGGCAACTGGGTAAACAGGCTGCGGCCCTGAAATACGTGCTTGGGCGGCAGGCCCTGATGTTCATCCCCTTTTTCATGCATTTGTGTATTCAGCTGTATATGTTCGCTGTAGCGGGGACTCGGGTTCTGGCGGGAATAGCTTGTCATACGGGGTATACCGGTTACAGTGTTGATCTGATACTATTCATGAAAGCCGTTCCGAAAGCAAGATGATGCAGATACACCCACGCTATTCCCTGAATTTTAACAGCCGTCCGGGGCTGGAAGGGGTCTCGGTACTGGTGATGCATTATACCGGAATGCAAACAGCAGAAGAGGCGTTACTGCGCCTGTGTGACCCGGTAGCCGAGGTGTCGGCACATTACGTGGTGGATGAGGACGGTAGTGTGTATCAGCTGGTCGAGGAGGAAATGCGCGCCTGGCATGCCGGGGTGAGTAGCTGGTGCGGGGTAGAGAATATCAATGATATCTCCATCGGGATCGAAATTGTGAACCCCGGCCATGAGTTCGGCTACCGGGCGTTTCCGAAAGCACAGATGGAAGCGGTAGCGGCACTGGGACTGGATATTTGTGAACGCCATGCGATTGAACCGCGCAATGTGGTGGGGCATTCGGATATTGCGCCTGCGCGCAAAGAAGATCCGGGTGAGTTGTTTGACTGGCAGTGGCTGGCAGAGCAAGGCGTTGGGCTGTGGCCTGCTCCGCTATCGGAAACCCGTCATTCTGAATCAGAGTATTTGGAAATGCTGGCGGCCTATGGCTATACAATCGCTGAACCCGAAAAAACCATTTTGGCGTTTCAGCGGCATTTCCGGCCCTCAGACCTGACGGGTAAATGGGATAGTGACTGCCACAGCCGGCTTGCCAGCCTGCTGGATTTACTGTAAGACCGGTGCACCAGATGGCCGGATGGCCGCCCGCTTTAGCGCATAGCGCGAAGGCGGGAGGAAAGTCCGGGCTCCATGGAATATGGGAGGCGGGTAATGCCCGCCGGGGGTGACCCCAGGGAAAGTGCCACAGAAAACAGACTACCATCTGTGCCCCTGCTCGCGCCTACTGGCGCTGCGCAATGGGCGAGGCTCAAGGCTGATGCGGTCTGCTGACCACGTTTAGTGCTGGCTGAAGATGGAAAAGGTGAAAAGGTGTGGTAAGAGCGCACCGCGCTGCCGGTAACGGGAGCGGCACGGTAAACCCCTCCCGGAGCAAGACCAAATAGGGACGGTGCGTCCGCTTTCGCTTTTGGGCTACAGCGCGACAGGTGCGTTTCACACTGAGCCGTCCGGGTAGGTTGCACGAGCATTTCGGTAACGGAATGCCCAGATGAATGGCCATCGCGCTGCGGGAGCAGCGAACAGAACCCGGCTTACAGGCCATCTGGTAATTTCTTACATGATCATACGATGCGTGCATGGTTCCCATAGTGCGCCCGTAAACACGTTTACCTGAAATTCCAGCTTCCCGATTTTTCTATAAAAATCGGGACTGTGTGCTTGACTCTCCCGGTTTACGTCATTATTATCCCAGTATAACCCAAGAAAACCCAAATTTCCCCAAAACTGCCCGGGGCTGCAAGCAAAGGTGAGGTGAAATGGCGCTGTTCCTCTCCAGCTTTGAAAAGAAAATCGACAAGAAAGGCCGGGTGCTGATCCCGAATGCTTTTCGTGCGGTGCTGGCTGCTGAGTCGGCGGGCGGAGTTGTGGTCTATGCGTCGTTTATTAACCCCTGTATCGAAGCGTGCGGCATGAAGCGTATTGAAGCACTGACCAGCCGTATTGAAACACTTGACCCGTTTTCCGAAGAATATGACGCCTTCACCAGCACGATTCTGGGTGGCAGCGTGGAGCTTTCCTTTGATGGAGAGGGGCGGGTGATGCTGCCGGAGGCGTTGCTGGAAGGGGCGGGAATCGATGGTGCTGTGACTTTTGTTGGTAAAGGGAAAACGTTTGAGATCTGGAAGCCTGCGAAATTTAAAGACCATGCGGCTCAGGCACGTAAAATGGCACTACAGAACCGCACATTGCTGCGCGCCGGAAGTGGCCAGGATATGGGAGGCGCGCGATGATGGCAGCAGTCGGCGCTTCAGCACATATCCCCGTCCTGCTGGAGACGATGCTGCATTACGCTGACCCTGCCAATGATGAACTATGGGTTGATGCCACGTTCGGTGCCGGTGGCTACAGCCGGGCACTGCTGGAGGCGACGGCCTGCAGGGTGATTGGCATAGACCGTGATCCGGATGTGGCGATACAGGCCCATACGCTTACGCACCATTACGGAGAGCGCTTTACCTTTCTGCCCGGTGCCTTTGGTGACATGGCGCAATTACTGAGCGAGGCAGGATGTCCTCAGGTGGACGGAATCGTCATGGATATCGGGGTTTCGTCCATGCAGCTGGACCAGCCTGAACGTGGATTTTCGTTTTCACATGACGGACCATTGGATATGCGCATGGCACAATCAGGCAGAAGTGCGCAGGATGTGGTGAATGAAGCCGCCGAAGAGGAACTGGCAGATATTATCTATCACCTCGGTGAAGAAAAGGCCGCTCGCCGTGTGGCGCGTGCCATTGTGCGTGCGCGGGATGAAAAGCCCATAGAGCGTACCACAGAACTGGCAGATATCGTGCGCAAAGCCGTCAACCAATATTATGGAAATAAAGGTTATGGAAAAAAATCCCGGGGTGTTGACCCGGTAACCCGCACGTTTCAGGCATTGCGTATCCATGTGAATGATGAGCTGGGAGAATTAGAGCGTGCATTGGAGGCGGGGCTTGCGTTGCTCAAACCTGGCGGGCGCATGGTGGTCATTGCCTTTCATTCGCTGGAAGACCGGATTGTGAAGCGTTTCTTTGCGCGCGTTACAGGGAATGTGCCCGCTGTTTCGCGTCACGTGCCAGATATCCGGTCAGCTCCATCGGAGCCGGAGTGGGAGCTGCTAACGCGAAAACCGGTGGCGGCAAATGAAAATGAGCTTCATCAAAACCCCCGTGCACGCTCCGCTAAACTGAGGGCGATACGTCGCCGGAGGGCTGCCTGATGCGCCCGGTTACAATATGCGGCATTGGAGCGCTGATGCTGACGGCGCTCATTATCTACGAGGTAAAATACGAAGTACGACAGCTGGCGCAGGAGGTTACGGCGCTGGAGGCAGAGCTGGCACAGGAATATCAGGCACTGCATGTGTTACAGGCGGAATGGGCCTATACTACGCGTCCGGAGCGGCTGCGTAAGCTGACGAAGCGTCATCTTGAGCTTGCACCGGTCAATGCTACGCAGATTCATCATCCGGAGAGTCTCTATTTGCTTGAAGAAGTGGTACCCAAACAAGGGCTTGCAGCTGCGGAGGCCGGGCGTGAGTAGGTCTTCGCAGCATGAAGCGCGTCATATGCGCCAGCCAACCGTCATTCTAGGTGACAGCACCCGTAAGCAGGTCATGGATCAGGGGCGTTTTCGTATTACATTTATCGCCGCGTGTTTCGCCTTGTGCTTTACTGCGATCGGGGTACGTGTGGTTGAACTTTCTCTGCCGGCCGGGGCGGTCAATGCCATGCAACTGCGCAGCCTGAGCGCAACCATGCCTAAAGAGCTCAACCTGATGGCACTGGTGAGTGGTGATCGTCAGGCATTATCAGAAGTGCTTGATAAAAGCAGTCTGGATACAGGCCGTGAAAGCATTGTATTACCAAGGGCAGATATCATCGATCGTCATGGTGCGATGCTGGCCACATCCCTGCCTACGGCCTCGCTCTATGCAGATACGCGAGACATTCGCCATCCGGAATCGGCAGCCAGAGCGCTGATGCAGGTACTTGACGGATTTG
>CAYMGS010000010.1:0-12090 GCA_964390025.1 uncultured Rickettsiales bacterium | reverse complement strand
AAGCTGACCACTCGTCTCTCTAGTGGAAAATCCTTTGTCTGGCTGCGTCGTAATCTGGCGCCTAAAGAACAGCAGGCCGTCAATGATCTGGGTATTCCCGGGCTGGCGTTCGAAGAAGAATATGTGCGTGTGTACCCGCATGGGCCGCTCATGTCTCATGTTTTGGGCTTTGTCGGTGTGGATAATCAGGGCCTGGCCGGTGTTGAGCGCTTTTATGAAGACACCTTGCGTCACACAGCCCGCAAGGAACCGCTCAGGCTCACGCTGGATATGCGTCTGCAGGACCTGATGCGTAGTGAGTTAATGGCCGCAGTCAAAGAATTCCGTGCAATCGGGGCAACGGGGATTATCACGCACATAAAAACCGGCGAGGTCATGAGTCTGGTGAACCTGCCGGATTTTGATCCGAATGACCCCGGGGCCAGTGACCCTGAAGCGCTGTTTAACAGGGCGGCGCTCGGTACCTATGAAATGGGCTCCACCTTCAAGACATTTACGGTAGCTCAGGCGCTGGATAACGGCATTGTCGGCATGCGGGACGGCTACGATACGACCAAACCGATTCGCGTGGCCAGCTACACGATCTCCGATTACCATCCGAAATCACGCTGGCTTTCTGTGCCCGAGATTTTTGCCTATTCCTCCAATATTGGCACGGTGCGTATGGCCATGGAACTGGGGATTAAGCGTCAGAAGAGCTATATGGATAAGCTGGGCATGCTCAGGCCTATCTCACTTGAGCTACCGGAAAAAGCGATGCCACTATATCCGAGTAAATGGCGTAAGATCAATATGATGACCATTTCATATGGCCACGGTATTTCCGTGACGCCACTGCATCTGGTGCAGGCGTTTGGTGGGATACTCAATGATGGTCAAATGCATGCCCTGACCCTGCAGAAAGAGAAAAGGACCACCCAGCCGACGCGGGTGCTGAGCAAGGAAACATCGCATAAGATTCGTCGCCTTCTGCGCAGCGTGGTCCAGTATGGAACCGGTAAAAACGGCGATGCGCCAGGTTACCGGGTAGGTGGTAAAACAGGGACGGCGGAAAAGGTTTCCGGCCGGGGTTACAGTGATAAAGCCAAACTGGCTTCCTTTATGTCTGCCTTTCCGATGGATGACCCGGAATACGCCATTTTGGTAATGCTGGATGAACCGAAGGGGAATCGTTCCACCTATGGATATGCCACTGGTGGCTGGGTGGCTGCGCCTGTCGTTTCACGTGTGGTATCGCAAATGGGCCCGCTGCTTGGCATAGAGCCCGTGATGGAAATGGCGCCAGATAGCATGGATGCAATGTGGGAGACCTATATCAAGCGTGAGCGCGAACGCAGGAGGGCAGTGCATGCAGCCAGTTACTGAGTGTCTGATCGGTGACGATGCGCTTCTGGTAGAAGGTGAGCTGGCAGCAGCACAGATAACCGGCATTACCAGTGACTCACGCGAGGTGGCTCCGGGGATGATATTTGCTGCCATCAGGGGTACAGTACGTAATGGTGAAGATTTCATTCCGCAGGCGATTCAGCAAGGTGCCGCCGGTGTGTTATGTAGTGAAGCATGTGCCACGGAGCTTCCGGAGGGTGTGCTGCGGTTAGCGGCACGCAACCCAAGACAAGCGCTGGCGCGTATTGCCGCCCTGATCTATACTCCTCAGCCTGAGCATATTCTTGCCATTACCGGGACGGATGGTAAGACCTCAACGGCTGAATTCTGCCGCCAGCTGCTGGAGGCTGCGGGACATAAGTCAGCGACGCTCGGTACCCTGGGGCTGAAATCTGATCATTATGAAGCGGAAGACGGGTTTCCCAATACCACCCCGGACGCAGCGGTGCTGGCCCGTGGTCTGCAGTCCCTTGCTCATGCAGGTATTGACCATGTGGCACTGGAAGCTTCCAGTCACGGGCTGGATCAGTTCCGTGTGGACGGAATTCAGCCGGAAGCGGCGGCGTTTACTACGTTTGGTGACGATCACGGGGATTATCATCCCACACGCGCTGCGTATTTTGAAGCCAAGGCCCGGCTGTTTCACGATGTGCTGCCTGCTGACGGACGTGCTGTGCTGAATGCCGATGACGCCGCCATAATGTCGCTTGCGGAAGCGTGCAGCGGTCGCGGGCAGGAGGTGCTGACGTTTGGGCAGCGTGGACGGGACTATGTGCTGCTGCATTCTGAAGCAACTCATGACGGGCTGAAAGCCCGTATTCGGGTGCATGGGTATGAATGGGACGGTACGATCCCACTATACGGGCAGTTTCAGCTGATGAATATTCTGGCAGCCATTGGTCTGTGTCAGCCCCATGTGCCAGAAGGAAAATCTCTTTTTGACATATTGCCAACTCTGCAGGGCGTTCCGGGCAGGCTGGAGCAGGCGGGTACATTGCCGGGCGGGATGCCGGTTTTTGTGGATTATGCACATACGGCGCAGGCGCTCAAAAGCATTCTGACCGTACTGCGTCCTCATACGTCAGGCAAGTTAGGCGTGGTATTTGGTTGCGGCGGTGACCGTGATCGCGCCAAGCGCCCGGAAATGGGGGGGGTCGCCGCTGCTCATGCTGATATTGTGGTGATCACGGACGATAATCCGCGCAGCGAAAACCCAGCTGCTATCCGTGCGGAGATACTGGCAGCTTGCCCACAGGCGCAGGAGATTGGTGACCGGGAAGAGGCCATCCGGGAAGCCATGCATCAGATGGAACAGGGGGATGTACTGGTAGTAGCCGGTAAAGGCCATGAGACAACACAGGTTATAGGCAGCAAAACCTTACCTTTCAGCGATATTGAGGTGATTCGCCAAAATATTATGGAAATGGCATAATATGGTGTTATGGAAATCACAGGATGCGGCAAACGCAACGCAAGGCACGCCCATAGGAAGCTGGGAGGTAAGCCGTGTGGTCATTGATAGCCGTGCTGTCAGGCCCGGAGACCTGTTCGTAGCCATAGAGGGAGAACGGTTTGATGGGCACAGTTTCGTGCCGCAGGCACTGGAACAGGGTGCTGCGGCCGTGCTGGTGACGCGTGGCAAGCAGGGCGATGTTCGGCAGGCGCTGGTCGTTGAAGATACGCTTAAGGCACTGGAGGCGCTGGCAGTAGCCGCCCGCACACGTACACAGGCAAAGATTGCCGCCATTACCGGGAGCGTGGGAAAAACCAGTGCTAAGGAAGCGCTGAAGCTGGCGCTCTCATCGCAGGGCAGTGTGCATGCCACGCAGGGGAACTACAATAATCATATCGGTGTGCCTCTCACACTGGCCAATATGCAGCAGGACACCGATTATGCCATCATTGAAATGGGTATGAATCACGCCGGTGAGATTGCGCCTCTCAGCCGTATGGCCCGTCCACACGCAGCGCTGATCACAGCGGTGGAAGCGGTGCATATCGAGTTTTTCAACTCCGTTGAAGAGATTGCCGCTGCCAAATGTGAAATTTTTCAGGGCTTAGAGCCGGGTGGCACGCTGCTGCTACCGGGAGATAATCGCTATTTTGAACGTATGCACAGCTGGGCCAGCGCATACGGTATCCGTGATATTCGCAGCTTTGGCACTGGCGATTCCGCTTATTATCAGATGATAACCACCAACATGGAGGGGCTGGGTATGACAATTGAGGCGCAAATAGGCTCTACATCCATGACATATCGGCTGGGGGCAACCGGTGAGCACTGGGCAACCATGTCAGCCGGAGTGCTGGGTATGGTCGATGCGTTGCGAGCGGATGTACGGGTATCGGCAGAGGCATTGCAGCGTTTCCGCGAACCTGAGGGACGCGGGCGATTACACAGAATTACGCGCGCAGACGGCGAGGCGTACCTGATTGATGATAGTTACAACGCATCGCCAGCTTCACTGCGGGCTGCTATCGCCAAGCTTGCAGGCATTCAGCAAGGTTTATCGCCAACGGGGCATACCATTGCCGTACTTGGTGATATGCTTGAGCTGGGTAAAGACGGGCCAGAAATGCACCGCTCCCTTGCCGGGCCGCTTGCAGAGGCAGGCGTCGATCAGGTATGTGTCTGTGGTGAGCTCATGGCTGAATTATATGATGCGTTGCCCCCGGCCATGCGTGGTGTGCAAGCCGATACTATTCAGGCACTAAAGCAAAAACTCGCGACACGCATACAGGCAGGGGATATTGTGCTGGTCAAAGGCTCGCATGGTAGTCATATCTATGAAATTGCAGACTGGCTGCGCGAGGAGACGACACATAGCGATGAGGAAGACATAAGCAATGCTCTATAATCTGTTATTCCCGCTGGCGGAAGACTATCAGTTCTTCAATTTGTTCCGTTATCTGACGTTTCGCAGTGGCGGGGCGGTTATGACCAGCCTGATTATCAGTTTTATTGCCGGGCCTTACATCATTCGCTGGCTGACAAGCCGCCAGAGTCATGGGCAACCCATTCGGGAAGATGGTCCGGAAGGGCATCTGCTGACCAAGAAAGGCACGCCGACTATGGGCGGGGTGATGATCCTGCTGGCGGTGACCGTTTCTACGCTGCTATGGGCGGACATTACCAATCACTATGTCTGGATTGTGTTGTTTATAACCTGTGGTTATGGCCTCATCGGGTTTCTGGATGACTACCTGAAGGTCACGAAGCGCAACAGTAAAGGCCTGTCGGGCAAGCTAAAGCTTGTCGCCCAGTTTGGTATGGCACTGCTGGCTGCGTGGTGGATTGTCCAGGTCGCCCCGGATGAAAGCGCTACACGCCTGGCCATCCCGTTTTTTAAAAATATATTCCCGGATCTCGGGCTGATCTACATGGCGTTCATTATGCTGGTGATGGTGGGGGCCTCCAATGCCGTCAACCTGACAGATGGTCTGGACGGGCTTGCGATTGTGCCGATTATGATTACCGGCGGCTGCTACGCGTTGATCGCTTATCTGGTTGGTAATGCAGTTTTTTCCAGCTATCTGCAAATTCATTTTGTGCCGGGTGCCGGGGAACTGACAGTTTTTTGTGCCGCGCTGATCGGAGCGGGGCTTGGCTTTCTGTGGTTTAATGCGCCACCTGCCATGGTGTTCATGGGAGATACGGGGAGCCTTTCATTTGGTGGTGCGATTGGCGCCATTGCTGCCATAACCAAGCATGAGCTGGTGCTGGTCATCATCGGCGGGTTATTCGTGCTGGAAGCGGTGTCGGTCATCGTTCAGGTCGCTTCATTCAAGCTGACGGGCAAACGTGTATTCAAGATGGCGCCGATTCACCATCATTTTGAGAAGATGGGCTGGCAGGAGCCTACCATTGTGATCCGTTTCTGGATTATCGCCGTGATTCTGGCCTTAATCGGGCTTTCCACACTGAAGCTGAGGTAGGCATGATTCCGCTTACGTCATATGCCGGTGCTTCCGTTGGTGTATTTGGTCTGGGAAAGGCCGGACGCGCGGCAACAGAGGCACTGCTTACAGCCGGTGCGCGTGTCTATGCGGCAGACGATCTGGCAGTCACGATGCCTGCTCACGAGTCCTTAACGCTCGCCTCTTTCAAACACTGGCCGTGGGAAGCGTTGAGGGCGCTGGTGCTTTCGCCGGGTGTGCCGCTGACCCATCCTGAGCCGCATGATGTGGTCAGAGCGGCCAGAAATGCCTCCTGTCCGGTTATCGGCGAGGTGGAATTATTGCAGCAAGCCTGCCCTGAAGCCCGAAAGATCGGCATCACAGGGACAAATGGTAAATCCACGACGACAGCGCTGATCGGTCATATACTTGGAAGAGCAGGCGTGAAAGTGCAGGTGGGCGGTAATCTGGGTACGCCTGCACTGGCACTGGAGCCGCTGGGCGCAGATGGTATATATGTGCTTGAAATGTCATCTTTCCAGCTGGATCTGGTCCACAGCGTACATTTTGACCATGCAGTATGGCTGAATATTACGCCGGATCATCTCGATCGCCACGGCGATATGGAGGGATATATTGCCGCCAAGAAACACATCCTTGATCATCAGACAGTCAGCGATACCCTGGTGATTGGGGTCGATGACCCGTACAGTGACGCGGTAGCGCAGGAAGTGATTGCTTCCGGTAAGCAGACGGTGGTGCCGATGACCATTGGGCAGACTGCAGCGCACGGCGTTGAAGTGTGTAACGGTATATTACGTGATCGCCGTGACGGGGCCGAGATAGACCTGCGTTATTGTAAGGGCCTTAAAGGAGCGCATAACTGGCAGAATGCAGCAGCGGCATATACGGTATGCAAAGCGGTGGGCATTAGTCCAGATATCATTTCGGAAGCGATGCAGTCCTTTGCCGGGCTTGCACACCGCATGGAATGGATAGGTGAGTATGACGGTGTCGCCTATGTAAATGACAGTAAGGCAACCAATGCGGATTCAGCTGCCAGAGCACTGGCCGCTTACCCCGAAGATATTTACTGGATTGCCGGAGGGCGTGCTAAAGAAGGGGGTATCAGCGCGCTGGGGGCATTTTTTCCACGTATTGCTCATGCTTATCTGATCGGGGAAGCCGAGGAAGCATTTGCTGCTACACTGGAAGGGCATGTGCCTTATTCACGTTGTGCCACACTGGATATTGCCACACGAAAAGCGTCTGCCGATGCCCGGCGCGCGAAACGGGGTGTGGTTCTGCTTTCACCCGCCTGTGCGTCATGGGATCAATGGCCGAACTTTGAAGCACGAGGAGATGCGTTTAGGGATTATGTAAAGTCTTATGCATCTGATATACATAGTGAGGAGGCGATATGAGCCGGGAAGCATTTATGAAGCTGGACCGTACGAATACAACCGTATTTGGTCGCTGGTGGTGGACGGTGGATCGCTATAGCCTGTTTGCGCTGGTGCTGCTGATTGCGGTTGGCGCAGTGCTCGTGACAGCAGCCAGCCCTCCGGTAGCTACCCGTCTGGGCTACAGTGAGTTCCATTTCGTCGGACGTCAGGCGTTTTTCCTGATTGCTGGACTCATCGTAATGATAGGGGTTTCCATACTGGATATGCGGCATATACGCCGGCTTGCTGTACTTGGCTTTTTAGGCACCTTGTGCATGCTGATGCTACTACCGTTTATCGGTACGGGAAACAAAGGGGCGATCAGGTGGGTATATCTTGCCGGTCTGTCACTGCAACCCTCAGAATTACTGAAACCCTGCTTCGCCGTTACGCTGGCATGGGTGTTCTATGAAGCCCGTCGCAATATGGGCTTTCCCGGTTATCGTATCGCGTTCAGCCTGTATGGGCTGGTAGCGTTTCTATTGATTATTCAGCCGGACTTTGGAATGGTGGTGACAGTCTCCCTTATGTTCGGTGCCCAGCTCTTTGTGGCCGGTATGCCCATGCTCTGGGTGCTGGCGATGAGTGTGATGGGCGTGGGAGGTGTGATTGGGGCCTACCATGCCTTACCTCACGTAGCGCGACGTATTGACGGGTTTCTGGACCCCGCAGCCAGTGACAACTATCAGGTTGGTAAATCGCTCGAGGCTTTTGCCAGCGGTGGTATGTTCGGGCGTGGCCCGGGCGAGGGGGTGGTAAAATGGTCGATCCCGGATTCCCATACGGATTTTATTTTTGCCGTGGCCGGTGAAGAGTTCGGCGCGATGATCAGCCTGCTGGTTATTGCTCTGTATGGATTCATCCTGCTCAGAGGGTTCTCAAGGTTATGGAAAGAGACGAATATGTTTGTTTTGCTTGCGGCCACAGGGATTTTGGTGCAGTTTGGCATGCAAGCCGTCATCAATATGGGTGTGGCGGTTAATCTGCTGCCTGCAAAGGGTATGACACTGCCGTTTTTGAGCTATGGCGGTTCCTCGATGATAGGCATTGCTTTGGGCATGGGGATGCTTCTGGGGCTGACGCGCAGGCGTTATGACGAATTTACGTCACTTTCGCAGCGCTACCAGATGGCGTGAGGAGATGTATGAGTGGAACAGAGAAACATATCGTATTAGCGGCCGGTGGCACCGGCGGGCATATTTTTCCTGCCGAAGCGCTGTGTGAAATGCTGATTGCCCGGGGCTGCAGGGTCAGCCTGATTACGGACAGTCGTTTTGCAGATTACAGTGCGGCCAGCATGAAAGGCATCCTGGGGGATATACCGATTTATCCGATCCGTGCGGGCACCATGGGCCGCAATCTGTATCAGCGGATGATGGGCGCGGCCAATGTAGGGCTTGGCATCATGCAGGCCGGACGCCTGCTGAAAAAACTTAAACCGACTGTTGCTGTCGGATTCGGGGGATACCCGTCTTTTCCCACGATGATGGCGGCAAGCGGGCTGCATATTCCGACGATCATTCATGAGCAGAATGCACTGCTGGGTAAGGCCAACCGTGTGCTGGCCGGGCGGGTTGGCTGCATTGCGACATCCTTTCCGGTGACCGGGCTGATTCAGAAAGACAATGAGCACAAGGTGCGTTTTGTTGGTAACCCTGTGCGCTCTTCCGTACGGGCACTGCATAACGTTCCATACCCGGAATTTTCTGAAGACGGGGTAATGCGCGTGCTGGTAACGGGTGGCTCGCAAGGGGCCAATATTTTCAGTAAGGTTGTGCCGCAGGCAGTGGCTATACTGCCGGAAAACCTGCGCTCACGCCTGCGTATCGACCAACAGACACGCAGTGAAGATATGGAAAAAACGCAGGCTGCCTATAAGGAAATTGGCATTCAGGCTGATCTCGCGCCTTTCTTCTCCGATGTGCCGGCACGTCTTGCTTCCACGCATCTGGTCATCTGCCGTTCCGGGGCCTCTACCATTGCTGAGCTTACCTGTGCCGGGAGGCCTTCTATACTGGTGCCGTATCCTTCTGCTGCCGATGATCACCAGACGGCCAATGCTAATGCAGTAGAGGAAGCGGGTGGAGCATGGCTGATGCCGCAGGAAGGATTCACTACGGAAGCGCTGGCCGCCCGTCTGGAAGCTTTTCTAAGCCTGCCGGCCAGTCTCAGCAAGGCAGCGGAAAAAGCGCGGGCGATAGGGTGTGAGAAAGCTGCGGACGATCTGGCCGACCTGGTGATTTCTGCTGCTGATGGTATGCTGCGCAGCCATCCGGGTTCCTCACCATCGCCGAGTGGCCCAAAAGATAATGCCCAGAATAAAAAGGAGAAAGCGGCATGACCATGATTCCACTAAAACCCCTTCCTATTGGTAAAACCTTATCGCTGGATGTGGGTATGATCCATTTTGTCGGTATCGGCGGTATCGGGATGAGTGGTATCGCGGAGGTGCTGTTTAATCTCGGCTATCAGGTTCAGGGCTCGGATATGTCGGAAAATGCCAACGTGTTGCGTCTGAGGGAAATGGGTATCACGGTTCATACCGGTCAACGCGCAGAAAATCTGGGTGAGGCGAGTGTGGTCGTGATTTCGTCTGCGGTGAAGGAGGATAATCCCGAAGTGGTGGAAGCGCGGGCGAGGCGGATTCCTGTCGTGCGTCGCGCAGAAATGCTCGCAGAACTGATGCGGTTTAAAATGTCTGTCGCCGTCGCCGGTACACATGGTAAAACAACAACAACCTCCCTGATTGCCAGCCTGTTTGAGACAGCGGGGCGTAAGCCAACGGTCATTAATGGCGGTATCATTAATGCTACGGCACTAACGCCAAGGTTGGAGCCGGGGAGTGGATGATCGTGGAAGCGGATGAATCGGACGGCACCTTTATCAAATTGCCAGCAACCATCGCCGTGATTACGAATATTGACCCGGAGCATCTCGATTTTTACGGAGATTTTGATCAGCTTCGTGCGGCCTTCGAAACATTTTTGCAAAACCTGCCGTTCTACGGGTTTGGTGTATTGTGCATTGACCATCCGGAAGTACAGGCGCTCCTCCCTAAAATCCGGGATCGTCGTATTGTTACATATGGTTTCAGCCCTCAGGCGGATATTCGTGCGTACAACCAGCGCACGGACGGTGAAGCGCAGTATTGCGATGTGGAATGTACTAATCGCAGTACCGGTGAGGTAGAAGTCATTGCCGACCTCAAGCTTCCCATGCTTGGCGCACACAACCTGCTGAATGCACTGGCTGCGCTGGCTGTGGCACGCGAGCTGGGGATGGAACCGGCAGAAATTATCAAGGGCTTTGCCTCATTTGGCGGGGTGAAGCGCCGCTTTACCAAGACCGGAGAAGCCGGAGGCGTCACGATTATTGATGATTACGGGCATCACCCGGTAGAAATTGCCGCCACACTGGCATCTGCCCGTCAGGCGCGCCCACGCGGTGAAGGCAAGGTAATAGCCGTGGTGCAGCCGCATCGCTATTCGCGTCTGGAGCGCCTGTTTGAAGAATTCTGCACCTGTTTTAATGATGCAGACACTGTGGTGGTCGCGGATGTGTTTGCGGCTGGCGAGGAGCCAATAGACGGTGTTGACCGTGATGCACTCATTGCCGGGCTGAAAGAGCACGGGCACCGACATGTGCTGGCGCTTGAGCATGAAGACAAACTACCTGAGCTGATTGCAGAGCTGGCTGATGCCGGGGATATGGTGGTGTGTCTTGGTGCAGGCAGTATTTCAGGCTGGGCAGGCCGCCTGCCGGGAAAGCTTGAGCAGTATCTGGGTACAAAGAAACGGGTTGCGGGGTAGGTAGGCGGATGCAGGCAGCACGCAGGATGGATACCCGGGAGCATACAGATCGGCCCGACTGGGCGTCTGCGCTAAGAGGGCGTCTGCGCCAGGATGTGAAGCTGGCAAATCGCTGCTGGTTCCGTGTCGGTGGGCCTGCTGACTGGCTCTTTATTCCTGAGGATACGGACGATTTGTGTCAGTTTATGGCGCAGCGCCCACAGGATATGCCAGTGCCCCTGATCGGCGTTGGCTCAAACCTGTTAGTGCGTGATAGCGGTATTCGTGGGCTGGTCATACGTCTTGGTGCCGGCTTTACGCAAACGAAGCCGGTGGGTGGCAATTTCATACGTGTGGGTGCCGGTGCGCTGGATGTTCATGTGGCCGGGGTGGCGAAAGAGCTGGGGCTTGGCGGTCTGGAGTTTTTATGCGGTATACCCGGTACGATTGGCGGTGCCGTAGCGATGAATGCCGGGGCTTACGGTCATGAAATCCGGGATGTATTGATCTCTGCCGAGGTTGTGGATGACAAGGGCGAGTTGCACACGATGACAGCTGAGCAGCTTGGGTTTTCTTATCGTCACTCCGCGCTGCCAGACGGGTGGATATGCGTGTCGGCGTTGCTTAAGGGTGCACCAGAGGACGTACAGGTCATTGAAGCGCGCATGCAGCGTATTATGGAAGATCGGGAGCTAAGCCAGCCTACACGGGCCCGCACGGGGGGCAGCACCTTTAAGAATCCTGAGGGGCACAAAGCGTGGGAGCTGATTGATGCTGCCGGATGTCGCGGATTAACGCGTGGCGATGCACAGGTTTCCGAGAAGCACTGTAATTTCCTGATTAATCGGGGAGATGCCAGTGCCGGTGATCTGGAAGCGCTGGGTGAGGAGGTCAGAGAGCGGGTCAAAAATCATTCCGGCATCGAAATACAATGGGAAATCAAACGCATTGGTGAGAAGGGAGATCAATGAGCCAGCAGCATATCGTTGTGCTACAGGGTGGAATGTCAGCGGAACGTGAGGTGTCGCTGGCTTCCGGTGCTGCGGTGGAAAAAGCACTCAGTGAGCTTGGCTACAGGGTCAGTGTGCTGGATGCAGGCCCGGATATGCCACAGCGCCTGGCTGAGCTGTCGCCTGATGCGGTCTTTAACGCACTGCATGGCCAGTATGGAGAAGATGGCTGCGTGCAGGGCGTTCTGGAGGTGATGGGTATTCCGTATACGCATTCCGGGGTGCTGGCCTCTGCGCTGGCAATGGATAAGCCAGCTTCGCGCTATATCTTCGAGGCATCCGGTCTGCGCTGTGCGCCCGGCGGGGTTTTCAGTCGCGAGCAATTACTGAAGGCTGAGCCGATGGAGCGTCCCTTTGTCATCAAGCCGACCGATGAAGGTTCAAGCGTAGGTGTCAGCATCATTCAGCCGGGTGATGCGTTGCCGTACTCTGCATCCCTCTGGCCGTTTATCAGGGAGACGGTGCTGGTAGAACAATACATCCCCGGACGGGAAATTCAGGTAGCAGTGCTTAACGGAGAAGCGCTCGGTGCAATCGAGATCAGGCCGCGTGAGGGCTTTTACG
>CAYMGS010000009.1:18943-23325 GCA_964390025.1 uncultured Rickettsiales bacterium | reverse complement strand
ACCACACCGGCCATCACGATGTCTGAATCCATTTCTGCCGCCTGCAGCAGCGCTTCCTCTCCTGCAGCACATTCAATGCCTGTACCCGCCAGCCCTTCTTTAAGCTGATGGTATTTTTCTGTGTTGGCAATGGCCACAAATGAGGGCCGGAATTCACGCGCCTGCTCTAAAAGCAGCACGACATTCTGGTTGCCCGATAAGGCCCGAACCTGATAACGCCCGGGATGCTGGCGTAACACAGACAATGTTGTAGTGCCAATAGAGCCGGTTGCCCCCAGTATACTGACAGACTTCGGCATGGATGTTGACTTTGGAGCGGGTGCGATCACAGGAGCCTGCCCCCACCCATCAGACATATGACAAAGTAAAGCGGTGCGGCGAATAACAGACCATCCACACGATCCAGCAATCCGCCGTGGCCAGGAAGCAGCCGCCCTGAATCCTTCACACCCGCTCTTCGTTTCAGCCATGATTCAAACAGGTCACCCAGTTGAGAGACCACGGACAGCGCCATCCCAAGGGCAAATGCTGAGACCATGGTGCCCGGAACCTGCACATGTTCAATAAAGGCAACGCTAACCACAATACCGCTGGCCATACCACCAAGCGTTCCTGCCCACGTCTTTTTAGGGCTTACGGCTGGCCATAGCCTGGGGCCGCCAATGAGTCGCCCTGACACATAGGCACCAATATCTGTAGCCGCCACGACGCAAATCACAAATAATGCGGGCCATATGCTCATCGGGTCTTCATCAAAATAAATCAGCCTGAGACCGGCCAGAGACAGGCAGGGGAGAAGAATATAGGGGATACCAACAAGCTGAAAGGCAGCGTTTCCGCGCTGCGTCAGGCCACGCCATTCATGCAACATGATGATGGAACATACGGCGATAAAGAAGGTGAAGATCAGCCCCCCCTGCATCAGCAATACAAAGGTTAGCAGGGCAACCAGCCCTCCCGTAATCACCCGAAGGCGCAAATCTTTAAAGTTCTGATTACTCGCTGCCGGTTCTGCCATATCGCCGCTCTCTGCCAGCGTAATCCCGACATGCTTCAATTAAGTGATCGCCGGTAAAGTCTGGCCACAACACATCGCTGAAATACAATTCTGTATAGGCGGACTGCCATAGCAGAAAATTACTCAGCCGTTGCTCGCCACCGGTACGAATCAATAAATCCGGCTCTGGAATATTACACGTAAATAATGCCTGCGTGATCCGTTCTTCGGTAATGTCGTCAGGTTTAATCACACCTTCTTTTACCTGCACGGCAAGGGTCTTCACCGCCTGAGTCAGTTCCTGCCGAGCTCCGTAACTAAGGCATACACACAAATGAAAATCATCAAACTGGCGGGTTGCCTCTTCGGCATGTATCACCTGCTCCCTGACATGATCCGGCAGAGCCGTTTTATCACCAATCACATGCAATCGGATGCGGTGGTTAATTAATACACCCAGCTCACTGCCCAGATAACTACCAAGAAGATGCATCAACCCATCCACTTCCCCTTTCGGGCGTTGCCAGTTCTCGGCAGAGAACGCATAGACGGTCAGGTAACGAATATGCTGCTCACGACAGGTCTCGAGCAATGCCCTGAGCGCTTCCGCCCCTCTTTTGTGACCAGCTATACGCGGCATACCACGCCGTCTGGCCCAGCGGCCATTCCCGTCCATGATAATAGCAATATGCTGCGGAAAATTCTCTGGCGCGGTACTTTCTGTACCCGGGGCCTGTTGAGGAGCAACATGCATGACAGCTATACCGTCATGATATCCTTTTCTTTGGCATCCAGCATCTCATCGATTTTGGCGATATGCTGATCGGTCAGTTTCTGGATTTCATCCGCCAGTGATTTATGCTCATCCTGCGTGATGTCACCGTCTTTTTCTTCTTTCTTCAGACCATCCATTCCGTCACGACGCACATTACGCACAGCGATGCGGGCGTTCTCTGCATATTTGGCAGCAATTTTGGTCATCTCCTTGCGACGTTCCTCGGAAAGTTGTGGTACCGGCACCCGTACGGTCTGACCGTCCACGGCGGGATTTACGCCAAGATTGGCATCGCGAATTGCTTTTTCCACGGCCTTCACCAGCCCTTTATCCCAGACCTGCACGGTGAGCATACGCGGTTCCGGTATGCCGATATTGGCCAGCTGATTTATCGGCATATTGGAACCATAGGCATCCACTACCACCGGCTCAAGCAGACTTGGATGCGCACGGCCGGTACGTAGCCCGGCAAACTCGGTATTCAGCGCCTTTACAGCACCATCCATACGTTTATTCAGGTCTTCTTTATCCATCAGAGACTCCTTCACACTACGAAATAATTATTTTTCAGAAATAATGGTGTAGCGGCCTTTACCGCATAGCACTTTGGCGAACTGACCGCGCTCATGCACCGAGAATACGAGTATGGGAATGCCGTTTTCCCGTGCCAGCGAAATGGCGGAAGCATCCATGACTTTCAGATCTTTAGCCAACACTTCAAGGTACCCCAGCTTGTCCAGGCGTCTGGCATTCTTATCGTGCTTAGGGTCTGCCGTATAGACACCATCCACCTGCGTACCCTTCAGTAGCGCATCACATCCCATTTCAGAGGCACGCAACGCTGCGGCAGTATCGGTCGTGAAGAACGGGTTGCCGGTACCGGCAGCAAAAATAACGACCCGTCCACGCTCCAGATGCCGGATCGCACGGCGGCGAATATACGGCTCACAGATTTCCATCATATGAATCGCGGACAGCACACGCGTGTCCTGCTGCATCTTCTCCAGCGCATTCTGGATCGCCAGTGCATTCAGCACCGTAGCCAGCATGCCCATATAGTCGGCACTGGAACGTTCCATCCCCCGTGCAGCCGCAGACATACCCCGGTAGATATTCCCGCCGCCAACTACCACACAAACCTCGACGCCCATGGCAGTCACGTCACATATATCCTCACAGATACGGTTAATAACATCGTCGTTCTGACCGTAGGTCTGATCGCCCATCAGGGCCTCGCCGGATACCTTAATCAGCACCCGTTTATAAAGCGGGCTGGCATCAGTGTCAGGAGTTTGGGATGCGGCTTCAGCGTTCATGCTGCATATGTAGAACAAAAGCGCGTGCGGGGCAAAGGGAAAGTTACAAAGCAGGAATATCTCCCTGCGCCCAGCGCTCCCTCAGTGTAGCGGCATGATCTGCCAGTGTGCCATCCATGATCGCCACACGGATTCCACGCATAAGATATTGGTAATAGAAGATATTGTGCCATGTTAACAATATAGGCCCAAGCATCTCATCTGCTTTGAACAGATGATGCAGGTAGGCGCGGCTGTATCCTGCAAGCGGATAATCGCCCGGTGCGTCTTCCCATAATGGCCGCGCATCTTCCGCATGGCGGGCATTGCGTATATTCACCTCACCATAGGGTGTATAGGCACGTGCCAGCCTGCCCGAGCGCGTGGGAATCACGCAATCGAACATATCCACGCCGCGCATCACCGCACCCAGAATATCGTCCGGCTTGCCAACTCCCATCAGGTAGCGGGGCTTGTCCTGAGGCAAAGAGTGGGCAGCATAATCCAGTACGGAGAACATCACCTCCTGCCCTTCACCCACGGCCAGTCCGCCAATCGCGTAACCGTCAAACCCGATGTCAGTGAGCGCCTTAGCGGAGGCGTGACGCAAATCCTGATACATGCTGCCCTGCTGAATCCCGAAGATACCGTAACCCTCACGGTCAACAAACGCCTCCCGGCATCGTGCCGCCCAGCGCATGGAACGCTCCATCGAGTCCTGCGCATGCTTCTTTTCTGCCGGATAGGAGGTGCACTCATCCAGTACCATGCTGACATTAGCATCCAGCTGCTTTTGAATATCCATCGCCCACTCAGGCGTCAGATGGCAGAGCGTCCCGTCAATATGCGACTTAAACGTCGCCCCCTCTTCCGTCAGCTTGCATCGATCCGCCAGCGACATCACCTGAAACCCGCCGGAATCTGTGAGTATAGGCCCCTCCCACTGCATGAAGTGATGCAGTCCGCCCAGCGCCTCTACCCGCCCGGCACCGGGACGCAACATCAGATGGTAGGTATTCCCCAGAATCATGGACGCGCCGGTAGATTTCACCTGTTGCGGTGTCATACCCTTGACCGTACCCACCGTGCCCACCGGCATGAATACCGGTGTCGGCACATCACCATGGGCGGTGGTCAGCGTACCGGCGCGGGCATCGCCATCGGTGGCATGAACAGAAAACACAAGACTCATGCCCGAGTGCCCCTCTCCAGAAAACATGCATCGCCATACGAATAGAAACGGTAACCGCTGTCAATGGCATGACGATACGCAGCCTGCATCACTTCCAGGCCACTAAAAGCGGAGACCAGCATA
>CAYMGS010000009.1:2298-18933 GCA_964390025.1 uncultured Rickettsiales bacterium | reverse complement strand
GGATTTCGGTAAATGGAAATTAGTCAGCAGACAGTCCACATAACGAAAACGATAGCCGGGGGTAATAAAAATACCGGTATCCTGCATAAACGGATGTAACACGCCCTGCTCATCCGCCGCGCTTTCCAGCAGGCGCAGGGAGGTGGTGCCCACGGAAATCACCCGCCCGCCTGCAGCTTTCACCTCATTCAGGCGTTCCACCACCTCCGCCGTCACTTCACCCCATTCGGTATGCATCACATGCTGTTCCGTATCATCCACCTTCACCGGCTGAAACGTCCCGGCCCCCACATGTAATGTTACTTTCTCAATACTGATGCCTTTCGTCTCGATAGCATCAAGTAAAGCAGGGGTAAAATGCAGCCCGGCGGTCGGTGCGGCTACGGAACCGTCACGCGTGGCATAACAGGTCTGGTAGTCATCCACATCCTGCTTTGTGGCCCCTGCCGGGCGTTCAATATAGGGAGGCAGCGGCGGCTCACCCAGCGCCAGAAGCATCGCTTTAAATTCATCTCCTAATTTATTGAAAATTAGAATAACTTCGCCGGAATCAAGCTTAGTTTCCACCTGCGCATCAAGCGTATCCGAGAAGGTAATAACATCTCCCGGTTTCAACTTTTTCGCAGGCTTCGCGAAGACCTGCCAGCGCCCTTCACCCAGATCCTTATGCAAAAGAATTTCTATTTTTGCCTCTCCCCGCATGGCGAACAGACGAGCAGGAATTACCCTGGTATCATTAAGCACCAGCGCATCCCCGGCACGCAGCAGTTCAGGGAGGCTGCGTATGGTTTTGTCCTGCAATCTATCGCGGGTAACATGCAGCAATCGCGCAGCATCTCGCGGGGAAGCCGGCTCTGTTGCTATCCGCTCTCTGGGAAGCTCAAAGTCAAACAGGTCAACGCGCATTCAGTACAATAAGAGGCTTACTCAGCCGCAGCGCCTTCTTTCACATCAGCTGCCACTTTCAGGCTGATGATCTTGTCAGGATTGGCAGGCGGCTCACCACGGGTAATAGCATCCACATGCTCCATACCCTCGACCACACGGCCCCACGCAGTATACTGACCGTCAAGGAAGCGGGCATCATCGAACACGATAAACCACTGACTGTTAGCAGAGTCAGGGTGACCGGCACGCGCCATAGAGACCGCACCACGGACATGCGGCACGTCATTGAATTCCGCTTTCAGGTTTGGCTTATCCGAGCTACCACGCCCCGTACCGGTTGGGTCACCCGTTTGTGCCATGAATCCCTCAATCACGCGGTGGAACACAATGCCGTCGTAAAAGCCTTCGTGCGTCAGTTCCTTGATACGCGCCACATGATTCGGAGCCTTCTCCGGGAGCAGTTCGATGACCACCGTGCCATCCTTCAATTGCAGATATAATGTATTTTCCAGATCGCGCGCTTCGGCCATGCCAGCTCCTATAAATAATGATAATACAACAAAAAACACATGTTTGAGCATGAGTATATCCTTATAGCTTATACTTGTGATTGCAGGTAGTTCTGTTCGCCCATGGACGCAATCTGCGCCAGTTGTGCTTCCAGCCATTCAATATGCTTTTCTTCACTTGCCAGAATATCTTCAACCAGATTCACACTGGTCGGATCCGCAGCAGCGCTACAGGCATCGTGGGCTGCCAGCAGGTCTTTTTTCGCCTTTTGCTCCATTTTCAGATCACATTCCAGCATCTCCTTCACCGTCTCGCCAATGAAGAGCTTACCAAGGTCTTGCAGGTTCGGCAGCCCGCCGATCATCAGGATACGCTGCATCAGTTCGTCGGCATGCTTCATTTCATCAATGGAGTCCTCATACTCATGCTCAGCCAGCTTGTTGTAGCCCTGATGCTTGAGAATGCGGGCATGCAGAAAATATTGATTGATAGCGGTTAATTCGTTCTTAAGCAGAATATTCAGGTGTTTGACAACGTCTTTATTCGCGGACATGAGATGCTCCGTGGTGTTGAATGGGCTTAGAGGATAGGTAAATAGGGGGAAAATGCAAGGAGAAAGGCAGGTCTAGGCAGGGACGCCACCGGCAGGTGCATCACCGGATATAGAAAGCATGGTTTCCTTCACGTAAGGGACACATTTACCGCAAACAGGCTTGCAGCCCAGCTTGCCATATGCTTCACACACGCTGGAAGCGCCTTCTTCAATTGCAGCTGAAACCTCACATTCTTTGAGGCCATTACATAAACACAGATACATCGCTCTCTCGTCTCTAAATGCGAATAATTCTTATTATACGCCCCTAGAAACGCTATTGCAAGTCATTATCAGTCGCTAAAATGTATTTTTAGTGCCTCGGCCACGTGAGGCGATACAAACCCGGAAATATCGCCGCCCAAGCGGGCAATCTGCTTAATAAAGCGTGAGGACACAAAATGGGTGGACTCGGATGCTGTCAGAAAAATTGTTTCAATCTCAGGGCTCAACTTATTATTGAGGTTCGCCATCTGAAATTCATATTCAAAATCAGAGACAGCACGCAGCCCGCGAATAAGGAGGCTGGCTCTATGTTCCTCGGCAAACGAGACCAACAGACCGGAGAAGGCATATACCTCCACCCGCCCGGCGGCATCACTCAGGCGCGCCACATCCTCACGCACCAGTGCTTCGCGCTGCTCAAGTGAAAAAATGGGGGATTTACCCGTATCTGCCGCCACACCGACGATCAGCGTATCGACCACGCGCAACGCCCGGCGAATAATATCGCGGTGCCCGTTCGTAATGGGATCAAATGTCCCCGCATAAATACCGATGCGCATTATCGTTCCACCCCGGTTCTGCGCTGCGCTTTAATCCGGTCGCTCATATCTCTTTCATACTCCTCTTTATGCTGTTCTAAATCAGCCAGAAAAGATTTACCAGTTTCCGTTTTCATTTGCCTGGTTGCGCTCGCATGAAATTTATCAAAAAGCTCCCCGAGGTGATTAGGAAACTTGATATCAAAAAAAATTGCAGTCATGACGGCATGAATGTTACTAAAATCATGAACCAGCTGGGACATAGGCGTTTGCTGATCAATATACTCCTCTGCCAGCGCCAACTTGCCAGGGGTTCTTGAACCGGCTGTACCAGTGTATATTGGCGCAGCAAAAATCGCCTTTACTGCAAGCTTTTCAACACGCTTTTTATCCTCGAGTGCAACTGGTTCATCAGAGTTCAGATCACTAATAATGGCCTTCACATAAGTATGTGTCTTTGCCATCTCTGACATGGCCCACACTGTTTGCTGCTGGAGATTTCTTGGAAACGACTCAGGTAAGGAACAAGGTTGACGGAACGTGTCTTCAATAAGCTGAGCCACTCCAGGAGAGTGGGGTTCTATGTTTGCACTCTTTGAGACCCCACATGCAAACCATTCGCTACGCTCTATTTTTTTAAGCTCACCCTCGGCATATTGCGGCCGCATTGGTTCGGGTAAGGTCAGAAAAAAACGGAAATTGTCTGCCACCTGAGGGTGATGTCGAAAAAAAACAGCGAGGAAATGCCTATCATCCTCAGTGAAACACTGGAAACGTGCATCCGTTAAAGGGTCAACATGCCCAGGTTCTGAAGTATCCTTGAGGTCACTCACTAATTAGCGTCGCGTATTGTTCAGATCCATCAGGTCGTCATTTACCGGAGCGGGTTGTTCATTATAGGTATCCACCCAGTCATCCTTAGGCTTACCGAAAATACGCCATACCATACGGCGGAATCGCTGTGCAAAACGTTTAAACATAGGAACCTCCATTGTTGAATGCGTTATACCACTCAATGACCGCGATCGGAAGATTTATATTGCTGGAGATGCTGCCCCCGGTATTTATCAGCAAGTTGCTCCACCATCGTCTGCGCGTGTTTCTCAATGGCCGACTGAAGATCATCACCTTCTTTATCTCCCATCCATGGTTCACGAGGCGCAGCTCCGGATTCCACATCCTCCGTCCACCCCCATGCCACTACATCGGTAATGCCCGCTTTCACTGACTGCTCTAGCTCTTCATGCAAAGGACGAATTACCTTAAGATGCTCTCTATTTTGCACCATTAAATCTATCCCCATAGAAGCCATAAGCCAGCCCGAGAATACGCCAAGAAAACTCCCATTAACATGTTCAGGCTCCAGTCCATCCACGACCGATTGAGGTAAAAGGCGCTTTAGCTCCATCACCGCCTGATCTGTCAGCTTCTCCATGTTGGATAAAATCTGCTGGTCAAACAATTGCTTAATAGGGTCATCGGGCCGATCCACCATGTTACACCCCTTCCATGTTATCTCAATACCCGGCTCTCAGCCTCGCCAAGCATCTGCTCCAATAATAAATCTGCCATCGCATTATGTCGGGAAACGCTTCTTACATGATCCTGAAAAGATGGCGGTGTTTCGCCCAGTGCAGAGGCATTCTCCACTTCGCTACCATATGTCGCAAACACGTTTGTAATACCATGCATGGCCCTTGCATGCGTATCCAGCACCTCAAGCACAATTTCTGCTTTTCTAATGGTTTCTGCTGGCCAGTCACCATTCCTGATGGCCCGGGCATCTGAACATAATGTATTTAGCGCCTGCCTCATGGTTTCAGATGGCCTTACCAGTTGGCTGGCAATAGCGTCAGCGTCATTGGCTTCAGATACAAGCGGCCCATACTTGCCCACTTCTCCTTTCAAAACATCTTTAAAATTCAGGAGTGCATTGACCCGATGTCTGGATTCCTCAGGCTGATCTACATCAATTGCCCCCAGCAATCTGTTCAGACGCCCAATTGCCTGAACATTGCCAGTGGTAATGAGGTCATAATCAAGGAATTGAAATCTTTCAGCAGAGGAGGCAGCTGAGCTGTCAGGCACTGGTGGCGTTACTCCCGCCATGCGCCTAATCGTCCTTTTCCACTACGTCGTTTTCTTCGACTTCGACTTCGCCTTCCTCTTCATCGCCGATCATGCTGCCATCGATGCGCACGGCAGAGACCACTTTCTCACCCTTGGCAATGCTAAAGATGGTGACGCCCTGTGTATTACGTCCGGCAATGCGGATATCTTTCACCGGGCAACGAATAATCTTCGCCGTATTGGTCATCAGCATGATCTGGTCATCCGGTTCTACCGGGAAGCTGCTGACCACCTGACCATTACGCTTATTGGTGACGATATTCACAATACCCGAGCCGCCCCGGTTGGTCGTGCGATATTCATAGGAAGAGGAACGTTTGCCGTAACCATTCTCAGTCAGAGCCAGAATAAACTGCTCTTTTTCTTCAAGCTTATCAAATGCTTCCTCGCTCAGCGCAATATCTTCTACTTCATCATCCTTGCCACCGGAAACATTGACGGTAGCATCAGCCTCATCATCATCTGCACTGCGGCGACGGACAGCAGCCTCTTTCAGGTATGCCACACGCTCCTCCACCGTGGCATCTGAACCATGCAGGATAGACATCGCCACCACTTCATCATCTTTGGCGAGCTTGATGGCACGTACCCCGGTTGAAGCCCGGCTTTTGAACACGCGCACCACATCCACCGGGAAGCGAATGCACTTACCCGAGCGCGCAGCGATCATCACATGGTCGTCCTCCGAGCAGTGCCGCACCGCCACCAGCTGTTCACCATCATCCAGTTTCATGGCAATTTTACCGTTGCTCATCACATTGTGGAAATCGGAGAGGTCATTGCGTCGCACCGTGCCCATGGAGGTTGCAAACATCACGTGCAGATCGTTCCAGCTTTCTTCATCCTCCGGCAGCGGCATAAAGGTATTAATTACCTCGCCGTCCGCCAGCGGGAACACATTGACCATCGCCTTCCCACGGGATTGAGGGGTACCGAGCGGCAGGCGATAGACTTTCATCTTATAGACTTTACCGTAATTCGAGAAGAACAGCACCGGCGTATGCGTGTTGACGACAAACAGCGCTTCAATCCCATCTTCCTCGCGCATCGACATGCCGGAGCGGCCTTTACCACCACGGCGCTGCGCCCGGTAGGTATCCAGAGACACACGTTTGATGTATCCACCGCCGGTGACCGTGACGACCATATCCTCACGCTGAATCAGGTCTTCAATATCGGCCTCAAATTCAGATTCTTCAATCTGCGTGCGGCGCGGCACAGCATATTGTTCCCGCACCTCGCCCAGCTCAGTTTTCATGATGGTAAACCGCTCGTCACGGCTACCGAGAATCACCAGATAGCGCTTGATCTCTTCACCCAGCTCTTCCAGCTCTTTGTTGATCTTCTCGGCTTCCAGTCCGGTCAGGCGTTGCAGGCGCAGCTCCAGAATCGCCTTCGCCTGCTCCTCGGTGAATTTAATACGCCCGTCTTTCAGATGGTTACGTTTGTCGTCCACCAGTTCCAGCAGCGGAATGACATCTTCTGCCTTCCAGTCGCGGCTCATCAGCTCAGCCTTTGCGATATGCGGATCGCGCGAGCCACGAATCACCTTTATCACCTCGTCGATATTCACCACTGCAATCGCCAGGCCGATCAAGGTATGCGCCCGGTCGCGTGCCTTACCGAGAAGGTAAGCCGTACGGCGGGTAATCACCTCTTCACGGAATTCAATGAACGCCTGAAGCGACTGTTTTACATTCAGTAATTGCGGACGGCCCTGCCACAGTGACAGGTTATTGACCCCGAAGCTGGTTTGCAGCGGCGTGAAGGCAAACAGCTGGCTGAGCACCACATCGGCGACGGCATCCCGCTTCACTTCCACCACCACGCGTACACCGGATTTGTCCGATTCATCGCGCAGGTCAGAAATACCTTCGATCTTCTTATCACGCACCAGTTCGGCAATCCGCTCAATCATGCGTGCCTTATTCACCTGATACGGCATTTCAGTAACAATAATGGCTTCACGGCCACCGGGCTTGTCCTCAATATGGGTTTTAGCACGAATGACTACCGAGCCACGCCCGGTATGCATGGCGGAGTGCGACCCCGCACGACCCAGAATGATTCCGCCGGTAGGGAAGTCCGGCCCCGGAATCACCTGCATCAGCTCGTCAATTTCCGTCTCCGGGTTGTCGATCAGCATGCAGGTAGCGTCAATCACCTCGCCAAGATTATGCGGCGGGATGTTGGTCGCCATCCCCACGGCAATCCCGCCCGCGCCGTTGACCAGCATGTTGGGGTAACGCGCAGGCAGCACCACCGGCTCACGCTCGGAGCCATCATAGTTATCCTGATAATTGACCGTGTCTTTATCAATATCTTCGAGTAAGGCAAGCTGCGAGATTTTCGCCAGCCGCGACTCGGTGTAACGCATGGCAGCCGCCGGGTCGCCGTCCATCGAGCCGAAGTTTCCCTGCCCGTCGATCAACATAGCCGACATCGAGAAATCCTGCGCCATCCGTACCAGCGCGTCGTAGATCGCGCCGTCACCGTGCGGGTGATATTTACCCATGACCTCACCGACGATACGGGCGGATTTCTTATAAGCCTTGTTATAATCGCAGCCCGACTCCAGCATGGCATACAAAATGCGCCGATGCACAGGCTTCAGCCCGTCGCGGGCATCCGGGATCGCGCGGGAGACGATCACGCTCATCGCGTAATCGAGGTAGGATTTCTTCATCTCCGCTTCAATGGAGACCGGCTTAATATTGGAGGATTCGTTCATAGTTTTCCTTCTGGCGCTCCCCGCCTCGCTTACTGCTCGGCAGATGAGCCTTACATGCTACGCATGACTAAAGGGCTTGGCCTCCTGGCCTCGCTTCTTATTCCCGCTCCGTCATTGTCATTGCGAAGAGCAACAGCGACGAAGCAATCCAGCGATGTCATCCCGTATAAGCCGTCAGCAGACGGCGCATTACGGGATCCGGAACAGCAAAAAGTCAGGAGACTTTTTGTGTCAGAAATGCCTGCTGGCATTTCTTTAATGGATTCCACGGATTTCGTCTACTGACGAAATCCGTGGAATGACACGTCTGTATTATTGCCCTGTATATCAGGGCGCGCAGACGGGTGCAACGGTGGAGAGCACCGTTTTTGAAAGAAAATATGAGAATGATTGTGATTGGTTGGGTTTAGGCGAGCCCCATACCAGCGCCACGAACCTGTTGCCGGGCAATCGTCTGACTGGGAACAAGGTCGGCGAGCTCAGCCAGCGGAACTTCACCTGCAAACTCAACACCTGCATTTTGCATGGTCATACCAGCTTCTGCCGCCTGCTGGGTTGCTGTTTGACCCAAGCCAAAAACAGCCAGCCCTGCCATTAATGTTTCCATAGCACGCTGGCCCAGACCCGGGCCTTTTTCCTGCTGTTCTTCCTGACGCTTTTCAAAGTCATCTACACTTTCACCAGGCCGGGCATTCATCATATAATCCGCGCCGGCTTTTTGGTTAAACTCGGCACGATCAATCGTTTCCTCTAATCCACCTGCCCCAGCCCCCACATTCCGTGCCGCCTCAGAATTACCATGTCGCGCATGCATTTCTGCACGCTTGATATCTTCATTAGTAACGGTACTACCACGGCCAGCCATTTGCCGGTCATACATAGCCTCTACACTGTCAGGCGAAAGACCGTCACCACCTACGCCACCGCCAACAGCTCCGGCACCGGCACCCAATGCTGAGGGAGCATCGCCACCCACCGCCATAGAACTAAGCTCTGCCGTTGTGGGCATCGCACCTGTCTTCATTAAGATAAGATTTTCCGCTTCCGCCTTACGGGCAGGATCAACATTCATATCAAGCAAATCTTGTGCGGCTTGTGCTACGTCCGGATCAATTGCCATGTTCCTATCCCCTTATACTTCTTCTATAGTATGCTATTATACTTAATTTTATATATTCCAACAAGCGCTACCGGGCGGCTGTCACATAACTGTAACAAAAGGTCAGCCGATACTTTTACCACTGGATTTCTGCGGCAGGCTGGCCGAGGCCGCCTTACCCTGTTCCAGCGCAGCATCCAGATTCTCGGCACCTTCGCCTAAATCTTAAACGCCAATACGTTATCGGCCATTTTCTTGCTGGATTCTTCAAGGATATTACGATGTTCAGGGCTCCATTTTGCCACCGTCGCATCAAATTTTTCTTTGATGGCGCTGTAGGCGTCTTTTAATCCCTCAATGAACCTGAACATAGACTCCTCCCAATCATGCCCCAGAATAGCATGACACCATTAATATATGATTAATAGATGGAGTGTAGGCTGGACGGTTTTTACGACGCCATTCCCAGCAGGCGCAGGCGCAGCGCATTGAGCTTGATAAAGCCTTCCGCATCCTGCTGATTATAGACCTCGTCTTCCTCAAACGTCACATGCTCGGCAGAATACAGGCTGTTAGGTGATTTACGCCCTTCCACGATCACATTACCCTTATAGAGCCGCAGACGCACCACACCATTCACCCGCTCCTGCGACTGATCGATCATCGCCTGCAGCATCTCACGCTCCGGCGAGAACCAGTAGCCGTTATAGATCAGTTCGGCATAGCGCGGCATCAGCTCGTCCTTCAGGTGGGCCGCCCCGCGATCCAGCGTAATCGACTCAATGGCCCGGTGTGCTTGCCACAGGATGGTGCCACCCGGCGTCTCATAGACCCCGCGGGATTTCATGCCCACATAACGGTTTTCCACAATATCAATACGGCCAATCCCATGCTTACCCGCCACCTTATTCAGATGGTCGAGCAGTGTCGCGGGGGACATTTTCTGCCCGTCTACCGCTACCGGGTCACCTTTTTCAAATTCAATTTCAATCACCTGCGGCGTATCCGGCGCTTCCTCCGGTGACACGGTCAGACGGAACATGCTCTCATCCGGCCCCACCCACGGGTCTTCCAGCACCTTACCCTCATAGGAAATATGCAGCAAGTTGGCATCCATCGAATACGGGGCTTCACCGTGCTTGTCCTTAGGCACCGGAATCTGGTGCTGCTGCGCATACTCAATCAGTTTGGCGCGGGAATTCAGATCCCACTCACGCCATGGTGAAATCACCTTGATATCAGGTTTCAGGCCATAATAGCCTAGCTCGAAACGCACCTGATCATTCCCCTTACCGGTTGCCCCATGCGAGACAGCATCCGCTCCCACTTCGCGGGCAATCTCTATCTGCCGTTTAGCAATCAATGGGCGGGCGATAGAGGTACCGAGCAGGTATATTCCCTCATAGACCGCATTGGCCCGAAACATCGGGAAGACATAATCACGAACGAATTCCTCGCGCAGATCATCAATGAAAATCTCTTTGATGCCCATCATTTCGGCTTTAGCGCGGGCGGGTTCCACCTCTTCCCCCTGCCCGATATCCGCAGTAAAGGTAACCACTTCGCAGCCGTAGTGTTCCTGCAACCAGCGTAGAATAATGGAGGTATCCAGCCCGCCGGAATACGCTAACACTACTTTTTTAACCTCGGTTGCCATATAGTAAGCCTCTCACTGAATTTTTCGGGCGCACCATAATGTAACGTTGTGCGGGTGACAAGAGAACTCTAAGAACGAGAGAGCATAAGGATGAAAAATTTTGATCGCATACTGAATATCGTGCTGATTATTGCTGTGGTTTTGTTTGCAGCGGATTATTTCCTGCGGGACACGGACACGATTCAGGATGATTTTGCTCCGGTGACTCTTAACGAATCCGCTTCCCCAGACACCTCGTCCCGCCCCATTGCCACGCCAGCCTCTTCTCCGGCTGATGCAGGCGCTTCGGTGCAAGAGGCAAAAAAGGTGTCTATGCCCGCCGCCTACAGCCCGCTTAACTGGGACCAGCTGGAAGCGCAGGCCGCTCTCAGCCATGAAAAACCGACATTGATTTTTGTCTTCACCTCATGGTGCCCATTTTGTAAAAAAATGATGCCGGTGATGACGGATTTTGCCAAAACGGAAAAAGACCGGGTGAATGTGCTGGCCATCTCGATTGACGAGAACCCGGAAGCCCTGATGCGCTTTGCCAAAGGCCTCAATCCGAAGCCTCCCTTCCCCATCTATCTGCATAGCTCCGGCAATGAACGCGCGATGGTGCAGGCCTTTCTGTATAAACATCAGCTCAATTTCAGTGGCGGCATCCCCTACATGGCATATCTTTCCGAAGGCAAACCCGTGCAGCAATTCGGCGGCTTTGTGGAGAAAAACATCTTGACTGACGTGCTCGATCGTATAGAACGCAACAAAACCGTGAAAAACAGCGGCACATAAGCTGGAAACAGAGGGAATATCTATGTTGATCGATAAAATACCCGTGGGCGAGAATGCACCGTGGGACGTAAATGTAATCATTGAAGTACCCATGGGCGCTGAGCCCATTAAATATGAGATCGACAAGGATTCCGGTGCACTATATGTGGATCGCTACCTCCACACCGCAATGACCTACCCCTGCAATTACGGCTTTATCCCCCACACACTCTCCGGTGACGGCGACCCGGCGGATGTGCTGGTAGTAGGCCGCCGCCCGGTAATTCCCGGCTGCATACTTGCCGCCCGCCCTATCGGTGTGCTGCTGATGGAAGATGACGGCGGCCCGGATGAAAAAATCCTCGCCGTACCCGCTACCCGTCTGCACCCGTTTTTTAATGATGTGAATACCTATAAAGACCTGCCGCCGATCATGATCGAGCAGATTGCACACTTCTTTGACCATTACAAAGACTTAGAGAAGGACAAATGGGTGAAGATCAACGGCTGGGGTGATGATAAAGAAGCCGCACGCCTGATCGAGGAAGCCATTGAGCGTCACAACAGTCAGAAAAGCGCAGCGTAATCAGCGTCCTCTTTCCTGTTGATCCGGTGCCAGACCGTATTTGCGCGCAAGCCCTTCTACATTATTGTATAACTCTGTGTAGGTATCCACCAGCCCGTTATAATCTTTTTGTGCAGCCGCAATGTGGGGCTGAATCATATTTTTGTGACGCTCCGTCATAGCGGCTTCCGTTTCAGCAGGCGGGCATACAAACTGCCGGGCATCATTTAACGCCTGAAGCACGCTTGGTTTTTCCCGCAACAGTGACTTTAAAGACCGCTCCAGACGCGCAGGTTGTATGATATCCTCAAAGGTCATCCGCGTATGAAGATTTGTTATCTCAGCGGTTATTTCCGGAAAGGCACCTTCCGGCTGCATCAGGCGAATATCCTCATAGGCACGCGCCATTTTCTGTACCAGTTCGGGCATACTTGTGGTCTGCTTCCCCTGAGCATCGTAATATTCCACCGGCCTGCTCACGTAGGCATGCAATATTTTTACACCTTGCTGCTTACTGTTCTCAGGTTCTGACATTATTCTTATCTTCCATATGAAATAGATTTTGTTGGCTGTACGCCGTTATTGTTTGATTTTCCGGCTTTTCATATAAAGCCCGTAACCTCCACCATAAACACTCATTTATATTAACCATAGATTAAAATTACTCAAGCAATTGATGTGCTTATTCTTACCCCCGAATATATAACGCTTGCATCTTGCAAACGCATCTGGCAACCATGGTGCGTTTAAAAAATCATTTGTATAAGGCGTAGATATGTTTGAGATCGAGCAACTTCAGCAGTTTATTATTGGATGCGGCTTACTGGCCGTATTGTACGGTATCTGGAGCATCCGTAGCATTGTAAAAGCAGAAACAGGCAATGAGCGCATGCAGGAAATTGCCTCGGCTATTCAGGAAGGTGCGCGCGCCTATCTCAACCGTCAATATCGCACGATTGCTCTGGTAGGTGTCGTGATCTGTGTCCTGCTGGGTGTTCAGCTGGGTATGTATGTTGGCATCGGATTTATTATCGGAGCTGTCATGTCCGGTATGGCTGGTTATATTGGTATGAATATCTCCGTCAAATCTAATGTACGCACTACCGAGGCTGCTCGCTCACATGGTATGGTCAAAGCGCTGGGCATTGCCTTCCGCGCCGGGGCGGTGACCGGGATGCTGGTCGTTGGCCTAGGCCTGCTGGGACTGGCCGGATACTATTTCTATCTCACCTCACTTGGCCTGCCGACCCGTCAGATTCTGGAAGCACTGGTGGCGCTCAGCTTTGGTGCATCTCTGATTTCCATCTTTGCCCGTCTGGGCGGCGGTATCTTTACCAAGGGCGCGGACGTCGGCGCTGACCTGGTGGGTAAAGTGGAAGCGGGTATCCCGGAGGATGACCCCCGTAACCCGGCGGTCATTGCCGATAATGTGGGCGATAATGTGGGTGACTGCGCCGGTATGGCCGCTGACCTGTTTGAAACGTATGTAGTGACGTTGACAGCTACCATGCTGCTGTCCGCTATTTTCTTCACCGGCCCGCTGCAGGAAGTGATGCTGATTTACCCGCTGGCGATTGGCGCGGTATGCATCGTAGCGTCCGTGATTGGCACGTTCTTCGTGCAACTTGGAGAAGACAAAAACATCATGAAAGCGCTTTATAAAGGTTTCTTCGGTACGGCAATTCTCTCTGCCGGATTTATCTACGCCCTGACCGTCAAGCTCTTTCCCGAAAACGAATTCTACACCGTTGGTTCGTCTGTGTTTGGCGCAAACGAAATCTTCTACTGCGCAGCCATCGGCCTTGCCGTAACTGCAGCTCTGGTCTGGATTACGGAATATTATACCTCCACGGAATACCGTCCGGTCAGAAGCGTGGCCGCTGCATCCGAGACTGGTCACGGCACCAATGTGATTCAGGGGCTGGCCGTTTCCATGGAAGCGACTGCATTGCCAGTTCTCGTCATCTGCGCCGGTATCATCGGTTCCTACATTTTCTGCGGCCTGTTTGGTGTCGGCATTGCGGCGACCACCATGCTGGCGCTGGCCGGGATGGTTGTAGCGCTGGATGCGTACGGCCCGGTAACGGATAACGCCGGGGGCATCGCCGAGATGGCTAACCTGCCGGAAGAAGTACGTGAAACCACGGATGCGCTGGACGCGGTGGGCAACACCACAAAAGCCGTGACCAAAGGCTACGCGATCGGTTCTGCCGCGCTCGCCTCACTGGTATTGTTTACGGCGTATGTGGAAGACCTGAAACACTATTTCCCGGATCTGGATGTACGTTTCTCCCTCTCGGATCCGTATGTCGTGGTTGGCCTGTTTGTTGGCGGCCTGCTTCCCTACCTCTTCAGTGCCATGGGCATGATGGCCGTGGGCCGTGCAGCCGGTGCCGTGGTGAAAGAAGTTCGCCGCCAGTTCCGTGAAATCAAAGGCATCATGGAAGGCAAAGGCAAGCCGGACTACAGCCGCGCGGTGGATATGCTGACCAAGGCTGCCATCAAAGAAATGATTCTGCCTTCCATGCTCCCGATTGCGGTGCCGGTTCTGCTATACTTCACTATTAACTCATTTGCCGGACAGGAAGCGGCGTTTGCTGCCCTCGGTGCGATGCTGCTCGGTATTATTATTACCGGTCTGTTCGTTGCTATCTCCATGACCTCCGGCGGAGGCGCATGGGATAACGCGAAGAAATACATCGAGGAAGGTAACTTCGGTGGCAAAGGCTCCGAGGCGCATAAAGCCGCCGTGACCGGGGACACGGTAGGCGACCCGTATAAAGATACGGCAGGCCCCGCAGTGAACCCGATGATCAAGATCGCGAACATCTCGGCGATTCTGTTATTAGCTTTATTAGCACATTAAAACCCACCCCCACCTTCATCCTCCCCCTCAGAGGGGGAGGAAGCGAGCGTAAGCGAACAGGAGGGGGTATTACAGCAGATAACAGGAATGTTATGCTTTCAGCTCTTAAAAAAACCACCCCTGCTACCGGTGATTTTTTCACCTTTGACTTAGAGCGTATGCGTGCACTGGCGGAGCAGCATCACGCCGCGTACCAGAGCAATCAGCCCTTCCCGCACATCATGTTTGACGGGCTGCTGCCAGAGGACGCGGCGCAGCGTATCGTGGCAGAGTTTCCAACACCTGACCACCCTGCATGGTTCACCCGAACCGGGGAACATGAACCGAACAAGCAGGGCACCCGTAACGCCGAAAAGCATCACCTGCTGCCCCCTTTCATTCACTCGGTGCTGCAAGCTTTCAACAGCTACCCGTTTATCGACTTTCTGGAACGGCTGACCGGCATACATGGCCTGATCCCTGATCCGCATTTTCTTGGCGGAGGCCTGCACCAGATTCTTCCCGGCGGCAAGCTGGATGTACATGCCGACTTCAACCATCACGACCATATCGACATGTATCGCAAGCTGAATGTGTTACTGTACCTCAATGACGACTGGGACGAGGCATGGGGTGGGCATCTGGAGTTGTGGGATAAGGACATGAAGACCTGCGCGAAAAAGATTGCTCCGCTGCTCAATCGCTGCGTGGTGTTTTCCACCAGCAAATACTCGTATCACGGCCACCCGCTGCCGCTTGAGTGCCCCGAAGGTCAGTCGCGCAAATCCATGGCGTTTTATTTTTACACTCCCCACCCGCGTGAGGGAGAGGATGAGCATCATATCACCCTGTGGCAGGAACGCCCGGATGTTCCCTGATCGCAGCAGCCTATACCCCCCACACCTGCTGGAAGAACGCGAACAGGTTGCCGAGACCGGTACCGTGCGCGAGAAAATTCGCTATGACCTGATAGGCCGCCCGCATTATGCCTTCTGCATGCTCGCCGCGGCGGATATTGCCACCTTCTTCGGCTACAGCAAAGTCACGGCCATCGAATGCGGTGTCGCCGAAGGGGGCGGACTGCTGCATATGTGTGAGCTGGCGGAATTAATCACCGGGGAAACCGGTGTCGCGTTCGAGATTTACGGGTTCGATACCGGGGAAGGCCTGCCGGCGCTGGAAGACTACCGGGATCATCCGGAAATCTGGACGCAAGGTGATTTCCCGAACCCGGACAAGGCAGGCATGGAAGCCAGGCTACCGGATAATGCCCACATGGTCTGGGGTAATATCAAAGAAACAGCGGCCCCGTTCCTTGCAAACCTGCCGAAAGATGCACCCATTGGCTTTGTCAGCATGGATATGGATTTATATTCCTCCACCCGCGATGCACTGGCACTCTATGACGGCGCACCCGAACAATGCCTGCCCGTGTCGGTCAGCTACTTCGATGATACGCTGGGACACCCGGAACGCATCGGCTCTCTGATGCGCAATCGCTGGTGCGGACAGCTGCGCGCGATTGACGAATTTAACGAGCAGCATGAGATGCGTAAGATCGATATCATCCGTACTCTGCGCGCACGCCGCCCGCTCAAAGAAGAACTATGGCTGGAGCAGATTTACGGCGTGCATATGCTGGATCACCCGCTACGCGCGATCAGCAGCGAGGCCCGCGATGCGCTACGACTCGGTGAACATCGCGTGACATCCAGCATGGAATGGCTGCTATAATTCTTTCAGATATTTGAATGTCTCCGGTATCGCATGTGGCAAATCTTCAGCCATCAGCCCTACCCCTAATTGCTCTGCCGCCGCACCATGCATCCACACTCCGGCACAGGCGGCTTTAAAGGCAGGCATCCCGGTAGAAAGCAACCCGGCAATAATTCCGGCCAGCACATCCCCGGAACCGGCCGTCGCCAGATCAGCCGGGGCCATGGTATTTATCACGACATCACCATCAGGTGAAGCAATCACCGTATCCGCCCCTTTGAACACAACAATGGCACCGCTGAGACGAGCCGCCCCCAATGCACAGGTAATTTTATCACCGCTGATCGCCGGAAACAGACGCGTAAATTCTCCCGCATGCGGTGTC
>CAYMGS010000009.1:0-2288 GCA_964390025.1 uncultured Rickettsiales bacterium | reverse complement strand
AGCACGACGGGCCCGTCAATCATGGCAAACAACTTGTCCGCCTGCCCCTCAAAACTGGTCAGCGCATCCGCATCCAGTACGCAGGGCTTTTGGGTGGCAAGCGCCGTCGCCACGTTGCCGGCCGTATCTTCTCCCACACCATTACCCGGCCCAAGTAGTAGCGTCGAGTAATGCGTATCTTCAGCTAATGCCCGGTACGCTTCGGGCGTTTCCACCACTTTGGTCATCACTGATGTCAGGTGCGCTGCGTATGTCGGTAAGGCTTCTTTATCGCATGCAATTGTTGCGGCACCGGCTCCGGCACGCATGGCAGCCGTGGCTGCCAGCCGGGCAGCACCGGTGCATGTTATCGAGCCGCCTGAAACAAGAACAGAACCGCGTGAATATTTGTGGCTGTGTGGTTGCGGCAGACGCAACGCATCAAACCACAGGACAGGCGCATTCTGATGGATGACCGGCTGCTGATCTTTACGACTGACCACTTCGGCATCGATCTCCCGGCTGATACCAATATCTGCAACCACGGTTTCACCGCTGTAGTAACGGCCGGGATACACCAGATGTCCAGGCTTCAATGCCCCAAATGTAATGGTCAGCGTGGCATGCGCCGCCACTCCCATCACCTGCCCGGAATCTGCATGAATGCCGGAGGGAATATCAATAGCTATCACCGGACATTCCAGCGTATCGGCCATACTGAGCACCTGACGGGCTTCACCGTCGATCGGGCGCTCCAGCCCCGTACCAAACAATGCGTCAACCACCAGTAACCCCGGCTTCACATCCTCGGCGGAAAACGTAATAATATCACCTGTATATGCTTCAGCTGCTTGCCTGGCATCCCCTTTCAGTGCACTGGGCGCCACCATGCAGGCAACCTCCACCGGCCATCCGGAGCGGCGCAATGCTTCCGCTACCACAAAACCATCACCCCCATTATTACCGGGGCCGCATAATATAAGTGTGTGCCCGGGGCGAAACCGCTCCATAATCTCCCTGGCCGCCGCCGTTCCTGCCGC
Source organism: uncultured Rickettsiales bacterium (assembly GCA_964390025.1). Classification (GTDB taxonomy): domain Bacteria; phylum Pseudomonadota; class Alphaproteobacteria; order Rickettsiales; family UBA998; genus CAYMGS01. The sequence goes on along the minus strand of CAYMGS010000009.1, from coordinate 1,269 downwards.
ATACATCATCTCACCACCGGTGATGCCACCCAGCATGGCCCGCTGTTCCGCTGCACGCATTTGTGATGCAGTGACAACAAGTTGCTCGGAATGGAGGCGGGTTTGCATCTCTTCTCTATACAGGCTGGGGAAGAATATGTATAGACTATTGGCGAATTCACAGACATGGATACCATGCGCCTTCTAGCACTGATCCCACTGCTTATCATCTGCTTTACCATGTTGCCAACCGTAGCGGCTGCTGAGAGCGCACTGGTAAGCAAAGCCGTGAATTTGCTGGATAAGAAACGCTACCGGGAAGCACTCACCGCCGCCCGCGCTACTGGCAATGATGCCGTGATTGCCACCGTCGAGTGGTACCAGCTCACCCGCTCTTCCGATATACCGGACTTTAGCGCCTATCAGAGTTTTTTAAGCCGTCATCCCGGCTGGCCGAACGAAGACAAGTTGCTATTGCGGGCTGAAATTGCGCTGTTAGGAAACAAACACCCGGACGCCACTAAGGCCAGATGGTTCAGGCAGCACAAACCGCGCACTGCCTATGGCCGCTATCTGCATACTGTCCTGAGCGGCAAGAAACCCTCTCAGGCACAGATTGTAGAAACATGGATTAATGCTGATTTTACCTCGCAAAACGAACTGGATTTCTACCTGCAGCATAAAAACCTGCTGAACATGCAGCATCACATCCGTCGCGCTGACCGGTTGATATGGGAGGGTCGTTATACCGCTGCTAAACGCATGTATCCTTATGTCGGCGACGATTATCGAAAGCTCTTTGAGGCGCGGATACGACTCGGTCAGAAAGCGCGCGGTGTGGACGGATACGTGAATAAAGTGCCCAAGTCGTTGCGTAACGATGTAGGGCTGATCTATGAGCGTATGCGCTTTAGAGCCTATAAGAAAAACTATCCGGGTGTAGAGGAGTTGCTACTACGCGCCCCTAAAACCGTACCTTACCCGTCCAAATGGTGGCGGCACCGCAAGCGCGCCATCCGCGATGCGCTGGACGGACGCAATTTCAAACTGGCCTACAGGCTGGCGGCACATCATAGCCAGACCGAGCGGTTCGAACGCTCGGAAGCATTATGGCTGAAGGGCTGGATCGCACTGGTGTTTATGAACCGCCCGTCCGAAGCACTACAGGACTTCAAGGAAATGCATGCGATCGTAAGTTATCCTATCAGCCTGGGGCGTGCGGCCTACTGGGCCGGTCGGGCTGCCAAAGCCGCTGGTCGCAGTGAAGCTTCATCCTGGTTCAATAAAGCC
>CAYMGS010000008.1:17645-23890 GCA_964390025.1 uncultured Rickettsiales bacterium | reverse complement strand
AAGCTGGCCCCGGAAGAGCGCTGCGCCTCCACCTCCAACCGCAACTTTGAGGGACGGCAGGGTCGCGGTGGACGCACGCACCTCATGTCCCCCGGTATGGCTGCTGCTGCCGCCATCAAAGGCCATCTCGCTGATGTGCGAGAGTTTATGGCAAGTAGTCAGCCTTTAGCAGCCAGTAATTAAAGAGGATACCATGGAAAAATTTACCACACTCACCACGATTGCGGCACCGCTGCCGATTAAGAATGTCGATACCGACATGATTATCCCCAAGCAGTTTCTGAAAACCATCAAGCGTACGGGTCTCTCCGAGGGGCTGTTCTATGAGATGCGCTATGATGTGGAAGGCAACCGCGACGATAGTTTTATCCTGCACCGCGAGCCGTATAGCGCAGCGGCGATCCTGATTGCAGGCGATAATTTCGGCTGCGGCTCCTCGCGTGAGCACGCGCCATGGGCGTTGCTGGATTTCGGTATTCGCTGCGTGATTGCGCCGAGTTTTGCCGATATTTTCTATAATAACTGCTTTAAAAACGGCATTCTGCCGGTTTACCTGCCGGAAGCGCAGGTCGATGCGCTGATGCAGGTCGCCGAACTGGGTCAGCCGATCACAGTCAATCTGGAAGAACAGACCATTGCCGCCGGTGAGGAATCCTTTTCCTTTGAGGTCGATGCCTTCCGTAAGCAATGCCTAATTGAAGGGCTGGACGATATCGGCCTGACGTTAGAGAAAACCGGTGCGATTGATACGTTTGAAGATCAGCAGAAGCAACAGGCTCCGTGGCTTTATGCCGCTTAAAGCCTTGCTGATAAGCAGCATGACGTTACTGCTAACCGCCTGCGGCTTTGGGCAGGATATGCAGCGCGGCGGTGCGGCGCTGGAAGAAGCTTCCAAACGCGGCTATATGGGATTTGTTGCGTGTAAACGCCAGCGCAACCTGATGCGTATGGGCTTCAAATGGGATCCCTCCGCCTGCCCGCCCGTCGAGTAAATCTGCGCCATCCAGAAAGCTGCTTTTCTCAGAAGATAGAATCGCTTATACTTGCGGCATGGAACAGAATCCTCAGCAAACGTCACCCATACCCAAACCTGCCCCGGCAATGCAAAGTGCGGGGGTGACGATCAAACCGCCATATGCCGTGCTGGCGACATTTGTGATTGGGGTGTTGCTACACCTGCTCTCCCCGCTCTCCTATAGTGGCGCGTGGCTACCGCCCCTGCTCGGAATGATCGGCGTGTTTGGAGGCATCTACATCATGTGGTTATGTCTGAATCTGTTCAAGCAGTACAACACGCCCCTGCCACCAGACCAGCCGGTTCATGCGCTGATTGAGACCGGCCCGTACCAGTATAGCCGCAACCCGATCTATCTTTCGTTTCTTCTGATATACGGTGGCATTGCAATCACGGTCGGTTCCGTGTGGATGACCCTGATGATGTTGCCGCTTTTTGTCTATCTGCGCTATTATGTGATTGCACGTGAAGAAGCCTATCTGGAACAGCGTTTTGGAGATGATTATCTCACCTACTCCCTGCGCGTGGGACGCTGGTTTTAGGGGTGACAAACCCGTATTCCTGCGGTACAACACGTGACTCTCAGAGAACAGGCGAAGATATGACTCAGAATTATACAATATTGTTATTGCCCGGTGATGGCATCGGCACGGAAGTGGTTGCAGAAGCAGCCAAGGTACTTGCATGGTTCAGCGCACATGGTGCAGCACAGTTCCATACGGACTCTGCCCTGATTGGCGGACACGCTTACGATGAGACCGGCACCCCGCTACCTCAGGAAACCATTGATAAAGCAAGGGAAGCCGACGCTGTATTGCTCGGCGCAGTAGGTGGCCCAAAATGGGAGTCACTGGATTACAGCGTACGGCCTGAACGCGGGTTGCTTGGCATCCGCAAAGAGCTGGGCCTGTTTGCCAACCTGCGCCCGGCCATCTGTTTTGAAGCACTGGTTGAAGCCTCTACGCTACGCCCGGAAGTAGTCTCCGGCCTCGACATCATGATTGTACGGGAACTGACCGGCGGCATTTATTTTGGCGAACCGCGCGGCGTCACAGAAGAAAACGGCATACGGAAAGGCATTAACTCGCTGGTCTATACCTCACCAGAGGTACAGCGCATTGCCCGTGTTGCGTTTGATCTGGCGAAGCAACGCAATGGGCGCGTCTGCTCAGTAGATAAAGCTAACGTACTGGAATGTACCGAAATGTGGCGCGAGGAAGTACAGAAACTGCGCGACAGTGACTATACCGATATTGAGCTGTCACACATGTATGTTGATAACGCGGCGATGCAGCTGGTGCGCAACCCTAAGCAGTTTGACGTAATGGTCACCACGAACATGTTCGGTGATATTCTCTCGGATTGTGCGGCAATGCTGACCGGCTCGCTCGGCATGCTGCCTTCTGCCTCGCTGGGCGAAGCAAACAGCGAGGGCAAACGCGCCGCCCTGTATGAACCCGTGCATGGCTCTGCACCGGATATCGCTGGTCAGAACAAGGCGAACCCGCTGGCCACTATCCTGTCGCTGGCGATGATGCTGCGCTATTCTTTCAATATGGCAAAAGAAGCAGACCTGCTGGAACATGCCGTCTCTACCGTGCTGGCGGAAGGTTTCCGTACCGGCGACATCATGCAGCCGGGATGCAAACAGTCGAGCACCACCGAGATGGGGGAAGCCGTGCTGGATGCCCTGTCGCAATATGCAGGTGAATATGGCGTCGCAGCCTGATATACTGTCGTTTTGATAAGGAGCTTTACTATGCGTATCGTATTTTCATTTCTCTGTGTCTTGAGCATCAGCGTCTCCGTTGCCGCTCATGCGCAGCAGATGACTCCACAACAAATGCAGCAGATGCAACAGATGCTTAAGGGCATGAACCTGCAGGAATTGCGAGAGCAGGCGGAGAAGGTGCGCGAGTGCATGGATACAGAAGGCAAGGAAGCCATGGAGCGCCTGAGCGAGAAGAACGAGGCGACCAGTAAGGAAGTTCAGGCTTTATGCCGTGCCGGGAAACGCGATCAGGCGCAAGCGCTGGCGATTAAACTTGGGAAGGAGATTTCCGCATCCGATGACATGAAAACCGTGCGTAGCTGTACACGGCATTATGAGAACATTCCGGGCGTGGAAGATATCACCAAAGAGTTCACCCCCCTCTCCACAGGGCCGGACGGTGAAGTTAAGCATATTTGCGATAGTCAATAATCAGAGTAGAGAATCATGGCGTATAAAGTAGCAGTCGTCGGTGCGACCGGTAATGTAGGGCGTGCCATGTTAAGTTTGCTGGCAGAGCGAGGCTTCCCGGTTTCGGAGGTGGTCGCACTGGCATCTGAGCGTTCCGCCGGTCGGGAAGTCAGCTTTGGCGATGAGCAGGTACTGACCGTACAGGCGCTGGACAGCTATGATTTCTCCGGCACGGATATCGCCCTGTTTTCCCCCGGTGCCAGCATCTCCAAAGAGCATGCACCACGCGCAGCCGAGGCAGGGTGTGTGGTGATCGATAACACCTCCTATTTCCGCATGATGGATGATATTCCGCTCGTAGTACCGGAAGTGAATCCGCAGGCACTCAGGGAATACAGCGCACGCAACATCATCGCCAACCCGAATTGCTCTACCATTCAGATGGTTGTGGCCCTGAAACCGTTGCATGATGCCGTGAAGATTAAACGGGTTGTCGTCTCTACGTACCAGTCCGTATCCGGCGGCGGTAAAGATGCGATGGATGAGCTGTACGATCAGACGAAAGGGCTGTATGAGGCGCAAAATAAAGAGCCACAGAAATTTACCAAGCGCATTGCATTTAACGTGATTCCGCATATTGACGTGTTCATGGAGGATGGCTCCACCAAGGAAGAATGGAAAATGGTCAATGAGACGAAAAAGATTCTCGACCCTTCCATTGAAGTATTTGCCACCTGCGTGCGTGTGCCGGTATTTGTCGGGCATGCTGAATCTGTGACCGTAGAGTTTGAAGATGAGCTGGATGTAGAAGAAGCATGGGAAATTCTGGATGAAGCCCCCGGTGTGGTGGTAGCAGACCGGCGCGAAGATGGCGGCTACATTACTCCCGCTGAATGCGCAGGTGAAGATGCCGTCTTCATTTCACGCTTACGGCGTGACCCGACGGTCAAGCATGGCCTCTCTTTCTGGTGCGTATCGGACAATTTGCGTAAAGGGGCCGCACTGAATACGGTGCAAATCGCTGAAACACTGGTGGCAGAGTTTGGGCTGACAGCCAAGGCCGCGTAGTGTATATTGGGCTTATGGCTCAAATTATTTTTACATTCTCGGTACTTGTTATGCTTTCTGCCCCGGCGTACGCGGACAGCGTGTGCGTTGGCCAATATAAGTTCACCAACAGCAAAGGCGGGCTGAGTCAGTGGAAACCTACCAAAGCGCCGCTTGGGCACACACGCACGGCTCGCGGCTGTCTGGAAAATTGTAATCTTGACCGGCACCGCCGTCTGGAGCGTCTTAAATCACGGTTCGAGAAATTAGAGTATAGCTGCCTGTATAATGGCAAGAGTATCAGCAAGACATCTCAGATTCTCCGCTAGGTTATAAATCCGATGTCTACGCCAATATTTCGTCCCCGCCGCAGTCTGCTGTTTGTTCCCGGTTCCCATGTACGGGCGGTAGAGAAAGCACGGCGCCTGAGCGCTGATGTCATCATCTTTGATCTGGAAGATGGCGTTGCCGCAGAGGCCAAAGACGAAGCACGTGAACGCATTTGTGAGGCCCTTACTAACCGCAGGCAATATGGCCATCGCGAGCTGGCCGTGCGCATTAATGCACTCTCACGCCCGGAAGGGTTAGAGGATTTTGCTGCTCTTGCCGGCACCCCCATGGATGCGCTGATGTTACCCAAAGTGGAATCGGCCAAGCTGGTGGATCATGCAGCGTCTCTGCTGGCCGCTCACGGAAAAGCGGATATACCGATATGGGCGAATGTGGAAACACCGCTTGGTGTGATTCATGCAGCTGAGATTGCCGCACACACGGCCTGTCAGGCATTAATCGCAGGCACCAATGACCTGCGGGCCGGGCTCAAGCTTAATCATACGGATGATCGCAGTGCGCTTCATTATGCGCTACAGGCGATTGTGTGTGCGGCACGCGCGTATGACAAGCTGGTGTTTGACGGCACTTACATCACGTTCGATAACCCGGACGGGCTGGAAGCAGAATGCAGGGAAGGACGCACGATCGGGTTTGATGGCAAGACACTGGTCCACCCACAACAGATCGCGGCGGCTAACGATGTTTTCTCACCAACTGAGGAAGAACTGGCCCATGCCCGTGCCGTTATCCACCGCTACGAAAAAACCCTGCAGAAACGTCAGTCCGTTGATGTACTGGATGGCGTGATGATCGAAGAGCTGCATGTAACACGGGCACAGGCACTCCTTACACTTCAGAAGGCCATTAAGAAAATCGAGGCACTGGCGTAAATAAAAAAATATCCGGTATGATGAAATATCCATATCATCATACCGGACAGAGCAAGTCAGGGCTTAGGCTCCTTTTACTTCAATTTTGCGTCGTTCTGCCTTCTTTTTAGCTGATTTCGGCACATCGATTTCCAACACACCGTTTTTGAAGACTGCACTCACACTTTCTTCTTCAATTTCTTCCGGCAATGTAATGGAACGCTGGAAGGAACCATATAAACGTTCAACACGATGCCAGTTCTTGCCTTCCTGCTTTTCCTCGGCTTTTTTCTCTCCACGAATGGTCAGCACGCCTTCATGCAGACTGACATCCACTTCTTTTTCGGGAATACCGGGCAGCTCAACGCTCAGGTGATACCCTTTCTCTGTTTCAGCGATATCCAGCCTTGGAGCCATCAACATGCTTTTTTCAGCAGAACGTGCCGGAGTCCCGGCACCTGTGCGGAAAAAATCGTCAAAAATACTGTCAATATCCCTTTGCAGACGTGAAAGCGTATGCAGATTATTGCCTTCTTCACGGTCGTGCCAGGGAATCAGGTCATGAATCATAGCCATGGTTACCTCCTTGTTTGTACAGCGAAAGAGACATGTTTATCATGCTCTTAATGGATATAGGTGCAAGAACTGTAATTTCAAGGGTGGTAATATGCTTGTCTTCATATATCAGCCCGCTATCCTTTCTTAGGTACGAATTCCGGTTTTTCAGAGGACACAGAATATGCGTAATATATTAATCGTGGTGACATCGGCGGATCAGATGGGTAGTTCCCCCCATGCG
>CAYMGS010000008.1:4831-17635 GCA_964390025.1 uncultured Rickettsiales bacterium | reverse complement strand
GCGACCGGGTATTGGTTTGAAGAAGTAGCCGCGCCCTACTGGGTCTTTCGTGATGCCGGTTTCACGGTGGACATTGCCTCCCCCAGAGGCGGCACACCCCCGCGCGATGAAGAAAGCAACAAAGATGAAAACAAAGGTGAGGCATGCCGACGTTTTGAGGATGATCCCGACGCAATGCAGGCACTTACGAATAGTCACGTGTTATCACATTGTAACCTCGATATGTATGATGCCGTATTTTTTGCCGGTGGACACGGCACAATGACCGATTTCCCGGTTGATCCTGACGTGCGGGCCACCGTGGAAACATTTTATGCCCATAAAAAGCCTTTAGCTGCCGTATGTCATGGCCCGGCCTGTTTTATGGATGCCCGTAAACCTGATGGAAATCCACTCATAGCAGGTCATCGCTTTACATGTTTTACCAATGAAGAAGAACACATGGCCGAGGCGGATCATTATGTGCCATTTGCATTACAATCCGAGCTGGAGAAGCTGGGCGGGCATTTCTCAGGGGCGGGTGCCTTCAGCGCACACAGCATTACAGACAAGCATCTGATTACCGGCCAGAATCCTGCTTCCGGCGCAGCAACGGCACAGGCCGTAGTAAATATACTGTATAAACGTGACTAACCTGTATGCAGGCTTGCCTCGCTACCGCCATCGCGTTACAACATTGCCATGGGACAACGTACGGTAGCATCGAAAGAGATTATCTTCCGTGAGGGTGATGCAGGGGATTTTGCCTATATCATCCAGTCCGGCAAGATAGAAATTCTTAAACATGCCGAACATGGCGAAGTACAGCTTGCCGTGCTGGAAGCAGGTACGGTCTTCGGTGAAATGGCCCTGTTTGACAGCGATGAAGTACGTTCTGCTTCGGCCAGAGCACTGGAAGAAAGCGTGCTGGAAGAACTCTCAGCTGACGAATTCCAGATGTTGCTGGCCAAATGCCCAGGCCAGTTACTGCCCTTTCTCAGTACACTTATCGATCGTTTGCGTAATCTGAATCGCCGCATTGCTGCTAAGGAAAGAGCCACTGTACTGCTGGATTCTGACATTAACCACCTGACCTTCCGGCCAGACTCGCCCGAAATGGAACAGGTTACCGAAGCCTTTACCGTAGAAGCAGCTAACTTACCCTTCTCCATCGGCGGCCATATGGCCGGTGAAGAACCACACCATCATTGCAGTCTCAATATACCCTGTGACAAAGCCCCGCCCATGGTATCGCATGAGCACTGCGTGATCGAACGCCATGAAGACGGTGTATTCGTTGTGGACTCCGGCAGCCGTTTCTGCACCAGTGTTAACGGCAAGTATATTGGACGCGCCAAGGTCTCAAACAAGGCTCCACTTATGCCCGGAGAGAACACCCTGGTGCTGGGCGATTACACATCGGTCTACCGCCTCGTAATTCATTGTGAGTAAGGCGCTTTAATCTAAGCTTAACCGTTCATGTGCTATCTGTGGTTGCTGATGGTTTAGGGCGGCACAATGGAATGGAATGAGCAGGGATTAACCGAGCGACGTTACACTGACCCGGTATCACTTTACCCCGGACGCTCGGTCTTCATTCACTTAAGTCTGCTTCTGAGCGTGCTGGTCATCCTGATTATCGGCTCCTATCTCGTGTTAATGTATGATAGCACACCGCATATCAGCGCCCTGAGCCGCCTGTATAGTCAACGCCACCTGATCGATGACTATACCTATCATACCATGCAACATATTCAGCCGGAGAACCCTCACCTTCCTGCCTCTGGTAAGACAGACAAGCATGCCGAAGATATTGAGAGAGAGATTTCACAAAACTATACAGAGCTACTTAACACCCCTCATCTACAGCAGGATTATCCGGGTATCAGCTATGCATTACGTAAGGCACAGAAAAACTGGCAAGACTATCTCGCATATGTCACATCCATTCGCCACCATGATACGACAGGACATATGCATCGCACGTTTGCCGATCTGGAGCAGAAAACACATGCGCTCAAAACTCAGAACATGGAACTCACCGAGTCCATCGAGTACACCATCCGGGACGAGGAAGACCTGCTACTGATAAAACAGAAACTCATCCTGATAATGGGAGTGCTCTGTTATATCGTTACGTTATTATACGCACGCTGGCGCATTGCCAAACCCATTGAGCGCGTGCAGGCGGAGCTGGAACTCAACTCCTTCCAGCTCCGGGAAATGGTGCATGAGCGCACACAGGAGCTGCAGGCAGAGAAAGAAAAGGCAGAGCAGGCCACCAGTGCAAAAAGTGAATTTCTGGCCAATATGAGCCATGAAATACGCACGCCACTCAATGGAGTATTAGGTGTAACCGGACTGCTTGCCGATACCGAGTTAACTCCCCAACAGCAGGAATATCTGGAGATGGGGCTGGCCGGGCGTGCGCAGGTGCAGGCACAGAAATTCGGTGCCAAAATAGCTCTGCCACGTGCGGTCAAGGCACTCGATTGCACACAGCGTCCCTTTAATCTCACGCTATGCGACGGACGCAAGGTCACAAGTAAATCCGTGGTGATTGCTACGGGGGCATCCTACCGTACACTGGCCATTGAGAACGCCCGGGCATTTGATAATGCAGGCGTATATTACGCTGCAACTGCCATGGAAGCAGGGTTATGCTCTCAGGAAGAAGTCATTGTGGTAGGGGGTGGCAACTCTGCCGGACAAGCCGCAGTATATCTCTCCAATCATGCCAGCCATGTACATTTGCTGATACGGCGTGACAGCCTGACGGCAACCATGTCGGACTACCTGATTGAACGCATCGATTCATCACCGCGCATTACCCTTCATACCCATACAGAAATCACAGCGCTGGAGGGGGAACGACACCTTGAGCAGGTAACGTGGAAAAACACGAAACAGAACACGACAGAAACACATCCTATCCGGTTCGTGTTCCTGATGATTGGCGCTGTACCTAACACGGAGTGGCTGAAAGATTGCCTCTTACTGGACAATAAAGGATTTATCCGCACAGGTCTGGATGTTGACGGGCATAAGAGTTGGCAGGAAAAACGTAATCCCATGATGCTTGAGACCAGTGCGCCCGGTATCTATGCCGCCGGGGATGTGCGTTCAGGCTCCATCAAGCGAGTGGCTTCCGGCGTTGGCGAAGGGTCGATGACGATAAGCCATGTACATCAATATCTTACTGAAACCTAAAATGTGATGTCCTGATAAGCGCGGGGAGGCTACCTGCCTCCCCTGCCACCTATGATGCTTTCTGCAATGTCTGCATACGATCCAGCCGAAGCTTGATATAGGCTCCATGACGTTCAATCAGCGAGGCAAGTATAATAATGATCGCGCCGGTTACAGATAAGGTCAGCCAGTCGGAAAGATCAATCCGTTGCAGTAACTCACTGAACTGAACCGCCAGACCCGCCAGCACCGTTATACCACCGAGGAAGAATCCGAAGCGCAGGCCATACCAGGCACCGATGGCGATGATTGCCGCACCGGCTACCATGCACATCACCCCGCTGAGCATGCCGCCCTCTATCAATGCCAGAAGACCATGAATGGATGCCAGCGTCACCATCGCAAAGGAAGCATATCCCCCTGGTTTGCTGCTGCGAGTGGCAACCTCCAGAGTCAGTGCGCAAAATGGGATGGTAAAGGCCGCAATTACCAATGCGCCGGGCAGTATATGTTCTGCCAGTGCTGCGCAGGCACAGGCACTACTGAAGGCTGCCGCCAGTGACAAGCTATTGATGAGCGGACGTACCACCGGGCCTTCTCCTGCCTGCATTGCAGCAAAACGCAGCGCCATATATGCCGTGCCGGAAAGCAGCAGTGTCAGCATATCATCCAGCGGGTAGAGCCACAGGCTACGAAAGATAATGATGCCACCCGGCACCAGCAGACTGAGCATAGCGAATATACCTTCCGGCGTACGCAGGGTCATATCCTCGCTGATACGCTTATGCATGCACATATACGGCATCAATATGGCGGCCATGGCCACCAGCCCAACCATCCACGATTCGCGCACCGGCAATAATAGCAGCAGGTTCATTGCCAGAAATACTACTGCCAGTGTCACCGCCGAGCGACGGGCAAAAACCTTGTAGCTGAACAGAGACACAGGCAGGCTACACAGAAGCGTAGCACCGAATGCCAGCGCCAGACTGTCTGGCCCAACCGTTTGCCATTGCGCAAAATCAGGGTAGGAGACCAGCGAGCTTCCCCACTGTGTGAGAGAGAAAACGAGCGCCCCGAGTGTCGTCATATTCACCGTAACCGACACCAACCCCAGCCCAAAAAAGACACGTGCGCCTTTGTTTTCCTTAAACAGAAAACTGAGCCCAAAACCTCCGGCAGCCAGCAGTCCGGTCTGTGCCAGCAGCATATAGTAGCGGCTGATGTCATCCCCCTCCTGCCACCCCTGCATCAGGAAGAGCGACATGGCCGCCACGATGACCAGAGCACCGGTACTGCGCATAATGCTGGCAAATCCGGCAAACCGTTGCATCGTGTCGATTACATTTTCTGTTGGCTTATGAGCGTCTGCTCGTCCCCCGCCGCCTTCACCGGGCGAAGAGGAGTGAGTATATGCCGTGATCGTCTCCATGATCCTACTCCTTCTCGCTTAGAAGCGCTTCCAGCTCTGCTTTGAGTTCGGCGGTCTGCTCTTCCTTAACAAAGGCATGATCCAGACTATCGACATCCGGCAGGGTATCGCTGGCATATTCTGTTTCGGTAATCAGCATTTCCCAACGATCAAAGGTCGCCTCGATACCGCCCTGTGACTGATCCTCAATTTTGTTAATGATCCGCATGGCATCAGCCGTCGACTGGCGAGAGCGCATCAGATTTTGCTGATGGTTCATTTCACGCAGGCGCTCTTCCATCCGTGTTACATTTTCTCTTACACGATGCTCCAGCTCCTCGTGCTTACGGAGCGCCTGCCGCGTTTTCGTTATCTGCTCACGGCATTGATTGCGGCGTGCGACGCACTCCAGCGCCTTTGCTTCATCATCAGCCGCCGTGTTGCGCGCACGCTCAGCCCAAAGCGTTTCTTTCTCCTGTAATTGCTCAAGACGTGTGCGCATCGCCGCTCCATCTTTTTGCACCTGTTGCATCCTCACTCTGGCCTTCGCTACAGCCGCACGCGTATCTTTAAGTGCGACTGCCACGACCGCGTCATGGTTTTCTACGTGAGAGACGGCTTCCTCCAGTTTTCCGGTAACCGTTGCTGAGATTCTGGTGAGTAAATTCATGGTATTGCTCCTTTGTTGTTGAGTCCCTCCACTTTCTCATCCGGCACCATCAAGCGATACCATTTATTGATATGTTGCCTTATTCTGACCTTATGGTATTATATAATAATACTTATGGATGATGATGCCCCAAACCAGTTCTCTGATTGCCACATTGAAGGGATGCCTGAAGGCTAAAGGTATCACCTACGCGGATGTAGCGCGGGAACTGGGGTTGTCTGAGGCAAGTATCAAACGCATTTTCGCCGAAGAAACGCTATCGCTTGAACGACTGGATCGTGTGTGCCAGATGCTTGGGATGGAGATCAGCGAACTGGTGAAAGAGATGGAAGCAGCCCGCAATCAACTCACGCACCTGACACACCAGCAGGAACGTGAGATTGCCGATGACCTGGAATTAATGCTGGTCACTGTCTGCGTGTTCAACCACTGGAATGTGAACGATATCACACGCTACTTCACCCTGAGCCGGGAGTTATGCATCCGAAAATTACTGAAACTGGAAAAGATCGGCCTGATCGAACTACTGACCGGCGACCGCGTGCGGCTACTCATTAACAAACATTTTGAGTGGCAGCCCGGTGGCCCGTTTGAGCAGTTTTTCCGCCAGCATATTGGCAGAGAATATTTCAGTCGCGGATTTGACGGTGATGCTTCCTGTCTGCATGTACTGAACATGACGCTGACCAAAGCCAGTGCTGCCGAATTTCAGCGCAAACTGCAGCGTCTGGCCCGTGAGTTCAGCGAGATCAACCGGGAAGACGCCAACCGGCCTGTCAGCGAGCGGGAAGGCATCACACTTGTGATGGCCATGCGCCACTGGGACTACGGCCTGTTTGAGCACCTGATACGCTAAGCAAATCTAGTCGATGTTGGCATGTTCACTCAGATAGGCACGTAATGCCCTTATTGCTTCAGGCGTAGCTATACCCTCATGACGCCATAATATCTTCCCCTGCGCATCCACCAGCAGTACATAAATGGAATCTGTGTCCATATCCATCAGTGAGAGGAACTTCTCCCGGTCTGTGTAGACGGTAATGGTGCGCTCCCGGGCTACCGGATCACTAATGCCCGCACGCATACCGTTGTTTACCCAGCTGCGCATGGCCATATTCATTTCATAAATCAGCGGCACCTCATAAAATTTGAGGCCGTCTATCTCAAGCATCATCTCATCGGCCACCGGAATCCATGTATTCACATCTTCCTGCTGTTCCCGTTCAAACGCTATTGCCACAATATTCCACTTACCGGTAAAGGTTGAAGGGATAGTGCGTTCCTGCCCCAGCAGGTCAATGCCCGTCATCTCAGGCAGAATATTCTCTCCCTGCCCTTTCACGCCGGAATTATCCCCGGGCCCAATACACGCCGAAAGTGCCATCACCGCCACCATACTTATCAACCAGTGTTTTCCGATCATGCGTTACTCCTGTGTTACAACCAAATAATACGACACAACAGATAACCTGAATCTTGCACCCCCATTACATATTGGTAATGGTGAATCACACAGATGTTTTTTATCATCCTGTAACGTCAGCCATAAAAAATTTTACATGAATTTTCTGGTATTTCCGGGCAGATGGTCTAAGTATTGAGTATCCGGAGCCGATCGGCATTTATTTGCCGGTATATATTTATCTACGTCTAACTTTGCGGCATCAGCCATAAAAAAGTGGGAGCTCAGTCATGCGGCAATCCATGAAATTAATTTTTGCGCTCATCATTGCCCCTCTTTTTCTGTCGGCATGCGAGGAAGAAGAGCAGGCCGCACCTGCAGGCCCGGAGATTAAAGTCAGCACACCTTATGTCAAAACCATCACCGAATGGGATGAATATACCGGACGTTTTCGTGCCGTAGAAGAAGTGGAAGTGCGGGCACGTGTCAGCGGATATCTTAAGGAAGTCACCTTTGAAGACGGGCAAATCGTTTCAGAAGGCGATGTACTGTTCGTTATCGATCAGCGGCCGTTCGCCATCGCGCTCAAAGAAGCGGAAGCTCAGCACACACTGGCAAAGAAAGAATTTGACCGTGCAGTCACACTGCGCAAACGGGGGGCCGCATCGCAGGAGCTGCTGGATTCCCGTACGCAGGCACTGGCCATGGCAGAAGCGGCGCTTGACCGTGCCAGGCTGAATATGGAGTTCACACAGGTTAAGGCCCCCATTTCAGGACGTATCAGCCGGGATCTGGTGACCAAAGGCAACCTGATTAATGGTAGCGATCTGAATGCGACAACACTCACCAGCATCGTATCGCTCGACCCGATCCATTTTTACTTTGAAGCCAGTGAACGTGAATTGCTAAAATATATCCGCCTTGATCAGGCGGGCAAGCGTGAAGCCTCGCGTACCAAGGCCAACCCGGTGGAGGTACAGCTACAGGACGAGACCGGCTACCCGCACAAAGGTCATATGGATTTTGTTGATAACCGGATCGATATCAGCACCGGTACGATTCAGGGAAGAGCAGTCATTCCCAATCCGGATGGTATTATTCAACCCGGTATTTTTGGCCGTGCGCGACTACTGGCCAGCGAAGAATATGAAGCCATTTTAGTCCCTGATGCGCTGATCGGCACAGATCAGTCCCGTAAGTTCGTCTATGTGGTGAATGATGAAAACACTGTTCAGATGCGTCCCGTCACGCTGGGGCCGGTCTATGACACAACCTGGCGCATCATTCGCAACGGGTTGAATGCTGAAGACCGTATTGTGGCGCGCAGCATTCAACGGGTGCGCCCCGGCATGGTGATTACACCCGCTGAGGTATCTCTCACGGACGAATATCAATAAGGAATAGCGGTCATGAACCTCTCACACTTCTTCATTGATCGCCCGATCTTTGCCGGCGTTATCTCAGTGATTATCATGATTATGGGTATGCTTTCCTACAGCAGCCTACCGGTGACACAATATCCTGATATTGCCCCTCCCACCATTGAAGTCACCGCCACCTATCCCGGTGCCAACGCGGATGTGGCGGCTAAAACGGTAGCGACGCCCATTGAACAGGAGATCAACGGGGTTGAGGACATGCTATACATGTTTTCGCAATCCACCGGTGACGGTCGTGTGACGATTACCATCACCTTTAAGCTGGGCACTAATCTGGATCAGGCGCAGGTGCTGGTACAAAACCGGGTTGCCATTGCTGAACCACGACTGCCGGAACAGGTGCGGCGTCTGGGCGTAACAACACGTAAGAGCTCGCCGAACCTGATGATGGTCGTGAACATGTTGTCACCGGGTGGAACCTATGATCAAACCTATCTTGCCAATTACGTAACGCTGCAAATCAAAGACCAGCTTGCCCGTATCGATGGTGTGGGGGATGTCCGCTTGTTTGGTGCCTCTCAATACTCCATGCGTATCTGGCTTGATCCTGACCGTATTGCATCTCTCAATATGACGGCCGGCGACGTGTTGGCCGCAATGCGCTCACAGAATATTCAGGTCTCCAGCGGCACACTCAATCAGGAGCCTATTGACGCTCCCCATGCGCTGGAGCTGAGCGTGCAAACGCAGGGCCGGCTCACGACACCGGAAGAGTTCGCCGATATCGTGGTGAAGTCCGGGGAAGATGGCCGTATTGTCCGCGTACGCGACATCGCCCGTGTGGAAATTGGCGCCGAGAGCTATGCGACAAAAGGGTATCTGGGGGACAAACCTGCCATAGCACTGCCTATATTTCAGCGTCCGGGATCCAATGCACTGGATACGGCCGATGCCATTATCGCCAAAATGGATGAATTATCGCAGTTTTTCCCTAACGATCTGGAACATAAAATTATCTATAACCCCACCGAGTTCGTTGCCAAATCCATCAACTCGGTCATCACCACCATGATTGAAGCCGTATTTCTGGTCGTGCTGGTGATTATCGTATTCCTGCAAAGCTGGCGTGCGGCCATCATCCCGATTCTGGCCATCCCCGTCTCACTGATCGGTACGTTTGCTGTGTTAAGTGCGCTGGGTTTCTCACTGAACACGCTCACGTTATTCGGACTCGTGCTCGCCATTGGTATCGTGGTCGATGATGCCATTGTGGTCGTTGAAAACCTCGAGAGACGTATGCAGGAAGGTATGAAGGTACGGGATGCTGCACGGGCCACCATGTCCGAGGTCGGCAGTGCGTTGGTCGCCATGAGCCTGGTACTGGTCGCCGTATTTTTACCTACCACCTTTATTGATGGCATTTCAGGACAGTTCTATCAGCAGTTTGGCATCACGATCGCCATTGCCACGATGATCTCCCTGCTGGTGTCACTGACGCTCAGCCCCGCTATTGCAGCGCTCATCTTTAAACCGAGCCATAATGACCCGTGTGACAGGCCCAGCGAATGGAAAAAACAACCGCTCAAATACTTCTACTGTAGCTTTAACACGTTCATAGAACATATATCAGAACGATACGGGAAGTTTATATGTAAGGCCGTTAAGCTGGGTATGGTAACCATCGCGGCATATGCTGTGCTGATGGTGATTACATTTGTAATGTTTAGCCGTGTGCCGACCGGGTTTATACCTGCGCAGGATCAGGGGTACTTCATCGTGAGCATTCAGCTGCCACCGGGCGCGGCATTATCCCGTACCGATGCGGTGGTCAAAGAAGCAACCGACAAACTGATCGCGCTGGATGGTGTCACGAATGCGGTGGCATTTACAGGGTTTGCCGGTGCTACCTTTACCAATGCCTCAAATGCGGCGGCCATCTTTCCCGTTCTGGATACGTTTGAGAACCGCGAAGCGGAAGGGTTAAGTTATCACAGCATTCTGGGTAACATGCAGGCGGCCATGAGCCAGATTGAAGATGCGTTTGTGATAGTCATTCCACCTCCATCGGTGCGCGGTGTGGGCAATGGGGGCGGCTTCAAGATGATGCTGCAAGACCGTGCAGGACGAGGCTTAGAGGCGGTTGAGGCCGCCATGTGGGAACTGGCCGGAGCCGCAAATCAGGCACCGGCGACCACCCGGGTATTCAGCTTCTTTGAAACCAAAACTCCGCAGCTTTATCTGGATATTGAGCGCGAACGGGCGCAACGGCTGGGCGTTCCTATTGAGCATGTATTTGAAGCGCTGGAAGTCTATCTCGGTTCGGCCTTTGTGAATGATTTCAACTATCTGGGGCGCACCTTCCGTGTGACAGCACAGGCCGATGCGCCGTACCGGTTAAGCGCGGAAGATGTGGATCGTATTCGTGTGCGTAATACGGATGGCAACATGGTGCCGTTGGGAAGTCTGGCCGTGTTTAAAGATATTACCGGCCCGTCTCGTGTACCACGCTATAATCTCTATCCGGCTGCTGATCTGCTGGGAGATACGGCACCGGGGTATAGTTCCGGCGAAGCGCTGGAAACCATGGAGAAGCTGGCGGCTGATATTCTGCCGGATGGCATCAGCTATGAATGGACGGAGCTGGCCCTGCAACAGAAAACTGCCGGGAACACTGCCGCTATTGCCTTTATCCTGGCAGTCGTTTTTGTATTTCTGTTGCTGGCAGCACAGTATGAAAGCCTTATTTTACCACTGGCCATCATTCTGATCGTCCCTATGTGCCTGTTATCGTCCATTATGGGGGTAGCGATTGCAGGCATGGACAACAATATACTGACCCAGATCGGATTGATTGTACTGGTAGCACTGGCGAGTAAGAACGCCATTCTCATCGTAGAGTTTGCCAAAGAACTGGAAGAACAGGGAAAGGATGTCTACAGCGCCGCATCGGAAGCCGCTAAGCTACGCCTGCGCCCCATTCTCATGACATCATTCGCCTTTATCCTTGGCGTAGTGCCACTGGTTATCGCATCCGGCCCCGGGGCAGAAATGCGTCAGGCGCTAGGCGTCACCGTGTTTAGCGGTATGATCGGGGTGACATTTTTTGGTCTGATTTTCACCCCGATCTTCTATGTGCTGTGCCGCAAACTTGCATTGCACATCCGCCCCCCGGCACACGCCTAAAAGACAGTAAGTCCTCATGCAGCTTCTGTGACGTGAAGGTGCTTAGCTGTTATTCTTCGCGCACTGTGACTACTACATCATGCAGCACGGTTTTTGACTCACCCGTGTCTGGGTCACTCACCTGTATTTCCACTGTCGCACTATAGGTGCCGGGGCCAGGTACATTACAGTTAAACTGGATATTCACGCCAATCGTGCCGGTATTCTGACCACTCAGAGACACATTCAGGAAGGCAGGTTTACTGGTCACCTTCCCTGTCATGCCACGGCCATCGCTCGATCTGATCTGTGTATTGGTCACCGGGTCCGGGCAAGGTGATTTGCCCATGATATGGATCATCGATGTGCCACCGCTTGCAATATTAGCAAAGAACGGTTGTTTCGGCGGCTCTGTGATCTCGATCGGAGGCTGACCACCTGTGGTGATCTCTTCTTTCGGCTTATCCTCATCCACAGGCTGGCTGACCGGAGGCACCGGATCTCTTACAGGGTCTCTGACCGGTTCCCGTATCTCACCACCCATGCGGCCACCGCCACCCGCTTTTTTCACCCCTTTGGAGTCAAACGGGTTGGTGCCACCGGTGCCACGGGCATCCTCCAGTTCGATTTCGAAATCATCGCCGATCTTAATATCCTTCTTACTTTCTGTCACAGGGGCGCATTTCTTCTCACAGGCCTTGATTTGCCCTGCCAGTTTATTGGTTTCACGCTTCAGGTTATTGAGCTGTTCGTATAATTCATGCAGCCAGAACTTTACATTACCCGGTGACTCATTGCGGTCTTTATCATAATCGCCCTGTTTCTGCTTACGTTCATATTTATCGATATCGTATTGCAGGCTGTTCATCGAATCGATGAATGTATTATATTGCCGCACCAGACCGCCGCATTTTTTACATTTTGTGCTGGTATATTTATATTTGTTACTCATGCCGATATCACGGCACTGCTTCTTTTCGCATGCACGTAATTTCTTCAGCCATTTATCGGCTTCCTGCTTCCGCGCTTCTACGATAATTTTCTCAGATTTCAGGGATGTGCGCAGCCACTTCGTTTCACGCTGTTTGCGTTTAGATTCTTCGATAACGCTTTCCCCGCGTTTGGGTTTGCCATCGACAATATCCTTAATCTGCTTCTCAATATCAGCAACAACCGCTTCCCATTCTTCCAGTTCACCCAGTCGCTGATTATACGTAGACGCGGTTTTCTCACATTGCTTGCATTTGGCTTTCAGGCGCGGATAGCGTTTCTGCACCTTAACATCTTCGCCTTTCTTGATGATCTTCTTTTTATCTTCACCACCGCAATGCTTAGGTGCCTTCCACGCTTTGTTGGCTGCTTTTGCCTTTTCCAGCACGTCCTTTATTTCTTTTAGCGCTTTATGGCGATACCCATTAATCTCCTTCATACCGACCACCCACATACCCAGCTCCTTCACGCGGGCCTGTAGCTTTGTGTAGTCCCAGTACTTCTTTTCTCCGGGCGTAAGTCCTCCGTATCCACCATGCACAACCGGCCGGGTCTTGTCTGACTTATCCAGCTTGTCGATCTCGGGTTTGATCTCGCAACTCTCTCGCAAGATGACGATGCA
>CAYMGS010000008.1:0-4821 GCA_964390025.1 uncultured Rickettsiales bacterium | reverse complement strand
GTTTCATGGCATCGAGTGCAGCTTTTTGCTTTTTCTTCTCTGCCTCGTATTTTTTAATCAGCTTCTCCGTGATGTTAATATCCATCAACTGCTCATCCCGAATCTTCCGGATCGCTGCAATAATAGAGGGCCATGGATTATCGCATTCTTTCTTTTGGGCCGCCTGCCCATCCGCATAATGTGCACGCACTTTTTTAAGAAAAATCTCGGAACGATCCATCGGTGACTGAGCTGGGAAAAACGTCCAGTCTCAGCCATTTTCATCATATTGCCGTTCCGGTTTGTAGCGCTGACTATACGTAGAGCGCTCCGGCACTTTAATGTTATCTGCGGTTCGTTTGACCTTATCCTGAGCATATGCGCCTGAAGCGATGAGCAGTGACAGGATAAGAGGGATGAGTTTCAACATGGGAATGTTCCTGAGGCTGGGGCTGACATATATTACCCAGCAGCTTTGCGACATTTATGCATAAATGTCAAGCACTAGGAAACCCGGTCAGGAGTGTGATCGTCCGTTCTGTCCTTCATGCTTCCGGCTTCTGCTCCTTCGTTTCAGGCAGGGCCCCTGCAGGAGCAGGCATACCATGCGTTACTTCATGCTTTATTCTGGCGACGGCCTGTTCCGCAGCGTCGTAGAATGGCAACAGGATGAGTTGCGCGCCCTTCTCTCTCAGGAGTTCCTGATCATGCAACTGTTGTGTGGAAACGGCGATGCCACCTGCATAATGCTGTTGTTTCAGGCCCTCGATAAGCGACAGGCGCGGGTCTTCATGGGTAATACCGATATCATGTTGCGGCATGGCCGATACAACCCATTTGACGCCATGTAACGGTAATCCGGTGATAAAGGCAGGATCACATGCATCGCCATACATCACGGGGTGCCCCTGATCACGCCAGCGGCGCACCTCATCCGGGTTAAAGTCAACCGCAAGCAATGTAAAGCCTTCCTGATGCAGATAATGCGCGATAGCTTTACCATAGCGGCCCAGGCCAAACAGAATGACATCATATTCGCCTCCCGCATTATCCACATGCTCCAGGCTTTCCTCCCGAAATGGATTTTGGCGCTCAAAGGCGGATAATAACGGTTCCAGCTTTGCGTATAAGCTATGTGAATATGTAATCATGTAGACTGACAGCGAAATGGTGATGAGACCAACCAGTGTGACCAGCCCCAGCGATTCAGCAGAGACATGGCCCAGCGTAAGGCCCATTGCCATGAAGATAAGCGAGAATTCGCTAATCTGCGCAACAGTAAGCCCGGCCAGAAACCCTGTGCGCTTGCGGTAGCCCATAAGCCCCATAATTACCATAACGATGAGTGGGTTGCCAATCAGCACAAAAAGCGAAAAGACCATCGCCGGTGCAATCTGTGTACCGAGCAAACCAAGATCAAGCTGCGATCCAAGCGCGATAAAGAAGAATAACAACAGGAAATCACGCAAAGAAGAGAGTCTTGCAACGATCGCCTCACGGAAGGGAGTTGAGGCAAGTGAGATACCCGCAAGTAGTCCGCCCAGCTCTTTACTAAAACCGGCCTGACTTCCGATCGCGGCCAGCAATGCCGCCCAGCCAATGGCAAAGGTAATCAGTAATTCCTGAGAATGAGCAATACGACTCACAAGCGGTGTTGCGGCGTAGCGAATGAAGAACAGCACGAAACCCAGCATCAGCAGGCCGTAGAGCGTAACGGTGGCAATATGGGTGAGTGCTGACCCCTCCGCTCCGTCCTGTTCGCCAAGGCCAAAAGCGGAGAGCACCATCATCGCCAAGACCACGACTAAATCCTGTACGATGAGAAAGCCTATAGCGATACGGCCATGCAGCGAATCAACCTCGCGTTTATCGGAGAGCAGTTTGACGATGATGATGGTACTGGAAAAGGTGAGCGCAACCGCAACATAGAGCGAGGTAATCGTATCCAGCCCCAGCGCCAGACCAATCAAAAAGCCGACCACCGATGTGAACGTTACCTGACCTAAGCCTGTGGCGAGCGCTACCGGCCCAAGCGTGCGGATAAGCTTCAGATCAAGCTTCAGACCAACTAAAAACAGCAGTACCGTGATGCCCAGTTCGGCAAGCAACTGGATATGCTCATGCGACTGCACAATACCGAGCGCTGATGGCCCGGCCAGCACCCCCACAGCAATGAAGCTTACAATCATCGGCTGACGAAGCAAGAGCCCGGCAAATCCCGTTACGGCTGCCAGCGCAATTAATGCCGTCAGCTCATAAAAAGGCGAAGCATGAATCCATGTGCTCAGTGCGTTCATGCGGGCCTCTTGCGATATTTAGCGGTTACACGAAGACGGATTTGTTTCTCGCACTCCAACATAACAAAGAGCAGCACACCGCAACCAATCACGATGACCCCGTAATGCAGCGGCAAATCTTCTGTACCGAAAAGCAACTGCATGGGCGGCGCATAGGTAAAAGCAAATTGTGCAATCACGATTGTCACGATAACCGCCCACATCACCTTCGTGCCTTTCATCATCTGCCAGGTCAGTGACGTGCTGTATAAATTGCGAATGAAGAAAAGGTTGAAGATTTCGAGCACAACCAGTGTATTCACGGCCATCGTGCGTGCCAGTTCAATCGAATAGCCTTCACTAACGGCATATTCGTAAATGCCGAAAACAAACCCTGCAAAAAGGAAAGAAACCAGCACAATGATCCAAACCAATTCGCCGGTGAGTAATGCCTCTCCGCGAGGGCGTGGCGGACGATTCATTGTGCCTTTCTCGGTTGGCTCAAATGCGAGCGCAACGCCCAATGTCACTGCCGTAATCAGATTGACCCATAAAATCTGCACCGGTGTGATCGGGAGCGTCATGTTCAGCATGAGCGCGAGCAGGATGGTCATCGCTTCCCCACCATTGGTAGGCAACGTCCAGCTGATCACTTTTTTCAGGTTGTCATAGACGGTACGGCCCTCTTTTACAGCCGCGGCTATGGAAGCGAAATTATCATCTGCCAGGACCAGTTCTGCGGCTTCCTTGGCGGCCTCACTACCCTTTTGCCCCATTGCAATACCGGCATCGGCGCGTTTTAACGCCGGAGCATCATTCACGCCATCGCCTGTCATGGCAACGGTCATACCATGCGATTGCAGGGCCATTACCAGCCGCAATTTATGCTCCGGGCTGGTGCGCGCGAAGATGTCTGTTTGCATCACAGTCTCTTTAAGCGCTTCATCGTCAAGCGCATCAATCTCGACACCCGTGAGCACCTTGTCGGTTTTTTGCAGGCCGATTTGCCGCCCAATGGCCATAGCAGTTCCGGCATGGTCGCCTGTGATCATTTTCACCGTAATACCGGCTTCATGACATTCCGCAACGGCCTCGATGGCCTCTGCACGCGGTGGGTCAATCATGCCAACCATTCCCAGCAGGCTGAGCCCCTGCTCTACATCGCTAAACTCCAGTATCGTGTGTTCCGGATTGACTGCCTTAACGGCAAAGGCCAGCACCCGCTGACCTTTAGCTGCAATCGCTTCAGCCTGTTCCTGCCAGTAAGACACGTTAAGCGGTTCCGTGGCATCCGCACTCACCCACTGGCTTTCGCACATTTCCAGAATGCGTTCCGGGGCGCCTTTAACAAAAACAAACGCCGCATGCTCATGATTATGATGCAGCGTTGCCATGAAGCGGTGTCTGGAATCAAACGGAATGGCATCCGTGCGGGCCCAGCGATCTGACTCCTCCGTATGGCTAAGACCTGCTTTGCCGACAAAGGCCAGAAGAGCGCCTTCCATGGGATCGCCTTCAACGTGCCACGTATCATCTTTTTGTACAATGGCAGCATCATTGCACAGTGCAGCAGCGCGAGCGAGCTGTAATAATACCGCATGGTTTGCCGGGTCGGTTTCTGCATCAGCGAGCGTAAAAACACCTTTGGGTTCATACCCTGTGCCGCTCAGTGTCAAACAGTGCTGATGTGTAAGCGCAGAGACAACCATCATCTCGTTGCGGGTAAGCGTGCCTGTTTTATCAGTGCAAATCACCGACACGGAACCTAGTGTTTCAATTGCAGGTAAGCGCCGTACGATTGCATTGCGCCGTGCCATTGCCTGTACGCCAATTGCCAGCGTGATGGTAAGCACGGCAGGCAACCCCTCCGGAATAGCTGCAACGGAAAGGCCCACAACCGCCATGAAAAGTTCAACAAATGGCTGCTCCTGTATATAATATCCGTAGATAAAAATCAGGGCAGAAAGCACCAGAATAAAACCTGTCAGCCATCTGGCGAACACGCTCATCTGCTGTACCAGAGGTGTGGTAAGATTCTGGACTCTCGAAATCATCCCGCTGATACGGCCAATTTCAGTGTGACCTCCTGTGGCCACCACCACCCCTTTAGCCTGACCCCCTGTAACCAGTGTGCCGGAAAAGGCCATTCCGTGGCGGTCACCTAACGCGGCATCCGGTACGGAAGGTTTCGTGTCTTTGTCACTCGGAACCGATTCACCAGTGAGGATAGCCTCCTGAATTTGCAGGCCATGTGCCGTTAGCAGGCGAAGATCTGCAGGCACCTTGTCTCCAGCCTCCAGTAATACAATATCACCCGGCACCAATTGCTCACCGTCAATGCTGATACGCTGGCCGCCACGAATAACATGCGCATGGGGCGCAAGCATTCTGCGGATAGCATCCATCGCTTTTTCAGCTTTTCCTTCCTGCAGAAAGCCAATGATTGCATTCACCATCACCACCGCCAGAATCACGACACTGTCAATCAGATGGTCGAGAAAGGCGGTAATCACCGCTGCACCCAGCAATACGTAAATCAGGATATTATGAAAATGCAGAATAAAGC
>CAYMGS010000007.1:16769-24834 GCA_964390025.1 uncultured Rickettsiales bacterium | reverse complement strand
GTGGTGTCCCACAGTTGATCCGGGTTCATCTCACCCAGCCCCTTAAAGCGCTGCACCGACATCCCTTTGCGCCCGATTTCCATCACCGTTTCATACAGCGCAAACGGAGAACCAATCGACAGTTCCAGCTGCTTGCGGGACAGGTGCATCGGCTTACTGTAGAAATCCTGAATATGAGCTGACGCCGCAGAGAGTTCACGCGCTTCTTTGCTCATAAACAGTTTTTCATCCAGCAGGTATTTTTCTTCCACACCCCGCAGCATGCGTTTCACCACAAACCCGGCTTCATTCATGCTGCACTCCCAGCCGCCATCTTCGTCATACTCATTGAGCATCGCAGCCAGACGTTCAGCACGGGTTTTGATCTCCTGCGGGCTGGCTTCGGTATTGAACAGATCCACCAGCACGGCTGCTTCGATAATTGGCATGGACGCACGCTTGGCCAACGCACTCATCAGATGGCTGATACGTGCCGCCTGCGCCACCAGTTCCGCCAGCGCTTCACCGGTGATGACACGGCCATCGGTCAGCTTGACTGACATTTCATCAAGCGCAGCACGCACGAGAAATGCCTCCAGTTCTTCTTCGTCTTTCAAATATGCTTCCGAGTTCCCGCGCTTGATTTTATACAGTGGCGGTTGTGCAATATAGAGGTAGCCTTTCTCGATAAGCTGCGGCATCTGACGGAAGAAGAAGGTCAGCAACAGCGTACGAATATGCGCACCGTCCACGTCAGCGTCGGTCATAATCACGATTTTGTGATAGCGGGTTTTTT
The DNA here is from genome assembly GCA_964390025.1 of uncultured Rickettsiales bacterium. Classification (GTDB taxonomy): domain Bacteria; phylum Pseudomonadota; class Alphaproteobacteria; order Rickettsiales; family UBA998; genus CAYMGS01. Next base: position 24,059 of record CAYMGS010000007.1, on the reverse strand, counting down.
CAATGTCAAATTCCTCGCCGATACTGGTGCCCAGTGCTGTAATCAGCGCACCGATTTCTTTAAACGAAAGAATCTTGTCAAACCGTGCGCGCTCTACATTGAGAATCTTACCCTGAAGCGGCAGGATCGCCTGATTCTTCCGGTTCCGCCCCTGCTTGGCAGAGCCACCGGCGGAATCGCCCTCCACAATGAACAGCTCGGATTTCGCCGGGTCACGCTCCTGACAGTCTGCCAACTTGCCCGGCAGATTGGAAATATCGAGTGCCCCTTTACGACGGGTCAGCTCGCGCGCTTTGCGTGCCGCTTCACGCGCGGCTGCCGCTTCCACAATTTTGCTGATGATGGTTTTTGCTTCCTGCGGATGTTCCTCAAACCACTGCGAGAGTTTGTCATACGCGAAGGTCTCTACCACCGTGCGCACTTCTGAAGAGACCAGCTTCTCTTTAGTTTGTGAGGAGAATTTCGGATCGGGTACCTTCACCGACAATACGCAGGTCAGCCCTTCACGCGCATCGTCCCCGGTCAGCGCCACTTTTTCTTTCTTGGTCAGCCCGGCGGACGTGGCATAGGTATTAATGGTACGGGTCAGCGCAGCACGGTAGCCCTGCAAGTGCGTTCCCCCGTCGCGCTGGCGAATATTATTGGTAAAGCACAGTACATTTTCATGGTAGGAGTCATTCCACTGCATCGCGATTTCCACGCCGATGCCATCTTTCTCTCCCAGCACTACAATTGGCAGATGCGCCGCGTGCTTATTACGATCCAGATATTCCACATATGCCTGCGTGCCACCTTCATAATAGAGCTCCACCACGACCGGCTCTTCGCCGCGCAGGTCAGAGAGGCGAATACGCACACCGGAATTAAGGAATGCCAGCTCGCGCAGGCGATGCTCCAGTGTGGCAAAATCAAACTCGATAAAGGAAAAGGTCTGATCAGACGGCAGGAACGTCACCTGCGTACCCTTCTGCCCGTTCGCATCACCGGTCACCGTCAGATGCTCGGTCGTCTCACCCATTTCAAACCGTGCGCGGTGCTCTTTGCCATCACGCCAGATGACCAGTTCCAGCCACTCAGAAAGTGCGTTGACAACAGAAACCCCAACCCCGTGCAGACCACCGGACACCTTATAGGAGTTCTGGTCAAACTTACCGCCTGCATGCAGTTGCGTCATAATCACTTCGGCGGCCGAGACGCCTTCGTCCTTATGCATGTCCACCGGGATGCCGCGCCCGTTATCACTGACCAGGCATGACCCGTCAGCATTCAGTGTCACCTGTACCAGATCACAATGTCCGGCCAGCGCCTCGTCAATCGCGTTGTCCACCACCTCGTAGACCATATGGTGCAGGCCGGAGCCATCATCGGTATCCCCGATATACATGCCAGGGCGTTTACGCACGGCCTCCAGCCCTTTAAGCACCTTGATGGAACCAGAGTCATAGGTCTGTTCTTCGATATTGTCTGTCACGATATTTTCTGCGGGTTTGCTGTTCATAAATTCAGTGTGTCATTCCCTGAATTTTGCAAAGCAAAATTATAAGGGAATCCAGTCAGTTAGGGTTAATGAACTGTCCGGACACGCCGGACAATGACGGGATAGGTATTTCTAGCCGGAAACGCAGGAAAAATCTAGCGAAAAGGGGGGATTTTTGTCTGGTGGCCCTATCTTTACCCTCATCTGTTCGTTTCATTCATTTCCTCCCCTTTTGAGAGGGAGAATTTAGGTGAGAATTGGGTAAAACGATGAAGAAATACACAAGAACATGTCATTCCCGCGAAAGCGGGAATCCAGAGAGCCTAAACTTAGAATCTGGATGGTATAATAGGAACATTCTCTAGCTTATATTCTGCACAAATTGCTTTGGCCGTATCTACATTCCCTTTTGGGCCAATAATAATTCCTCGCACGGCGTTACTCAAACCCGAAAACCCACTAATAGCAGGATCACTAAACAAACGAACATGCTGTTTTGGAGCATCATAGATTCGTTTCTCTTTTCTATGCTTGTTTTGTTCTCTAATCTCTTCGTTTATAGTCCTTGGACACCTTATGATAATTCGCCATTCTTTCTGGACTTTCCAATCTTCATTCTTAAAGAGCGCCGGGAAACAAATACCACGTAAAGCCATACTATTGCGCGCCACCTGATCGTGCATGTTGTTCCGAAAAACCACATGAGCAAATTCTTTCTTCCAATGATGCAACGCAGCTTGCTTATCGCGCATCCGGTATAAAACCGGCCTTATTGGCTCCGCGCCCATAAGGAAGTCTTTTTCTGATGCGACTAAATCGTTGAGTGCGTCCATACAAAAACAAATGGCATAGCGAAACCCCCAATCCGAATTCTCCCACATAGTGCGTGAATCCGCGTCTTCGCTAAAGCAGGTCACATAAAAGTCTGCTTTTTTCTTTTCTTTACTAAGATAGAACTCGCTGATCGTTTCAACTGCGAAATTGCAAAAAAATTCTCGTGTTTCTGTCTTTGGAAGTTTTCTTCTGTAGATTTCAATCTGCTTCAGAATGTGCTGGATCTCTTCCGTATCATTTAAATATTGAAAATGCGTAGCCCAGAGACATTGGCTTTCAAGTATTCCTCTTAGGCCTTCTTCTGTAGTATAATGGTATATAACGTCTTCTTTCATAATCCTCTGGATTCCCGCTTCCGCGGGAATGACGATTTTAAGGCTGTCATTGCCCGATTTATTCGGGCAATACATATTCTCTTACAAATGGATTACCCGGACAAGCCGGGTAATGACGACTATAGGACTTCTCCCTCCTCTACTCGCACCATCTGCGCCCCCTCCCCGGCGGCTGAAAAATCAGCCGCATCCGTGCCGGTGAGGAAGGCCTGCACCCCCAGATCACGCAGTTCGGCAAACAGCTCAACGCGGCGGCTACTGTCCAGATGGGCCACTACTTCATCCAGCAACAATATCGGGGGGAAACCTCGCCAGCGCTTCACTGCGCGGGCTTGTGCCAGAATCACCGACAGCAGCAACGCTTTTTGTTCACCCGTGGAGCATTGCGCTGCCTCGCAGCTTTTTTCCATCAGCCAGACCTCGAGTCGCGTTTTATGCGCCCCGGCAGAAGCACGGCCTGTGCGGGCATCTGTTTCCCGATGTGCAGCCAAGCGTGCTACCAGCTCGTCTTCAATCACGAGCGCACCTTCGCCAGCTTCCAGAGCAGACTCCGCCACCCCGTCCATCACCAGCCGAGCAGCGGGAAAGGAACCGCGCGTTTCCGCCAGCATCATACCCAGATGCTCCAGCGCCTGATGGCGTGCCGCGGCAATCGCCACCGAATATTCCGCCATTTTACGTTCCAGCGTATCCAGCCATGTTGTGTCCGGTGACGGCTGCGCGAGCAATCTGCTGCGCTCTCGCGTGTGATGCTCGTAAGCAGCAATGCGGGAGGCGTGTTCCTGATCAAAACCATAGACCAGCCTGTCAAGAAACCGGCGTCGCACCATATTACCTTCGCTAAACATATGACACATAGCCGGGGTCAGCCACAGCACATGCAGATATTCCAGCAACCGCGCCTGTGAGCGTTCATTCTCACCGTCAATGCGGAGTATGCGTCGCTCCGTGCCACGCTCGCTGACTTCCAGCGCCGTGCCGATGCCCATAGGCATGCCGTCACGCATCAACAGCGCGGAAACACTCCAGCCTGTTTCCTGATGGGTACAGGCCATCTCCCCAAGCGATGCACGGCGTAATCCGCGCCCTGGTGCCAGCAGGGAGAGTGCTTCCAGTATATTGGTTTTTCCGGCCCCATTCGGCCCGATCAGCAAGACGGGAGAGCCACTGAAATGCAGCTCTGCATGAGGATAGTTACGAAAACCGGTAAGAGAAAGAGAGGCAATAGAAGAGTCAGGATGTACGATTTGTGGTTCAGAAGATGTCTGTATCTCTGTTACTGTCACATGCTTACCCCTGAATCCTGAAACGCTGATGTATGAATGTTATACCCGCATCGGCATCACAACGTATAACGCACCCACATCGGCAGAATCGCGGATCAGTGCAGGCGCATTGGAATCGCCCAGAGCAAACTGCACCGTATCCCCTTCAATCTGCGTCAGCACATCCAGCAGGTAACGCGCATTAAAACCAATCTCCACCGGCTCTGCCGAGAAGGTGACTTCCAGCTCTTCCTGCGCATGACCCTGCTCCGCGCTGCTGGCAGAAAGTGTAAGCTTGCCACTATCCAGAGCCAGTTTCACGCCACGTGCCTTATCAGCCGAAATCACGGAGACACGATCCACCGCTTTGGCCAGCGCCTGCGCACTGACTTCCATCATACGGTCATTGCCTTCCGGCACCACCCGCTCATAGTCAGGGAAGGTTCCGTCAATCAGCTTGGAGACCAGAATCGCACCGCCGCACACAAAACGGATTTTATTTTCAGACAAGGAAATCTTGACCTCGCCAACGCCTTCTTCCAGCAACTTGGAAAGCTCACCAATGGTCTTACGTGGGATGATGACCCCAGGCATGCCGGAGGCACCGGCAGGAAGCGCCAATTCCATACGGGCAAGCCGGTGACCGTCGGTAGCAACCGCTCTCAGCACGCTTGTGCCGTCCAGTTCAGCCGTATGCAGATAGACCCCGTTCAGATAATAGCGCGTTTCTTCGGTCGACATCGCAAAGCGGGTCTTCTCCACCAGCGCTTTGCACTCCGCAGCAGACAGCACGAAGGTATGTGCCAGATCACCTTCTGCCATCGCCGGGAATTCATCGGCCGGCAGGGTTGCCAGTGAGAAACGCGAATGCGCCGCAGATATGGCTACATTACCGCCATTCTCTTCCAGACGAATTTCTGCACCTTCCGGCAGTTTACGCACAATATCATAGAGCATATGCGCGGGCACCGTGACTGAACCCGGCTCGTCAATCGCCGCGCCGATACGCTCCACCTCTGCCATATCCATATCGGTGGCGGTCAGTTCCAGCTGTTCATCAGCAGCGTCAAGTTTGACGTTGGCAAGAATGGGAATCGTACCGCGTCGTTCTACCACGGACTGAACATGTCCCAGCGATTTCAGGAGTACCGAGCGATCAATCGCAACCTTCATAGAAAACTCTCAACTGTTGGATAATGCGAGGGAGACTATAGCAGTACCGCCGAGCTGTGCAACGGAAAAGATACGAGATGCGTGACGAACAATGAGCGATGATATCACTAATTCATCTTTTATCTATTATCCGTCATCCGTTTTGCAGCATGCGGTTCAGCAGCTCAATATCCTCACGGATTTCATGGTCTTTGGACGACAGTTCTTCCACACGCTTGATGGCATGCATTACGGTGGTGTGGTCTTTGCCACCGAATTTACGGCCTATCTCGGGCAGGCTCTTAGCCGTCAGTTGTTTGGAGAGGTACATCGCAATCTGGCGCGGACGCGCGACAGCAACAGAGCGCCGGGCAGAATGCATATCGGAAACTTTAATATTATAATGTCCGGCCACGGTACGCTGAATATCTTCCACATTCACGCGGCGGTCATTGGCACGCAGCAGATCGCGTAGCACTTCCTGCGTAGTATCGATTGTAATGTCACGGCCAACCAGTGTCGCATGTGCTACCACACGATTCAGGGCACCTTCCAGCTCGCGAATATTTGAGGTGATTTTATGCGCCAGAAACTCCAGTACCTTGTGAGATACAGAGCAGCCCATTTTCTCGACCTTGGTTTGCAGAATACCCAGACGCAGCTCATAGTTGGTGGTATGAATATCAGCCACCAGACCCCAGCCCAGACGGGAACGGATACGTTCTTCAATACCATCCAGATCAGAGGGCGAACGATCACCGGAAATCACCAGCTGCTTGCTCTGGTCAATCAATGCGTTAAAAGTATGGAAAAACTCTTCCTGTGTAGAGTCCTTACCGGAAATAAACTGCACATCATCAATCATCAGTACATCGACCGAACGGAACTGCTCTTTAAATGAAATGGAGTCGTTAAAACGAATCGCGCGGATGAACTGGTACATAAACTTTTCAGCGGAGAGATACATCACGCGACGCTCGGGGTTATTGCGCCGGATATGCCAGGCAATGGCATGCATCAGGTGCGTTTTACCCAGTCCCACGCCACCATACAGAAAGAGGGGGTTACAGCCTTGTACCACCGAGGTGGACTCGGCAACACGCTTGGCCGCCGCAAATGCCAGCTCGTTGGGCTTGCCGACGACAAAATTATCAAAGGTAAAGCGCGGGTCAAGCGGCGCACCGATGCGCTCCATAGACGAAACGGCAGATTCGTTAACCCGTATCGGGGTTGAAGATGCTTCATGTTTCATCTCAGCCTGGCTTTCCACGACCGTTTCCTGTGGCCGGGGCTTGACGATTTGCGGCTCACGCGGGCGCACAATAAGTTCGACTTTTGTAATCGTCGCCTCTTCGCGTTCCAGGAACTGCGTGATCGCCGGAAGATAATGCGCACTGATCCAGTCACGCATGAAACGGGTAGGAACGGAAATAAGCGCTTCACCGTTTTTGATGCCAACAAAGGAAAGCGGCTTCAGCCAGCTTTTGAAAATCGTATCGCCATATGTCTGGCGAAGTTTTTCCAGCACCGTGTCCCAGCGTGCGGCGGAAAATTCCACCTGCTGTGTTGCCACCGGCTCCTTCATCATTACGCTTGCACCCACGGTAACTCCTCTGCTTTCCAACCATTAACTCTGCCCCGACGGCGCGATGCATCTGCATCACCCTCGAAACCATGCACAACATTAAAACACAATCCATACCCTTCCTGCGTCAGCGCCTTTGCTGCTTCGGCGGAACGCCCTCCGGTCTTACATAACAGAAATACCGGGGCCTCCTTTTCAGGGAGCATACTGGTCAACTCGGACATAAAACCAGGGTTGAGATCGAATTCCGGATACAGGCGCCACGATACCATGACCGGGCGTTTGCCTACTTCGGCAAGATCAGGATGACCGGAAAACACCCATTCCGCATGAGAGCGAACGTCCACCAGCGCGGCAGCAGGCTCTTCCCGCAGGGCGGCCCAGCATTCAGCCGGGGTCACATCACCTGCATATCCTGCATCCTCCACACGCCGGGATGCGGTTGCCGTAAGTTCGTCCAGGTTCATCTTCATCACCTTAACGTTACTTGCCACACTGTGTCTGAAACCAGACACAGCACCAGGGTTCTCCGTTTTACACGGAGGCGATATGTTTTATTCTTATTATTGAGCTACCGGAGCATGTCCGGCAGAATGGGCGCCCCATGCGGGACTTAGGCCAGCGCCTTCACCTTGGCGGCGG
>CAYMGS010000007.1:0-16759 GCA_964390025.1 uncultured Rickettsiales bacterium | reverse complement strand
TTACGGGAAGCGGTATTAAGCTTGATGACGCCCTCGCTGACACCACGCATAATTTCCGGCTCAGCGGCACGAAACGCTTCCTGTGCCTGCTTTTTATCTCCGGCTTTCACGGCATCCTCTACCTTACGGATAAAGGTACGAATACGCCCACGACGAGCACGGTTTACATCGGTACGACGCTCCGTCTGCCTGATACGTTTAATTGCCGATTTATGGTGTGCCATAGCTTCCCACTTCCTTAATATTTTCAGTTTTTGCCTTTTTGATCGATATTTCGTGCCATTAAAAAACAACGAAAAACCGATGCAACCAGTTGAAATCAAGCAATTTTTCAAACCATATCGCTTTTTCATTCAACGCAGGTTGGTAAAACTAGTCATACGGACGCTTCCAGTCAAGCGCTTTTGGGCAATAAATCACAAAATGTGGATGATCTCTCTAAGCTGCTGGAGAGGCTACATCTTCATATGTAGTTATCCACAGGCATTTACCCTTTACCGCGCCTTTTAGATGATACCTTCTGACAGCTCGGGCAAAAAAATGTCGAGCGACCTGCCTGTGTGATTCGAGCCACGGGGGTGTTGCAGGTAAAGCACGGCTGATGTTCGCGCCCATACACCCTGAATTGATGCTGAAAATAGCCCATTTCCCCGCTGGATCGCACATGATCACGCAGGGTGGAACCCCCGGATGCGATGGCTTCCTGCAACACGTCCCGAATCGCAGACACCAGCGCATCCGCCTGTTTCAAACAGTGGTGTGCAGCTGTAGTGGGATGCAACCATGCGCGATGCAGCGCTTCACTGGCATAAATATTTCCCACACCCACGACCAGTTTTTGATCCATTAGCACCGGTTTAACCGGCCCTTTGCGGTGACTCAGTGCTTGCCGGAGATAGTCCGGAGTAAAATCATCTCCCAGCGGCTCCGGCCCTAAGGCACTGAATAGCGGATGCCCTGGCAAAGCATCTGTATCCGTCAGCAGGACGACACCAAAACGCCGCGCATCGTTAAACATCAGCTCCTGATCATCATCAAACGCGAAGATCACATGATCATGCGGCTGAAGCGGGGCTTCATCTTTTTTATGCAACAGCACCCGCCCGGACATGCCCAGATGCATGATGATAACGGTGCCGTCTTCAAGATACCACAGAAGGTATTTAGCCCGGCGATCGATGCGCTCCACTTTTTTGTGCCGTACGCATGGAATAAAATCTGCGGGGATGGGCTGGCGCAAATCATAGCGGCGCACCATGACGTCCGTTATGTATCTGCCGCTAAGGTGAGGTTCCAACCCCCTGCGCACTGTTTCTACTTCGGGTAACTCTGGCATCGATCATCTTTGTTCATACCCCTGCTCACGCTACTGCGCTGCGCAACGGGCGGAGCTTAAGGCTCGCTCGGTCTGCTGACCTCACACCATATATGCCTGCCTGCAACGTGACAGAAGCATAGGCCAATCATATACACTTGGTATCCTTTTTAAAACCTGCTAACACTCTGGCCATGGCAGAGCAACCGCAACACAATACGACTCATTTCGGATTTCAGACCGTCGGGGAAGACGCCAAGCAGGATATGGTCAATGATGTGTTCACCGGTGTGGCGTACCGGTATGACCTGATGAACGATGCCATGAGTATGGGCATGCACCACGCATGGAAAGATGCGCTGATCGATGCACTGCGTCCTGAGCCGGACATGCACCTGCTTGATCTTGCCAGCGGCACCGGGGATATTGCCCGGCGCTTTCTGGCAGCAGGCGGCAAACAGGTAACGCTGAGCGACATCAACCCCGCCATGCTGAGTGAAGGAAAACGGCGCATGATTGATGCCGGGTATCATACGGGCACCTCTTATCTACTTGCTAATGCTGAGAGTCTTCCGGTTGAATCCTCGAGTGTCGATGCTATAACCATGGCGTTTGGCATCCGTAACGTCACGCACATTGACGCCGTGTTGCGGGAAGCCCACCGCGTGTTGAAAACAGGCGGACATTTTCTCTGCCTTGAATTTTCGCACCCGACGTCAGAACCCTTGCAAAAACTCTATGATCGTTATTCCTTCGACATCATTCCACAACTCGGTCAGACACTCGCCAATGACCGTGAATCCTATCAGTATCTGGTGGAATCGATTCGCCGTTTCCCTGCTCAGGAGCCTTTCGCCGATATGCTCCGCGCAGCCGGGTTTGGCAATGTCACCTATACGAATCTGACCGGTGGCATTGTGGCCATTCACTCCGGATGGAAAGTGTGATCGATGCTGACACCACTCAGACATAGCGCCCGACTGCTCCAGATCGCTACCGTGCTGGCCCGGCATGACGCACTGTTTGTGCTAAAAGAAACCCGTGTTGCACCGTTCATGGCAGGTATCACACGTCTCGTGCGCCGCCCGCACAAGGGACTGCGCAAGGGACAAAGACTTGCTAACGCGCTCACGGAACTTGGCCCGTCTTTTATCAAACTGGGGCAGGCACTCTCCACCCGCTCCGACCTGATCGGGGAGGAAATGGCCCGTGATCTGTCTAATCTTCAGGATAAAATCCCGCCTTTTTCAACAGAAAAGGCAAAAGAGATCATTCAGCAGGACTTTGGCATACCTGCCGACGTGCTCTTTGCACGGTTTGACGCGCAACCTGTTGCAGCTGCCTCCATCGCACAGGTGCATTATGCCACCACGCAGGAAGGCAAGGATGTAGCGGTTAAAATCCTGCGTCCCGGTATTCATAAAGCTTTCGCACGCGATGTGGATCTGTTTGCATGGCTGGCAGGGCTGATGGAGCGCCGCCTTCCCTCAACCCGTCGCCTGAAACCACGCGAAATGGTGCGCACATTGACGGAAACCGTCGCGCTGGAACTCGACATGCGCTACGAGGCTGCCGCCGCTGCAGAGCTTAAAGAAAACACCATGCTGGATGAAGGGTTCTACGTCCCCCAGATAGACTGGAACCTGACCAGCGAGCGCGTGCTCACCAGCGAGCGTATATACGGTATTCCTGTCTCCGATATGGAAGGCCTGAAAGACGCCGGGCATGACTTCGACCTGATCGTGACCTATGCGGCGCAGGCCTTTTTCAACCAGGTTTTCCGTGACGGCTATTTTCACGCTGACCCGCATCCGGGCAATGTATTTATTTTACCAGACAACAGTATCGCCGTGGTTGATTTCGGTATTATGGGCCGGATGGCACGTAAAGACCGGATGTTTCTGGCGGAGGTACTACACGGGTTTCTGATAGGAGATTATGAGCGTGTGGCTGAGATTCACTTCCGCTCCGGAATCGTCCCCCCGCATAAATCCAAAGAGCATTTTGCACAGGCCTGCCGAGCCGTTGCCGGGCCGATTATCGATAAACCCCTCAATGAAATCTCTGTCGCGCGCCTGCTCTCGCAGCTCTTTGCCATCTCGTCGCAATTTGAAATGCAACTACAGCCGCAGTTACTGTTGCTGCAAAAAACCATGATGCTGACCGAGGGCGTGGGACGAAAGTTCAAACCTGACATCAACATGTGGAAACTGGCAGAGCCGCTGATTCGGGACTGGGCGGAACAGAATCTCAGTCCAAAAGCGGAAGCAGCATTTGCCATCAAACAAACGGCGCGCAAGCTTCGACGCCTGCCAGAAGTGCTGGACACGATTGAGGCCGCCGCTAAGAACATTGCGCATGTGGAATCTGATACATTTCACACGTCTGCACGACCTGCGCAAAACGAGTGGTGGCATCCTGTGTTTCTGATGGTGCTGACCGCCGCAATTACCGCATTTGTAATGTGGCATATGCAAAAACACGCCCTCTACGCCGCCATATCTATTTAATGAACATCATGGTTGCGTAATAAGTGGACAAAACACAAAGCAATTGTATGATGATTTTATGTCACACAGGATATTGCTGGTTATATCAGGCAGTATTGCCGCGTACAAGTCGCTCGAGCTGATTCGCTTATTGCGGGGCGAGCGCTATGAGGTGTCGGCCATCCTGACCAAAGGCGGCAGTGAATTTATCACCCCGCTGTCTGTCTCTTCCCTGACCGGCACCGATACCTACACCGATCTTTTTTCTCTCAAGGACGAAGTGGAAATGGGGCATATTCAGCTCTCACGGCAGCATGATCTCATTGTTGTCGCTCCGGCCAGCGCGGATCTGATGGCATCCATGGCACATGGCCATGCGGGGGATCTGGCCAGTGCAACGCTGCTGGCAGCGGATACACCGGTGATGGTTGCCCCGGCAATGAACCACCGCATGTGGGATCACCCGGCCACACAACGGAATATCGCTCAGCTGGAACAGGACGGTATCACACTGATTGCCCCCGGTATTGGTGAACAGGCCTGCGGGGAAGAAGGTGCCGGGCGCATGGCTGAACCTGAGATCATTCTGGCAGCCATCCGCAATGCGCTGCAAACCAATACCCACAAGCCGCTGCAAGGTAAACATGCAGTAGTCACCAGCGGCCCGACACAGGAGCCCATCGACCCGGTACGCTATATTGGCAACCGCTCTTCTGGCAAGCAGGGCCATGCCATTGCCAGTGCCTTACTGGAAGCCGGAGCGGACGTCACGCTGATAACCGGCCCGGTTCATATTCCAGCCCCGGCAGGTGCCAAGGTTCTGCACGTCCGTACCGCATCCGAAATGCATCAGGCCGTGGAGAATGCTCTCCCGGCTGACATCGCCATTTGCGCCGCTGCGGTTGCGGACTGGACACCACAGCAGGCAGCTACCCACAAACTGAAAAAACAGGGCAATGATTCCGCACCCGAAATATCGCTGACACAAACACAGGATATACTCGCGACCATTGCCCGGCATAGTACGAATCGCCCGGAACTGGTGATTGGGTTTGCCGCTGAAACGGAAGCACAGGAAACACATGCGAAGGCAAAGCGTGAAGCCAAAGGGTGTGACTGGATTTTAGTTAATGATGTGTCAGGCGGTGCGATCTTCGGTGCCGATACCACGCAACTGACACTGATTTCAGAAGATGAGGCCGACAGGTGGCCTTCTCTGACCAAGCAGGAAGCTGCATCTCGGCTGGTCAACCGCATTGTCCATTATTTTCAACCAAACCATACAACAACAAGAGGGGCCGCATGAGCCAACATAATAAAGAGAGAGAACGTAGTGTATCCATCCCCATTCAACAATTAGACCACGGCACAGATCTTCCCCTGCCTTCCTATGCCACCGAGCATAGTGCAGGCATGGATTTACTGGCAGCTGTCAGCGATGAAGTCACGCTGGCACCGGGTGAATATCGCCTGATCCCCACAGGACTGGCCATTGCGCTGCCGGAAGGGTATGAGGCGCAGGTTCGCCCGCGCTCGGGTCTGGCGCTCAAATCCGGCATCACCGTGTTAAACGCGCCGGGCACTATTGATGCGGACTATCGTGGTGAAGTCGGAGTCATTCTGATTAACCATAGCAAGCAAGCATTTACGATCACACGGGGTATGCGGATTGCCCAGATGGTAATAGCACCCTACACACGCGCCGGATGGCAGGCGACACCCTCGCTGGATAATACAGAGCGCGGCGCCGGGGGCTTCGGCTCCACTGGTACAAAGAGCAGCGCATATGTGAAGGAGGCATCCTGATGGGACCAATTTCACGTAAGATTTTGCGGGCAATTGAAGCAGTTGTCTACATTGCCCTGTACCATGGCGCACACCCGGTTAACGGTAAAAAACTAGCAGACAAGCAAGGCCTGCCCTCCCGTTACCTCGAGCGCGTACTTCAGAAACTGGTGCATGAAGGTGTGCTGCGCAGTGTGCGCGGCCCACGTGGAGGTTATGTGCTGGCCAAGGAGCGCCGCCGTATTACGGTAGGTGAAGTCTACCGTATTGTGCTGGAATCTGATGACGAGCTGGATCACAACCGTCTTACCTCTATAGGCGAGAGCGTCATTCAGCCGATCTGCATGACAGCCACCAACAAACTGTTGGATCATCTGGACACGATTACCATTGCCCAGCTATGTGAGAAAGCTTATGCTGACGGGCTCGTGCAAAACCAGATAGAACACCGGGCGCGCGCAGCGGATTCCCGGCAGGATTTTGCTATATAGACAGACCGTAAGGAGGACATTCGTATGGCTACTTCACCCGCACAACAGGCTGGCCTGGCGTCTCCCGCCGAGCTGGACGCTCCCGGACGGGGACGCATTTATCGTTCCATTATCGAAACCATCGGCAATACACCTTTGGTAGAGCTTCAGCGCCTTCCGCAGGAAGCGGGCTGTAAGGCACGCATCTGCGCAAAGCTGGAATTCTTTAACCCGCTGGCTTCCGTCAAAGATCGTATCGCGCTTTCGATGGTGGAAGCGGCAGAAGCCTCCGGGAAACTCACAGAAAACTCGGTACTGGTGGAACCCACGTCCGGTAACACTGGCATTGCACTGGCCTTTGTCTGTGCTGCCAAGGGGTATAAGCTGGTACTGACCATGCCGGAGAGCATGTCACTGGAACGCCGGAAGATGCTGAAGTTTCTGGGAGCAGATCTGGAGCTGACCCCGGCGGCAAAGGGCATGAAGGGAGCGATTGAGCGTGCACAGGAGATCGTATCTTCTAACCCCGATGCCATCATGCTACAGCAATTTCAAAATGTGGCTAACCCGGCCATCCACCGTCGCACTACGGCGCTGGAAATCTGGGAGGATACCGATGGCAAGGTCGATGCCTTTATTGCTGGCGTGGGCACCGGTGGCACCATTTCCGGTACCGGCAAGGTCCTCAAAGAAAAGAAATCCAGTGTACGCATCATTGCTGTAGAGCCGGAAGACAGCCCCATTCTGTCAGGCGGGCAACCCGGTCCACACAAGATTCAGGGCATTGGCGCCGGTTTCGTCCCCGATATTTACGATGCCGATACGGTTGATGAAATCGTGACCATTGGCAACGAAACCGCGTTTGCCACCGCACGCAGACTGGCCGCACTGGAAGGTATTCCCTGCGGAATATCTTCAGGAGCTACGCTGGCCGCAGCGCTTGAAGTTGGTTCACGTGACGATATGGCCGGTAAACTGATCGTGGTCATACTGGCGTCTATGGCAGAACGCTATATCTCTACTGACCTGTTTGCTGATTTGTAAGTCAGACTCTCATATTAGAACAGGAAGCGCGGGTATGGAAAACCAACCCGCGCTTTTTTTATGCACAACAATGCTATCTGACACTGTTTCCCTCCATTTAATCATCACGCTGCATATTCTTTGTGCAATTTTACAGGTTTTCATGCACATATTCTTTTCACGGTTTTATATCATGAAATTTCTAAACCGCTCATTTATATAAAGTATATGGCATTCTTTTGCACTGCACTCAAACTGGCACAGTAATTGTACTTATCCCCCCGTTGTAATTTTTTCCAACGGAGTGAACACATGAAAAAACACTATCTGTTACCTGTGGGTGTGGCGGCACTGGGAGTGCTGACATCGGGTGCGGCATTTGCCCAGGACGCACCGACTTCGGAGATGACATATATCTTCAATACCCTGTCTTTCCTGATTATGGGCTTTCTGGTGATGTTTATGGCCGCCGGTTTCTGTATGCTTGAATCCGGTATGGTGCGCTCATCAAGCGTAGCATCGATTGCCACCAAGAATATTACGCTCTATTCCTTTGCCGGTCTGATGTATTACCTCATCGGTTATCGCCTGATGTATGATGGCGTAGACGGGGGCTATATTGGTACGTTTGGCATCTGGGCGGCGGATGATTCTGCGGCAGAGGCAGGCGATTACAGTGGCGGTTATGCTTCCGCCTCTGACTGGTTCTTCCAGATGGTTTTCGTAGCGACTGCCGCCTCCGTGGTATCCGGAGCGATTGCTGAGCGTGTGAAAATGTTCAGCTTTATGGTCTTCGTGATCATTCTCACCGGTATCATCTACCCCATCACCGGTTCCTGGCAATGGGGCGGTGGCTGGCTGAGCGAAATGGGCTTCTCTGATTTCGCCGGTTCTACACTGGTACACTCCGTAGGTGGCTGGGCAGCACTGGTAGGTGCTCTGCTCATCGGTGCACGGAAAGGGCGCTTTACCGCAGATGGTAAGTCCGTCCCCATGCCTGCTTCCAGCATTCCGATGGTGGCACTGGGAACCTTCATCCTGTGGCTGGGCTGGTTCGGCTTTAACGGTGGCTCACAGCTGGCGCTGGGTTCGGCTGCCGACGCCATTGCCATTTCCAACATTTTCGTCAACACCAACATTGCAGCAGCAGCAGGTCTGATCGCCGCATTCGGTATCACCAAAGCAATGTACCGCAAGGTTGATCCGACGATGGTGATGAACGGTGCGCTGGCCGGACTGGTAAGCATCACCGCTGAACCGCTGATGCCGACCATGGGTGAAGCTGCCCTGATCGGTGCCTTCGGTGGCATGATCGCAGTGCTGACCGTCCCGATGCTTGAAAAGTTTAAGATCGATGATGTGGTCGGTGCGATTCCGGTTCACCTGGTCTGCGGTATCTGGGGCACAATGGCTGTGCCACTGACCAACCCGGATACGGATTTTGTCACCCAGTTTATCGGTGTGGCTGCTATTGGTGCCTTTACCATCGTGGCAAGTCTGGTCGCATGGCTGATCGTAAAGACCTTCATGGGCCTGCGCATCAGCGAAGAGGACGAGAGCCTTGGTATGGATATTTCGGAGCTGGGTATTGAAGCCTATCCTGACTTCGTAAAATCCGCCCGTTAACATTTACCCTACTTTTCTCCGTCGGTATCCCGCGTCACTCCCCAGTGGCGCGGGATACTGTTTTTAGCCTTGCATCTTGTCCCCGCACCCGCTACCACCGGGCTATGCCTCTGAACATCGCCACCTGGAACGTCAATTCCATCCGCATCCGCACCCATCTTCTGGAGCAGTTTCATGCGCTGCATGCACCGGATGTGATCTGCTTGCAGGAGACCAAAACTCCCAACGAATTCTTCCCGGAGAAAGCTATACGGTCACTTGGTTACGAACATATCGCGGCGCATGGAGAGAAAAGCTATAATGGCGTGGCCATCCTCTCGAAAATACCCCTCAGTGATATTGAAACCTACGATCTGCTTGAAAACGGTAGTTGTCGCCATGTCAGGGCCACTCTGCCAGACGGTACGGCGCTGCATAATTTCTATGTGCCTGCTGGAGGAGACATTCCTGACCCGGAATTAAACCCGAAGTTCGAGGAAAAGCTGCGCTTCATGGACCGGATGCGGGAATGGTCAGATGGCCTCATCAAACAAGAGAAAACCGTGATCGTCGGTGACTTTAATATCGCCCCTTACGAGCAGGATGTCTGGTCGCACAAGCAACTGCTGAAAATTGTCAGCCATACGCCGGTGGAAACCGACCGCATGGCTCGGCTAAGGGATAGCCTCGCATGGGTGGATACCGCCCGCCATTTCACCCCAATGGAGGAAAAGCTCTATAGCTGGTGGAGTTACCGTAACCGGGACTGGAAGAAATCCAACCGCGGCCGGCGCCTGGATCATATCTGGGTCAGCCCCGGCCTGACATCTGCGCTACTGGCCTGCCATACACATTATGATGCGCGTGACTGGTCCAGCCCTTCCGATCATGTACCGGTGATGACTACATTAGATATTTAGACCCTGTTAACCCGTCTGCTTTATCCTGCATGCCCTATATTATTAAGGAGCTACCATGTTGAACCTGCGTTTTCTGACTGTGTTATTGGCTGGTATGGCCTTCACTTCACCTGCCCACGCGATCCTGCTTTCCATGCCGGTGGAATGCACCATCGGGGAGACCTGCTTTATTCAGAACTACGTAGATCATCAGACGGGCGAAGGATGGAGAGATTTCCGATGTGGACACCTTAGCTATGATAGCCACAAAGGAACCGATTTTCGTATTCCTTCACTCAAAGAGATGGAGGCGGGCGTGAAAGTGCTGGCCGTCGCTGACGGGGTGGTGGAGAACACACGCGATGGGATGGATGATGTTAGCATTAAACTCTCTGAGCCTAGCAAGATCAAAGGGCGTGAATGCGGCAATGGGGTGATGCTGAAACACGCAGATGGCTGGTCTACTCAATATTGTCATATGAAAAAAGGCAGCATCTCGGTACAAAAAGGCGACGAGGTCAGTGCGGGCAATGTACTGGGTGAAGTAGGACTCTCGGGTAACACAGAGTTTCCGCATCTGCATATCACCCTGCGCCACAACGACGAGATCATTGACCCTTTTACCGGCAAGGGGATGGAGCAGGTATGCGGCCAGTCCGGCTTCACCAAATGGCATCCATCTATTGAAGAAACACTCAGCTACTCACCGCCCGGCCTCATTGCCGCTGGATTCTCGGATCAGATTCCCGATAGCCAGAGCGTCATGGCAGGCGACCACCGGATGACTTCGCTCGATGAGGACGCAAAGGCCATCCTGTTCTGGGCACAGGTATATGGCCCGCGGGAAGGGGATATCTTTACCATGGAACTGCTGGAAGAAACCACGCAGGAAATGATTGCGGAAAACACGCATGTGATGGAATCCAATAAGGCGGACTACCTGAAATATATCGGCAAAAAGAACCCTGAACCCGGCATCTATATCGGTCGCCTGACCGTAACCCGTGTCATGGACAAAGGGCCGGAAGCCGTCATTTCATACGAAAACACCATAGAGGTGAAGTAAGAAGGCGCCTAGTGCACGCTGACCGGGGTCAGATTGTGCTGGCGTGCGGAGAAGTAAGCGGCCTCTTCACTGCCGAATACGGCAAGCTGAATGCCGTCCTCCGTACAGACGGCATAACCCATCTCTTCTCCAAGATCGACCGGACGGATATAGGTCAGGAAACTGGTTGATAACTCAGCGGCTTCCGCACTCTCTGCGGGGGTGGATACATCGGAAAAATTATCAATCGCCGCCATATTCTGTCTTCCTTTACCTACTGTTGATCTTGTCGTTTCACTATACCATTCCAGATGCGTTCGTTGTGTGAAACTTCTGTGACAGCGCCCCCATTTTTTCATTGCCCGGACCTGCGCTCTGGGTTACTTCTTGTCTCCCTTTTGAATTATATAGGTATCTCTCATGACCAAATCCTACGGCAAATCCACGCTCGTTAGTCGCCATGTCACCGAAGGGCCGGAACGCGCCCCGCATCGCTCCTACCTATACGCCATGGGGCTGGGTGAGAAACAAATTCATCAGCCGCTCATTGGTGTCGCCACTACCTGGAATGAGGCCGCACCATGCAATATTTCGCTGGGCCGTCAGGCACAGGTGGTCAAAAAAGGGGTTAGCGCTGCCGGGGGCACGCCGCGGGAATTTACGACGATTACGGTCACTGACGGCATTGCGATGGGGCATCAGGGGATGAAGTCCTCGCTGGTCTCCCGCGAGGTCATTACAGATTCCGTGGAACTCACCATGCGTGGGCATTGCTATGATGCGCTGGTCGGCCTTGCAGGATGCGATAAGTCCCTGCCCGGCCTGATGATGGCCATGGTACGCCTGAATGTCCCCAGCGTCTTTATCTATGGCGGCTCCATCCTGCCCGGTCATTACAAGGGGAAGGATGTGACCGTGCAGGATGTGTTTGAGGCCGTGGGTCAGCATTCCGCGGGCAATCTCTCTGATGAAGAACTGCATGAGCTGGAAGGCGTGGCCTGTCCCTCCGCCGGATCATGCGGCGGTCAGTTTACTGCCAACACCATGGCCTGCGTCTCCGAAGCCATCGGGCTGGCCCTGCCCAATTCGGCTGGAGCCCCGGCTCCTTATGAATCCCGCGATGCACATGCCTTTGATTCCGGCGAAGCTGTCATGAACCTGCTCAAGAATAAAATCCGCCCGCGCGACATTGTAACGCGCAAAGCTCTGGAAAACGCCGCTGCCGTCGTCGCCGCCACCGGTGGCTCTACCAACGCCGCGCTGCACCTGCCTGCCATCGCGCATGAAGCAGGCATTGATTTTGATATTCACGACGTGGGAGAGATTTTCTACAAAACACCGTATATCGCTGACCTGAAGCCCGGCGGCAAATACATCGCACTGGATCTGTTCCGCGTCGGCGGCATCCCGGTGGTGATGAAAGTGCTGCTGGATGGCGGCTATCTGCACGGCGATTGCCTGACCGTGACCGGGAAAACCATCGCCGAGAACCTGAAAGACGTAACACTGCCAGAAGGGCAGGATGTCATTCGCCCGCTCTCAGACCCCATTACCCCGACCGGTGGTGTGGTGACGCTCAAAGGCAATCTTGCACCGGAAGGAGCGATTGTGAAAGTAGCAGGCCTGAAAAACCTGACCTTCAGCGGCCCGGCCCGTATTTTTGAATGCGAGGAAGATGCCTTCGCCGCTGTAGAAAAACGCGACTACAAAGAAGGCGACGTGATCGTGATCCGTAATGAAGGGCCCAAAGGTGGCCCCGGCATGCGTGAAATGCTGGCTACTACAGCCGCGCTGTACGGTCAGGGCACCGGCGATAAGGTCTCCCTGATTACCGATGGACGCTTCTCCGGTGCCACGCGTGGTTTCTGCGTGGGCCATGTGGGCCCGGAAGCCGCTGCTAAAGGGCCTATCGGGTTGCTGAAAGATGGCGACATCATCACGCTGGACGCCACCAGGCGCACCATCGAGGTGGCCCTTTCCGATGCTGAACTGGAAGAGCGCCGCGCCGCGTGGAAACCACATGAGACGGATTATGCCTCCGGCACGCTGTGGAAATACGCGCAGATCGTGGGCACCGCAGAAAAAGGCGCCGTCACCCACCCGGGTGGTAAGGCTGAGAAGCAATCCTACGCTGATCTGTAAAATTCATGCAATTGTCATATAGTTCATAAGTATAGCGCGTATATGCTGTGCCCATGACAAAAAAGGTTGAGACCACGCGACGCGGTTTCCTGCAGGGTGTCACCGCCTTGCTGGGGACGAGCGCTATTAACCCTGCACAGGCAGTAGAGATTCTCACCGCACCACCTCCGGCAGCTCCACCGCTACCCCCGGCCTTTACGGTATTCTCTGAAATGATCGGTCCGCATGTCGGTTTTTCTGATCCTCCCCGGACCGCCTTTGAGAAACGGCAAGAACAGCTTGAAAGGCACGGACACAACGCCGGGTGTATGGATGCCCTGACTGCATATGGTGAGGAAGCGCTGGCGAAAGGCTACAAAACCTATCTGGCTCAGGACAATGAATGGGTGGACGACTCGTATTATACGTTAAAATCCTTATTAGGCAACGTGCCGCCTGACATCACGCCTGAGCATGTATCCTCTTATACCACCACCATACAGAACTTCCGTGACAGCTTACCGGGCAAGCTAAAGGGGCATTTCTCCGAAGAAGAAGTGAACGAACTGGTTAAAGCATTTGACCGCTCACGATCCGAAACGCGGGACCATCTGCTCAGCGGAGCAGAACACCAGCGCAGAAAAGTAGCACTGACCCAACGGATGCTGAATACGCTGGAGCAGGCTTACGGAGAGCGTATCATTAACCTGAATATCCGCAGACAGGAGGATAGCGCGTTACGCTTCCACATTCACTTCGATGCAGACCAGTTCCCGGCAGAAGCCTGTCACTATATGATTAATACGGGAGAGAACAGCGCTCGCCTGCCGATAAACGAGGACATCAAAGCCATACTGGATGCTTTGCGGCATAATGACCTCATCACGGAAGAAGGCACGAAGATCAGCTACGAGAAAGAGTTTAACAACAAGTACTTAAATGGGCATGGCGGCTGGATAACGCATGGTATCACGATCACCTCATCCGAACCGGTCATAGAAGAGTTGGCAAAAGACACGCTCAACAGAATGTTGCGTGTCAACGCGAAGCAGCGGATCAGTCAGTTGATCGATCTGGCAAGGGTCAGCCATGCAGGCAGCCGGGCCGCAACGGATGACGGGCCGCAGAGTTTTACCCTCGTCATAGACCCTGTGCAAAAGGCGGTGGCGGAGCCGCTCCTGCAGCTTCAGCACGAGATGTCCGATATATTGCCCGGCTTTGAGATACGCAAGATCGGCAATGAGCTGCGTATGAGCATTGGCGAGGAAGCGATGGAGTCTCTGGCAGAGCCGCTGGAGATGCTCAGGTCTAAGACGCACACCCAGGCTTCACCAGCCCGCTAACCGATGCCTGTAGATTTCATCAAACTGTCACGTTCGCAGTCTTTTTATCCAGCTATAATGCATTTTTAAATAATGCTTTAGGAGTGTGCGATGGGATCTCTCGAAAATCTATACAAGACAGTGGATTCGTTATGTACAGCACCGGGGCTTGATGCCGTAGATGCAAAGACAGCCCGTAGCCTGACAGATAACATGGGTGATGTCCGCGAAGATATGGATAGCACTGCCCTCAATGTCGCGGTGGAGTTTTTAGATACCCTTACCAAGAAAGGATCCCTGCAGCCTGAGACTGCAGCACACCTAGTAGAGAACGTACCCGGTCTTGCAGAACATGTCACACCTAACGGCGTTTCAAAGGAAGCGTTTACTGAGCAGTTACGTGCCGGAGGAGACACCAGCCGGTTGGCATTAAGTGCTTTTAAAGCCAAAATAGATGATTTCCGAGTATCTCGGGCGATTGCCAAAACGGATAAAGGCACTACGTTTGCCGACTCTTGCACTCAAATACTGGATATTACCGAAGGTGAAACACCTTCTCCTGATAACACGCCCACAGGAAATGATCTTCGCCTGCCCGGTGAGGCTCCTTCACGATAATGCGATGATGAAGTCCTAAACTATAGGTTATGACGCAGGTACTCTGCGCACATTTCTATGTACTACCCTGACCTCTGCCGTGGCATCAGAAAGCTGCTTCATCCAGCATGCAGCAATGCGGTTTTCATAGACCATCTGTGCATAAAGCGCCTGCGTATCATCAATATCTCCGAGTGAAACGGCATTCTGTGTGGTGAGCATAGATGCGGACATGATAACTACCTGTATACTTATTTAAAAAGCGAGAGCGCGGGGAGCCCAGTCCTCCCCCGCTCTCTGTCCCCACCCATGGGCAGACCACCGGCGGGGGTTCTAAGTGTGAGCCATCCACATACGTTTCAGGAGGAATAACTCCGTAACCGTATCTGGCATAACTCATGTTGTAAGTATGGCCCCGGCCTGCTCAAGATGCGATGCGTTACCGGAGGCGATCATATAAAGTAAGAATCAACGATGGGTCGCAGGAATAAGACAGGCAGAAGGGTTAGTCCCGAAAATTCTTATATTGCAGTGGCAGCTCCAGATCGAGCCCCTTCACCAGTGCGATGGCAGATTGTAAATCGTCGCGCTTCTTTCCTGTCACACGAATTTCCTCACCCTGAATACTGGCCTGCACTTTCATTTTGCTATCTTTAAGCGCCTTGATAATGGTTTTTGAGGCGTCCCGATCCACCCCCTGCTTCACCGTCACCTTCTGACGCAGCGTGTTGCCGGAAGCCGCCTCCGGGGCACCAAACTCCAGCGCCTTTGCATCCAGCTTGCGCCGCGTAATATGGCCCTTGAGCATCTGTTCCATCTGATCACGCTTATATTCATCATCCGCCGTGATGGTAATCACCGACTCCGCACGCGTAATCTCACATTTACTGCCCTTGAAATCATACCGCGTGCCAATCTCGCGGGAGACATTAGCAATGGCATTGTCCACTTCCTGCAGATCCGTCTCCGATACAATATCAAAACTGGGCATCTATCGTCTCTGCTTTCCACTCAGCCGGTTATCTTTGATCACAAACATGTCGTCAGCCACGGCGACACCATATGCTGCATTATTCAGCGACACATTGGTCTGCTTGCCCTGTGAATCCACTAAAATCAGATTGCGTAGCTTTAGCGGCACCTCGGAAAACTCCATCGTCAGTTCCCCATCGTCAGGTTTACTGGTCTGCACCACTTTGACCCGCAGCACACCATTGCTGGCATGAGCCTGTTTCACCGTAATCACTTCCGGGTCAAACCGAATATCATCCTGTGTCAGAAACCCTGCCAGTGATTCATCCAGCGGTATATCGCTGATCTGATCCAGTTCGTAGTCATAGTAGCGCAGATTACCACCGGACGCGACCATCAGCACGGGTACCGGAGGGTCATATGCCCAGCGCATCTTACCGGGCCGCTTCAGCAAAAACTGACCACTGGTCAACTCACCGCCCGGAGCAATCTGAACAAAATCCGCTTTAATCGTCGTAATGCTTTCCAGATAGGCTTCTACCTTGTCGAGCACTGCTTTCTGTTCCGCCGTAACGGCAGAAGCATCCGAATGCATCAATATGGCCATTGAAGCCACTATAGCTATAATTAA
This sequence comes from uncultured Rickettsiales bacterium, assembly GCA_964390025.1. Taxonomy (GTDB): domain Bacteria; phylum Pseudomonadota; class Alphaproteobacteria; order Rickettsiales; family UBA998; genus CAYMGS01. Next base: position 485 of record CAYMGS010000007.1, on the reverse strand, counting down.
GCATTTCATTTCGTACTTTATCTCCTGAGTGATCCCAGAATACCGCGTACCAGCGCATTGGTCAAACGCCGCGCTGCCGTACGGGTCGCGGTACGCATCACGGTCTTCATCACCTGCTCCTGGAAAGTGCTGGGTTGTCGTCCGCTACTGCGCGGTGTAGGCCGCTCCAGTTGCTCTTCCTTTTGCTTCTGAGCCTGCGTCCGGCTGTCCTCCTCGGCACGGCTCAGTAACATCTCATAGGCAGACTCCCGATCCACCGCCGTGTCATACAGGCCTCGTACCGGGCTGTCACTCAGCACCGCACTGCGTTCATCTTCCGTGATCGGGCCAATACGAGAGGCAGGCGGGCAAATCAGTGTACGATCCACGATCGTCGGCGCGCCCTTTTCCCCCAGCGTGGAGATCAGTGCCTCGCCCAAACCCAGTTGCGTGATCGCCTCACCGGTATCAAAGGAAGGGTTGGGCCGGAACGTCTCCGCCGCCAC
>CAYMGS010000006.1:17616-25100 GCA_964390025.1 uncultured Rickettsiales bacterium | reverse complement strand
AGGTCATAACCAAATCTATAACATAAGAAAATGTTAATTGGAATGATTATAGATAATTATATCCGATTTTCTCTAAACGCCATTTTCCGAGGTTACGATAGCTTTCCAATACAAAGCAGACAATGCGAAACGCGCTATCGGGCGGGCAATTGAAAGCAATTACCCCGGTACATACTTCTTTGTATGTTTTCTGATCCAGGCAGCCAGTTTCTCTTCACTGATACTTCCATCTGCTACTCCCAGAATCTGTAGTACCAGATCTTTTTCACTCGCCACTAATTCTTTTCCATTCTTCATTAGAAACACACCCATGACCGTGGCGCCGGTTCTTTTATTCCCATCAACGAATGGATGGTTTCTGACGATGCCATAACAATACGCTGCTGCCAGTTCACAGATCGATGTGTCCGGTCCGTAGTGCTCTTTATTCTGAGGTCTGGTCAGAGCAGATTCCAGCAATCCTTCATCACGGATACCTGAGGGTCCTCCATGTTCTGTCAGCAGCATTTCATGGAGTGCCAGAACCACATCCGGATGGACAAACTTCACTTCGCCAGCTCGTGAAGTGCGTTCCTGTAGTTTTTCATGAAGCGTTTGGCAAGCTGAATATCTTCGGCAAACTCGGGATCATAAGGCGTTACCGTGAATCCGTCTTTCGTGGGTACAATATAGACCGGATCTCCCTTCTTAAGTCCCATCTGTGCCAGCAGCTCACTCGGCACACGCAGTCCTGTCGAATTTCCAATTGCGGTTAATTTTGTTTCCATGGGAAGCTCCCGGACATATCTTTATAGCTGATTACACAATAGCATAATTACATATGTAATTACAAGTCTATTCCGCTCTCTCTTATATAAATAAGCACCTTAGGGCGCATACAGAGCAACGATATCCCTACATTTGTGTTTTGGTTGGGAAGCCAATGTACGTCGTCAGAGTCATCTGTCTGATATGTTCTGACAATGTACATTTCGGTGATGTCTTTCTTTTTCATCTTCTCTCATTTTGCTCAGCCAGTTGACAATGCGCTAATCGGTTAAAGCGCCAATTAGCAAATCCTGTATAAGCGCCTTGCGCAATACTGCGGATTATCGGCAGCGAAATTACCCATGCCAATAGCTTCCAATATCGTAGCTGTTTCCAGATCAAAATAAACGCATCTACCCCCACATGTAATCTGCCATGACTATCCATGGCGTGCAGCAGCCTTAATCCGTCAGATAGCGTAATGCCCTGTGCGTTCAGGTCTTTCGATGAGACAGTGATGTCCTGCCAGTCAAACACACCATCGGGAGCGATCCTGCGATAATAAAGGATCTCTTTCGAGCAGAGTCCGCATTTTCCATCGTAAAATACTGTAATCATGATGCCCCGCTCTTTCGTCTGTTACGGCAGCGCTCAGAACAGTATTTTACGTCGTCCCATATTTTTTGCCATTTCTTACGCCAGCTAAACGGGCGCCGACATACGGGGCAGAGCTTGCTCAGCGGGTTTGCTTTCTGGCTCATGAGATGCTCTCCAGGAACTGTTGGCTATCCTCGGCAATTGCCTGTTTCTTATCGTCTCCCATCCGGTCGTACGTTTTGTACATCATTCCGATGCGGTGGTTGGATTGAAGCTTATCCCGGTTGCGCACCAGAAAATCCCAGTAGAGATAATTAAACGGACAGGCATCTGGTCCATTCTTCTTGCTCACCTTGAAACGGCAGTTTTTGCAGTAATCCGACATTTTATTGATGTAATTACCGCCCGCAGCATATGGTTTGCTGGCGAGATGGCCACCATCGGCAAACAGTACCATGCCCGATACATTAGGCAGCTCAACCCATTCATAGGCATCCGCATACACAATCAGGTACCATTCATTCACCTGATGCGGATCAAGGCCCACGATCAATGCAAAGTTACCAAGCACCATAAGGCGTTGTATGTGGTGCGCATAGGCATGCTGTCTGGTTTCCGTAATACAGTGTTTCAGGCAATTCATCTCCGTATCGCCAGTCCAGTAAAAATCTGGCAGGTCGCGTGTTGCTTCAAAGAAATTCATTTCCCTGTATTCGGGCATGTTATGCCAATAAATACCGCGCACAAATTCGCGCCAGCCCATAATCTGACGAATGAACCCTTCTGCCGCGTTAAGTGGTACCGCTCCCTGATGATAGGCATGCTCTGCTGCCTGAATGCACTCAAGCGGCAGCAACAAGCCACAGTTCAGAAAGAAGCTAATATGAGAATGATACATCCAGGGTTCGCCTTCCACCATGGCATCCTGATAGTCACCGAAATGCGCCAGACGCTGATCAATGAATGTTGTGAGTACATGTAACGCATCTTCGCGTGTCACAGCAAAATAGAAGGGCTCCAGATCACCAAAATGATCGGCAAATCGTTTTGTTACTAACGCCATCACCTCTCGGGTTATTGCATCGGGTTCTGTATTATATGGCGCAGGGATCTTTAGCCCCTCTTTGGGTGGTTTACGGTTCTCGGCATCATAATTCCACTTCCCGCCTTCCGGGTCGTCGCCATGCATCAGCACGCGGAATTGTTTGCGCATCTCGCGATAGAAAAACTCCATGCGGAGCTGTTTGCGATCGTTAGCCCATGCGCTAAACGTTTCATGGTCGCACAGGAAGCGGTCATCTGACCGTATCTTAACAGGTTTATTTGTCTTGCTTTCCCAGGTTTTTATTTCTTCAAGCACGCGATATTCGCCCGGCTCGGTCACAATGATCTGGTCTGGTGTATGTTGCGCGATGGCACGTTGTACTTCGCCCGTAAAGCTGCCAGTGTTACACACCTCATCCAGTTTGACATACTGCACGCGGTAGCCTTCTGATTTCAGCGCTTCTGCAAAATGACGCATGGCGGAAAGTATAAACGCAATTTTCTTTTTATGATGTTTAACGTAGGTCGCTTCCTCCCACACCTCGCACATCAAAACGATATCATGTGCTTTGTCACAATCCGACAGGCTGGAAATCTGACGGTTGAGCTGATCACCTAAGATGACAATCAGTCGCGTCATTCTTCCTCATCCAGAGCTGCTTCAATCATGCGGGTGATGCTGCTTGCACCGGGAGGCGTCGTCGAATGAAAATGACCGATCAGCCTGCCTTCACGGTTGATCACATATTTGTGAAAATTCCATTTAGGTGCAGTACCAAACCCCAGCTCACTTTTAGCCCAGACATAAAATGGATGGGCATTGTCTCCTATTACTTCATATTTCGTGGTCATGGGAAAGCTAACGCCATAATTAATCTTACAAAATTCAGCGATCTCTTCGTTTGTGCCAGGTTCCTGACCGCCGAAATCATTGCTTGGCACGCCGATAACGACCAGTCCACGATCTTTGTAGGTCTGATAGAGCGTTTCCAACCCTTCATACTGTCCTGTAAAACCGCATTTGGATGCGGTATTGACGATCAGTATCACCTTGCCACGATAATCAGCGAGTTTGATTGGTGAGTCATGCATCAGCGCTTCAAAGGTAAAATCTGCTAGCGATCCTTCTGCCTGTGCAGATGACGTAAATAATCCCATAATCATGACTCCTATGATTGATAGTATGGCCCTTGCATTCATCATGACATTGCTCCTTGCCTGATATATACACGTCTTGTGCGATTCACTGTCCTGGTCATTCACAATTGGCATCGGGTAACCATTGATAGAGTATGCCTTCTGGCATGTTGGAGCTGTTCCGGTTGACGGTTATTGCCAACGCTTGTGGAACGCTATGCGTCATTATTAACGCTGCTGACTAACCGTATGATTACAAAATCAGGAGCTGTTTAAAAGTTACAAACGCGTAATGTTTCTACTGTTTGAAGCATTGTGCTACGCATCTACGCAGCATCAATATTCATTGATGCCCTGATCTTTCCCCATTCTTAACAACGGTAGATTTCGATAAAGTCTGTGACCCAACCCCATAATCTGGTTCAGAATTTATCCCGTAGACGGGATAAAAGGGACGATAGAATGACGTGGAATTATTCAACTGATATTTAGAAGATGAAATCCGCGGCGCTGATATCGACGCCCACCTCATAATAACCCAGCAGGAAGATCTCGAAGGTGGAGCTGTTATGGCTGATCGAGGTGTATTGATCACCATTATACTGGATGGTGATTTCGGATGCGCCTGCGCCGATGCCAGTGATGCCAAGCCCGGTGAGGTCTATTTTGTCGGCGTCACCGCCATGCTTGAAGTCAGTGATGATGTCGTTCGTGGAATGCGTTAAATCAGAAAAGACAAATACATCATTGCCACTGCCCCCTTCCATCGTATCGTTCTCGGCACCGGCTTCAATGGTATCATTGCCATATCCACCGTAAAGCTGGTCATGTCCTCCAACACCATTTATGTCATCATTCCCATGTCCACCATAAACGGTATCGCTACCATTTCCCGCATTAATGGTATCATTTCCCTCTAAGCCAAGAATATGGCTACTGTTTCCAGGTGTATCGGTATAGTTATCGTCACCCATTGTTTGTAGTATGCCAGCCTGGAACTCGAAGTTATTGGTGTCGTCAAACACCTCCCCATCACCGTCGGAATCCGCCGTTGTATAGTCGCCCTGTACCCTGACCTCGAAGCTATAATCTGCAGACGAGGTAATCACGGTATAGGTGCCGTCATAGCTGTAGCCCAGCGTGGTGCCAGACGCCGCGCCCTCGGCGATGCCGGTGAAGCCGTACATGATGATCTTGTCTGCCGTCGCTTCCGCACCGGCGTCGAACCAATACACATTGGCGTCTTTATAAAAATAATCCGTTTCAGTAGACGTGGATTCATTCGGGTCATAATAGGTGACTTCTACAGAAGTCTGAGTGGTATGGTTATAGACATTGAATCGATCAGCACCGTATCCACCGTGCACAAGTACATTGCTTGCTCCGGTTACTGCATACATATTGTCATCACCTTCGCCTCCATAGGCGGATGAGTTATTGGAAGATTGACTCATGTAGATAAGGTCATTGCCACGTTCGCCATAAACATCCAGTGCGCTTGAACTTACTTGATATAGCCAGTCATTATCATTACCGGCGTAAACAGTACTTTGAGACCCACCGCCTTGAAAATAGATTTGGTCGTTGCCATCCTCCAGAAAAACATGGCCGTAGAGATAGCGTGTGAAGTCAATGCCATCGCCTAAGAACGCATAAGTAAGAGAACCACCGGCGTTATAGTCATAGACAATATCGTTGCCGGTTCCACCAAAGATGGTGTCGCCAGAGCCCCTCATCCAGATGATGTTGTCACCATCACCACTATCAATCCAATTGTTTGAGCTTAGCACATTGATCTTATCAACACCGTCGCCAGCGTTGATCGTATCGCCACCAAACGAAGCAATGATATTATCATCTCCTGCTGTACCATTAATAACCTCATTGCCGGTGGCATCCTCCAGCACAGTGCCGAAGATAAAGTCTCCGGCATCCAAACCAACGTTGCCATCAAGATACCAGGTTAGACTACTGCCGTAATAGTCACCAAGTCCTCCCCAGTGAAGCGTCGTAATGTCAGTGCCTGCGTCATACGTTGCTCTGATCGTCGTTGTATCACCACCACTGGTGACAAAGCTTTTGATCGGCAAACCGCTAATATCAATTTTATCCTCCCCATGAACGAAATCTTTGATACTCAACCCTCCGCGTCCACTATACAAATGCACCCAGGAGGTTGTATCAAGGTGGGCGATATAGACGTCATTACCACTGCCACCATAGATAGTATCTGCGCTTTCTCCGGGATCAATAGTATCATTGCCGTCGCCACCCCAAACAAGGTCATTACCTGCGCCTGATTTGATCACATCATCACCATCCAGAGCGATAATCCCGTCGATACCGTTTGTTCCATTGAGTGTATCATTTCCGTTTGTGCCGATGATGGAGAGAAACTGGAAGTCGGCAGCGGTCAGGGTCAGGTTGCCGGTCAGACGTAGCTCGAATCCATCGGCGGACGTGACCACGGTATGCGTGCCGTCGAATGTGTAGCCGAGCGCGGTGCCGGAGGGTGCACCGGCGGCAATGGCGGTATATCCCACCACCCAGATTTTATCCTCGCCCTGCGTGAAGTCCTCGATCACATCATATGAAGCGGCAGAGGAGTGCACGACCGGATTCGTATACCAGAAATCATCATCACCGTCGCCACCGGTCAGCGTATCGGCACCTTCCTCACCATAAAAATCATCGTCACCGGCGCCGCCCACCAGACTGTCATCGCCCAGCCCGCCATACAGCCGGTCATTGTCATCACCGCCATCGAGCAGATCGTCCCCGCCATAACCGTAAAGATTATCGTTCCCGGCACCGCCATAACCCGTGTCATCACGATTATCTCCGGGCGAATGCTGATAATCGAGATACAGATTATCATGCCCATCCCCGCCATAGATAAGATCGCTGCCTGTCTCGCCGCCGCCCGTCTCGCCATACAGCCGGTCATTACCTTCATTCCCGTACACCGTATCGTTGCCGCCTTCCGCATACACGTAATCATCGCCATCCAGTGCAATAATGAGCTGGTCGGCATTATCAGCCTGTATATAATCCTGATTCACAGTACCGTACATGGCATCCGGGGCGACGGCGAAGGTAAAGACGTCGGATACGGACTGCGCCCCTGTATCTGTGGCAGTGACACGGATATCATAATCTCCGACCACGGCGGCACCCGCCGTCACGTTGAAATTGCGGGTCGTGTCATCAAATACAATCCAGCCGGGCAGGGCACCACCGCCATCAAGCTGCGCGGTATAGGTCAGGCTGTCCCCGGTATCCACATCACCAAAACTATTGGCGGCAAACGTATAGGATAGCGCGCCACTTTGATTAATGAACTGGTCAAGCAGCGCATTATCTACCGTCGGCGCATCATTGACCCCCGTGGCAGACATGGTGATGCTGCCATTCAGCGTGTCAATGCCATCCTGCACCTGCGTGGTAATGGTGAAGTCCTGATCGTAATCGGTGGCCGGCGTCAGGGCGGTAGAGGCCAGCAATATATTGACATCCGCCCTGGCACCGCTTGCCTGCCAGACCCCCGTGACGGCGTTGTATGTTGAAGTGACCGCATTACTGGTACCCGTGGAAAGCGCTCCCGCATTCGCATCGCTTAAGGTCAGGGTAGCGGTTACATTCGCCTGTGGCGTGCCCACCACGATATCCGTCAGGTCATAGACCGTTTCTTCCGTGTATCCCTGAACATTGGTCAGGTTGGTGGCCTGCAGATCATTGGCAATGACGATATCAAACGTATCTGTGACGGACTGTGCCGTCGTATCGGTGGCCGTTACATCAATGCTGACAGTGCCTACATCCGCACCGGCCGGCGTACCGCTGAACGTGTATGTGGCAGCATCAAAGCTGAGCCATGCCGGTAACGCACCGCCTCCGTTCAGCTGGGCCGCATAGGTCAGGCTGTCGACGTTGATCACGCTCCAGCCGCGCGCTGCTGC
>CAYMGS010000006.1:11101-17606 GCA_964390025.1 uncultured Rickettsiales bacterium | reverse complement strand
GATGGTGTAACTGAAGGCCTGGTCGGCCATCGCCGCCTGATCGGCGATTCCGGCATCCACGACCGGCGCGTCGGTATCAACCGGCGTCGCGGTCAGGTCGATCTGGTCGGTTGTTGTCGCACTGCCTGCGGTGGCATTAATGGTGATGCTGACATCCACGTCATAGTCCGCAGCTGGCGTGAAGGTCACACCGGTTAGCAGCTCCTCGACTTCTTCGCGATTTCCGCTGGCTTCCCATACACCGGCGACTGCATCAAAGGTCGAGGTCACCGGGGCATCGACCGTACCCGATGATGTGGCGGTGGAGAGTGCACCGGCATCGGCATCAGAGAGGGTGAGCTGCACCGTTATATCTTCACCGGCATTTTGTACCACAAAGGTAAATCCGGTGAGTATCTGGGGCGTATCTTCCGTATATGCCTGGGCGTCCACCAGTCCGTCGATCGTAATCTGCGAAGATGTGCTGCCACCAATACGTATGACAACCGGTATCTCTTCCGCTTCCGTTACCGTCGACACCTCTGTCAGAGATTCCGATTCAGCTACCGTTTCAGGTGCTGAAGAAACCGGCGGCACACTGACAGGCGCGGGAGGAGGCTCCTGTGGGACATCGATCAGCATGTTCTCACTATCGCTCAGCTCAGTATCCGGGGCTTGTGACCGGCTGACGCTCTGCTCAAGCAACTGCAGCTCTTCCGAAGATATGGGCGGCACATCAAAGACGGTGATATAGGGGCGCAGCATGTCTGCCAGACCATCGTCGCCTACGGTCTCCCGGTCCTCCAGAACTAGCATGGTGGTGTAGAGGTTGCTGCCGCCAGACATTTGTTGAATGGATGGATTATCCAGTGTGCTACTGTCAGATACGCGGATGGTATACAGCGAGGTGCTGTCGTTCAGATCTGCCTCTATTTTCAAAAATGACGGCATGGCTTTACTGGCCTGAAAATACACCTCAGACAGCAGCTTCTTCAACACCAGATGGTGACCACGCAGCACCACCATCCCGGATGCCAGATCCCCCTGATAAATGATGCCGTCCATAGGCATCAACAGCAGTTTCCCCGCTTCATGATTATTTAACACTAGGCGCACCGTGACCAGATCGTCTTCGTTCGTATCCGGCACTAACCACGACAGGTTCAGCGGTGCTGATGTCGTGTCATCAGAAATCGCAGCATCCTGTCTGTACCGTTTGGCACCGTCCGCATCACCCGGTTGCTGAGACGCAAGATTCTCAACACCATGGCTTACCGTACCATCGCTATCTGCAGCGCTGTCTTGCATACATAACCATTAATCAATTTATTGCCCCATCTACTAAGATAATGAAAAATGGTTAATTTTATTTAAACGCCATATGATCCTTAATCATACGATAAATAAAGATAAAAGGCGTATTGATGAACCCGGTAAACAGCGTACATATCAGCCTGCCGACCCGGTGCAGGTGATTATGGGATTAATTCCCTGTTATCGATTATTTTAGAACCATTTAAGCACTGAATCTTAAAAACCGTGACATCATTGCTTGTGAAGCGGCGCCATGTAATAATGAGCCGATAAACATGGAATGGAAGTGTATATATGGAAATCAGAAGGTTAATAGCAATAAAGGTCAATAGTTGCCGGAACTTTGATATTACTTATCAATGATGAATAACCTTTGTGGCTGAAATCAATGGTTCGGAGTAGAACAGCCGCTTTGAATGCAATTGTTACAATGCTATTTCCTTGATAAGACTGCAGTATTTCAGGAAAGAACACGTGACAAAAACAGGAAATCTATTGAGTAATAATAATTAATTCTGTGATGTAATCTATGGCTGATGGTCTGATCCCGCATAACCCGAGTATTCAGACATTAGAGCAGGCAAAAAACATACTGCTCAAACAAGACTGGATAAACGGAGATGGTTTTTTTTATATCACGACAGATTGTCAATGTCTGGAAGTACGTCAGGTAGCAGATATTGTTCAGTCACTTCAGATGTATGGCATATTGGACTGGAGTTCATCCAAGGACCGCAAAAATGATCTGACGTTAATTGTGCCGGATAGTCATAAAGCTATTTTCGACCAGCTTGGCATTACGCCCCGTAATTTGCATATAAGGACATCTGGTCAGGAAAATCCGGGTGATACGGATAAGGGGCCAGTACGGTGATGACCTGCAGGACAGGATGAGAAAGATAGCTCTCTGATTAACAAGAAGAAGTGGCTCTTGTCTCAGCCTCTCAGCAAGGCTCCATCATTCCCGATTTCTGCAAGTTTCTTTTCTGACAGCGCCTCCAGAGTTGTAATGTAATGCGCTATTTTATGCTCGTTGATATTGAAATAATTGGCGGGGTTATGAATATTGCGTAGCAAATAATCATCAACCGTCTTTGTGCCCTGTTCCTTCCTTATGTTTTTGGTTGAACTGCGCCGAATGATAGTATCACTGGTAATGATAATGGGCTCTCCTGCGTGTTTATAGACAGGTGTTGCGTCAGGCGATGGTTTTTCATTGCGCCCCGGCGCATATTTGGCAGGACGCAGAACAAACATATCGCCGGGCGTCACGATACGAAAATAATGATGAATCCGTGGTTCTTCATTCAGCGCTTTTGCAAAATCAGCATCTCCAACCCTGAGCTGACCGAAGGAATATATGCCTTCGATTGTACAGTCCGGGTCATGAGCTAATAATTCTGCGGCCGAGACACAGGTAAGATTGCCTCCAAATGAGTGGCCGGTAAAGTAAAGCGGCTTTTGGGGATGTGCACTAAGATGTCCCAGAACAATCTGTTCAATTGCCTGCTGTAAGGTGACGCTCTGTGCTGGTTTAAACGGTAGTCTGGAGTAGTGCGGCAGGATAGGTTTTTGCAATTCGGCAAGGGTGCTGTGTTGTACTTTACCATGATAATCACACGGGTTTTGCTGATATAGAAAAGGACGACCAACATTATCCAGATCTGTATCTGTACCGCGAAAAGCGACAACGATACCGTTGTCATTAGCAAAGACTGCCGCATTGATGCTTTCGGTCGATACGCATGCCACGATGTGATATCCCAACTCATGCGCACACGCTTTAAAAGTCTGATTTGCCTTGCCGTTTCTTTGCTCGTTTCGTTTCTTCGCCTGAGATTTCTCTTTGTGGCCCATTTCATAGGGGGCCTGGTACACAAGCTCACTCAGCTTTGCAAAGCGTGTGGCCCGCCCTAATTCAAATTCGATTACTTCACCAGAGTGTTTGATGGGCACATCTGTAGGTAAATCACGCCTTACTTTCAGGTGATCGTGATGCGATGCATATTTATCTGTCCAAAATCCCATGTCGCTGTTTAACGCATCTGTTAAGGGGTGTGTAAATTCTATCGTGTATGTTCTCTGGTCTGGTAAAGCGGTGCCAGTGGATTCATTGTCAGGCCCGCTTTGCCCACAACCTGTTCCAGGTTCGGCGCTTCAGGTATAATGTCCTGAATCTGTAGTGTAATACCGCCTCCTTTGTTGCGTCCGATACTGGCCAGAGCATGGATGGGCTTATGCTCATTATTCATGGCAAGTATTTCTTCGCCAAGATGCGTGCCACCAGCATGATAAGCAACTGCGGACAGATGCAGTGCCGGATTATCAGCAGATCGCAGCGTCATCCTAAAATGCCTTTGCGTTGCCTCTCCCTGTTCATTCCTTCCCATAAACCGCATGTGATCAATATACATATTCGGTATGATAAAGAGTGGCTTCGGGTTGCCTTCTCCATAAGGGCCCATAGCATCAATCGCCCATGAGAGTGCATTGAGGCGTAAAGATATCAGCGTTGAGACGCCCGGCCTTGTATCCTTCATTTCTGATAATATCTTCAGCCCCTGGCTCCGTGCTCGCCCCGTGTTTTGAGCCAGTAATTCTGCAAAGGCCTTCTCCGGTTGATCTAAATATGTACAGGCAATGGTTTCCAGAGTTGCTTTGTTATGCTTACCTGCCAGTGTTTCCATCCATTCTATCAACGATTTCTCCCCGCGTGGGTGCCTCTCTATCCAGCTATGGGCTGTCAGATCGCGCAGGTGGGCATCTTTAAATATTTCACCGGTCAGGGGTAGGCGGCTTATATCAAGAACCCCTGCAATCGGCGTGACCTGATGCTGAGAGAAAGCCTTTACCTTTTCCCCTAATGCTGCGTTTATTGCCTGTCGGAATTCGGTAATACGATGTTCTTCCAGACTACAGCCTCCGGCAAAGGGATGTCCGCCACCTTTGATCAGGACGCCGTTGCTTTGTAAATGCCTCAACTGTGTTCCAATATCGCAGACTTTCAAGGACCCATCTGCCTGCTCATATTTTGGGCTGCGGGCTGATCCGACATAGATGTGCGACCCATCGTCCCGTTGCAGTTGCGAAAGCACAATCGCTGGTTTGCCTGTTCGCTCCATGACCCGGCTGGCGACAATCCCGACGACCCCTTCATATCCCTCTTCAGCAATGGGAAGCACCAGCACCGGATCGTGTATGTGTGCCTGTATTTCGGGTTCAAGCTTAAGTAATAATTCCGCTTCCTTATCTTTACGGGCTTCATTATGCCGAATGGCTGTCACAAAATCGGCTGATCTGGAAGGAATATGGATTTCCTCCGGTTTCAGTGACAGCATGCGCCAGCCGATAGAGTCGGCCATGCGGCCGGAAGCGTTGATAATCGGCCCCAGTCGAAACGCCAGTATCTCGCTGTCTATGCTGCCAATATCGCATCCGGCACTTTCACATAACCGGGCAAGGGCAGGGTCTTCTTCATGATTCATCACGCGCAATCCTTCACTCAGCATCATGCGTGATAACGGTGATCCCAGTTTTACCACATCGGCGACGGAGGCCAGCGCCACCACCCCTAAATGCTTGCGCATATCCGGTAACTGTAAACCTTTTTTCGAGAACCAACCACGTGCCTGTAATTCATCTACCACGCCCTGACATAATACATATGTTAATCCCACAGCTGCCAGATCATTGCTCAGTGATTTTGCTGTTTGTGCTTTAGGGTCAGCCGGAGGAGGTTGCCGGTGTGGATTGACGATCAGTGCCTGTTCCGGAAGCGCCTGTCCTTCGGAATTTGGGTGGTGATCGACAATAATGACATTTCTGGTGTCCGGATCATCATCTGTTTTCAGCAATTGTACTGCTTCTGCGATCGCGGTATGCGCTACAGTGCCGTTATCCAGGGTTAGCAAAAGCTGTACCCCCTGCTCCTTCATTTGACGTACGCTGCCCACATTGACTCCATATCCCTCGCGTTTACGGTTTGGGATATGAGAAACAACATCATGCTCTACATCCACTCCGCAGGCGCGCAAGGTACGACGCATCAGTGCCAGTGAACAGTTGCCGTCACAATCGTAGTCACTGGAGATGCCAATTTTTTGACCTTTCTCCACGGCATCTGCAAGACGTGTAATGGCAGGCTTCAGATCGTCCAGTTCCAAAAGCTCAGGAAATACATGCTCATGAAAAAAGCGATAATCATAAGGTGCCAGAAACTGACCTGCTTCAGATGGCTGAAAATCGCGCTGAGCCAGTATATTAGCTAAAACTGACAGGTCAGAGCCCAGTTGATGATCGGGAGAAAGGCTGCTTTCTCCCTGTTTTAGTCCGGTTAGTATTTGCCTGCTTGCACTGCCCGCCGGACGTATGGCCCAGCGATGCCCTCGCGCGGACACATGCCTTTCCGTCATTTCCTCGTTCATTATCATTTCCTCCCGCGTGCATACTTGTTTCGAAATGTGACAATCGTATGAAGGTGCGATGACAATTATATGAACAAATCAACCAGGGGATTGTTTACATCGAGAGGGATAACTATGCTCATATCCGAGGAAATTTTCACAGGGGGGAATCAATCATGCGACGTTTAAGTGATGCCGGTAAAAAAATCGTAGCCTCTTACGGTGGACACGAAGTGTCCGGCCATGACTACACCGCAGCGATAGAAGAGCTAAACGGGCTATACAACATCGGGCTTGATGGTACGGATCGGCAGTTAATGAGCATGCTGATGACATCACTCAGTGCCACTAACCGTTTTGGTGGCGAGCCACGTATGGACAGGGTCAAAGGTGAAAACACCGCTACGCATACCCTGCAATGTGTGAATGATCTGAGACGCGTATTTGAGGACGCCACAATTCTGCAAACACGAGACGGATCCGAAATCACCGGTATGCGAGCCAAAGAGGAGTCCGGTGAGTATCATCAGCCTTTACTTGATGTAGACGGACGTCCCACAGGTGAGCATGCGTTTTTAACGCGTGATCTGTTTCAAACGGCGGCGCGCGGTCTCCTTATCCACGATTGTGGAGAAATGCTGGGCGAGTTTGACACCGTTTTTCAAAAAGCGCACGACATGAACAAAGTGGATAAACACGCCATGGAACGTCTGGTGTTACAGCGTTCACTTGAGATGGCCATGAAAGCAATTGAAGACGGGATGCCTCAGGAGTTTTTTGACCGCACAAAGACACTGCGCGATGCGGCC
>CAYMGS010000006.1:0-11091 GCA_964390025.1 uncultured Rickettsiales bacterium | reverse complement strand
GGGATATGGTTGAATCAGACGCACCGCCGTTACCAGCAGACTGTAAGGATACACCCGAATATACACCGGAGGAATGCGGGTTTCTCAGGACATTTGTCAAAACCATCGAACATAATCAGGGCAATCGCCATATTTTTCGTTTCGGGGCTACCGATAAACGTGCAACAAACGGGGCTGAGGGTGATGCAATACAAACGTTAGCAGAAAGTGCTCAGCCATTATCTGTTTATGGCATGCGCCGCGCAGAAGGCGACTTGCCTGAGTTGTTTGAGCATACTCCTGACCCTGTGACGCGCGCATTAGCACGAAGTACAGCATCGTGGGTGTATGAAAGTGCACGCGGGTTTCTGGATCAGATCAATCCTACACAGTTTCCCATTGCCAACGATGCTTTACAAAATAATTCTACAGACCTGCTTGTGGCTGAGCATATCTCACATCAGGCGAATATACTTGGTGAACGCGCAAGGCTCCGTACCAAAGGAGTGTTAAAAGCACTCTATCAACAAGCATCCGATATGGTCAAAACCGGACATTTCATGCCTCCGGCCATAATCACTCTCGCACCCGATGATGCCACTACACCCCGTTTGATGGGGGGGCGGATTGAGACGCTTGCAGAGCATTACGTTGCTGGCACAGAGGCAGTCCACAATATGGTTGGAAACATGGATGCGATTGGTTTTGCGTCAAGCCACAGACACAACTCTGATTTTCAGGCATCACTGGAACGTTAAGCATGAATGAATACTCTGCACAGCGACCTACGCAAATTCTTGTGCTGGAAACCAGTTCTGCCATAGCATTGATGAAAAGTTTTAATGGACGTGCAGAAATACTGGAAGGATTGGTGTCACCACCTGAGAAAGCCCTGTTTTCACGTGTCATTTTATCGGATCAGGTCATTTATGAACTTACGGGTATATTACCTTCAGTATTAAAAGAATGCTTCTTCCAATCCATTGCAGAAGCGCAGGATGATACGCAGAAAAAGGATATAATTGAGTCGTATGTCAGAATCAGTGCTCGGACAGGCAGCGCAGAAAGTGGCTACAATCGGGGCGCATTAGCTCAGCAAATACGCACCATACTGAGCTATGCTGCCAATCATCCGGAAGACGTTATGTTCACCCGTATGGGCACTCGTTACAGCAACAAAGTACAGTCCGAACACGCGATGATATGTCCCAATCAGGGTAATGGAGAGGCTATACAGCATTATCGGCTGAACTTTGATGATACCATGAATATTTTGGGGGACGATTTTGACTACCGAAACCTCAGAGTCCATGCCGGGCAAATGTTTTTGATGGGGTATATCAATGAACAGGAATACCGCAAGCGCATGGATAAAGATGAAACGTTCCTATATCCAAAGAACCGTTTCTACACGATCGGTGATTTTCTGAAAGTGCTGGAAGGTCATGGCATCATCGATCATGAAAAAAAAGAGTCTGTCAAAAATATCGCCAGTGCCCAGAATGAGAAACTCGTTACACTGGGATTTATTGAAGATAACGCACTGTTGCCAGCTGTAGCTCCGTCTCTCAGGTACAACCGGGACCCGGCGATACGAGACCGTTACACACTTCAGGAGTCTATCGGTCATGGCAAGATGCTGATCGAACATTACCTGCAAAGCGGTATTGTTCCAAACGATGAAGAGAGTGTTAAACGCATAGCAGAAGCGCTGCATTATAATACACATCTGGATAACGGATATGACCAGATTAAGGGTTTGAGCGGCATCCTGAAAGCACAAGGTTTTTATGAACGCGCACTTACCATAAAGGAACTGAGACATATTCGCGATCTGTTCTCTGATACAGAATTGCCCTTACTGGATAAGCTGCTCAATTATGAGAATTTGCAGAATGTCTGTCACAGGCATCAGGAAAATTTTCGCAGTAACTGTTTACCGCAAAACAGGAATCAGCCCGTTACTACAGATATAGCTGCAGGGGTGCCTTACGAGAAAGTGCTGAGTGAGGCGACGATCAGCGGCATTATGAGTTTTGAGCAGTTTTTTGATGTATGCCGTCAATCACGTGCCATGATCCGCAATCCTGGCAATCCTCAATTTGAGGAATACCGTACCAAGGGCGAGGAGATTATTGTTAGTTTCCCTATTGGGCATAAAGATAATCCGACGATTTATGTTAAGCAGGAGGGATTTAGCTCACGACAGGGGAAAACCTCTATAGGGTGGATGGCAAATGAAACGCAGCAGGCACATCTGATTAATGGTCACCCTTACTGGCAATTTAATGCCCGGGAATTGTTGCAGGAATGCCGTTGCCAACTGGACCAGGGCCGCGGAGATACGAAAATACATCGCATACTGGAGGCGATGTTGTTTCCTGCCGTTAAACTGGAACATGGTAAAGCCCCGGAAATCAGACAATATGCCCTTGAAGCAGGAGTCAGTCCGCTATTACTACTTGAGGCCGAAAAAGATTTTTCAAACCGGCATTATCGCAAATGGCATAAAATATTGCACGAGAAGGACGAAGGCCAGGATACGGAAAGTAACTTTCTCAATCCCGTATTTGCGAGCCTGTTCGCATCGGCACATATCGAACGGCGGATTATGAAAATGGATGGTGGGGAGTTTTCCACCATAGAGGCTGCGTTAATGGCGGCAGAGGCTCATCCTGAAGCAAGAGTCTGGATATGTTCGGAGGACAAACAGTTGCGTATTAACCCTGAAACAGGCCAGCCTGAACTTGGTGAGCTAATGATGCGTCATCATGCCGAGGTGTTTGATGACGCGACATCAATTCAGGAAGAGCTCAGTGTGAGAATGAATCACACCTTACATCATACATCGCAAATACAGATGTTGCGTGCACCTTCTGTAGCCCGATGTTTTGCGCAGGCAGCGCATCTTCATTATGCGGCACCACATATCCAGCCCAGAGACCCTATGACTTTTCAACGTGAAGTTGCCGGGCGAGGTAGTGAACATTCCAGATCAGCGGTGTAACGTTACGTCACCTCTTGTACGGAAACGTTCTGCTCGTGACAATGTTTCCTTCATTTCCTCCAGCTGCTTCAGGTCTTCCTTGCGCATGAGGATCAGTGCCGATGGCACCTGCCCCAGACCTTTGGAAACGCTGATTAATGGATCATGGGCAAATGTCAGACCATGTTTTTTTGAAATTTCCAGTAACGCTTCAAACTGTGTTGCCAGTTCTCCTTCAACAACAGCAAAACGGTACTCTTTGCCCTGAGGTTCTTTGCGCATCCAGCTTGAAATATCATAATCTCTTCTGGAATATGCGTCTCCAACGATGGATTGCCACTGTGTTGAAGGGCCAGGCTCATTCCATTGTAAAGAAACCATTAGCATAGGTAAGGGGTTGGTTAAGCGGTCTACATCCTCTTTTGCAATAGATAAGGTGACCCCGCCATCATCATGATTCATAAGTGTCAGCGGTTTTTGTAAGCGCAATATATCTTTAATCTCTGATATATATGGCCCGATTAATTGAGCGGCATCGTTGTTGATGCGCATCGTTGAGACAACAGCATTTTCGGTGGTGTGGGGGAAATCTAAACCGGCTATTGTTATCAGTGCTTTAATGAGAGCATTATCCTGTTCCAGTTCCTTGCCATAGTGAGGTCTCAGATCAATAGGTACGGTGTGACTCTCACATACCGGGATACTCACGTTTTTTCCGTCCGTTACATCCGGCATCGTAATATGGTGATCAATTATTTCTCCCCCGGGGATATATTCCCGCCAGTAGGGGGCCTCCATCACTTCGCGGATGCGTTTATATGCCTGGTTGCGGGCGGCCGTATCATCACCAGAGGGTAGAACCAGCGTTTTCTCAGTTTTTCCATGATAACCTTCGACCAGTCCTTCTTCTTCAAGCGTTCTTAAACGACAAAGAAACACGTCCAGTGGCATTCGTTCATCCGGATGACCGGGATCATCGCTACTTATGTGATCTGGTGACGTCTCACTCATATGTGTCTCTCCTTCGTCAGGTATGACTGGTTCTGCTTCAGCGGATCGCCTCACGGCTGAAATATTTTCGAATACGGCCTTCTTCTGCAGTATTTCATGCATGGGAATGCGTATGGTTGTACCTTCGCCGTCTGGCGCTGATTCTTTTTCAAAATTAATGCCTTGTCCATTCAGCCACTGTGCCGCACTTTGCTCTGTTGCTGTATGTAGGTGATCCCGGACATGAAGCATCTGAAGCTTTAGTGACTGGGCATCCAGCTCGGCTTCCGCATCACGTAATATGCCTGCAACGGATGCCATGTTTTGTGCCTGATCCGGCGTTGCCATAATAGCGATGACCTGCTGAAGATAATCGGCAACATGATGTTTTACATGTACACTCTCTTCAAGGGCGGAGGAAATTTTCTGAGCGCGAGTAAGCGCTGTTCGGCGCGTTTTTAGTGCATCGTATTTGCCACCTATATCGGTTTGCAAAGTATTCAGATAGGTCTTGTTTTTCTTAATGTATTTTTCTCTGATTAATGCCTGTGCCTGTGCCAGGTGCTCCTGAGGATTTTCATGAAAACGAGCCAGCAAATCTGCCAGTGTATCAATCTTGTTGCCGGTTCCTTTTTTTTCAGGTGGCGCTAATGTATTGATAGCTCTGGCAACTGACTCAGAATCTGTTTTGTATTTTTTCTCCATCAATACGGTAATGTCGTCGGGGCTTTTACCTGCATGCCTCAATGCCTCACGTGCAAGCCCAAGGTGGCGCGTAACTTTGTCACGCACGCCTTCATTCTCAGCCTGTGTAGCCATGGTCATATGTGCTCTGGCTACCTTCAGGAGCTGCTTTTGCAGCTCTTCCTCAACATGTGTATCTGCTTCTTTATTCAGTTCTGCAAGCAAATCCCTCGCACTTATTTTGTGCCTGCCCAGCAGAGCAAGATCAGCCGGGTATTGGCCGTAATTTTCAATCAGGTGCTGGCGGTCAGAGGTGTCAGCATGCCGAAAAGCAGCAATGACCGGTTCAATTAAGGAAGCGAGTTTCTCATTTCCATGAGAAGCTCTGGATAACATCCATTCCGCTTTCTCAAGTTTATGCGTGTCTTTCGGATGATCAGGACGCCATGAGGAAAGTAACCGGATAGCGGCGGTATAGTATGCTTTTTGTAGTATCTTCTCAGGGTCCTTTATGGTTGGGGACTCGTGACTCTCATCATTTATTTTGCCTGACGTATGTGTACTACGCAGCTCTTCATCCCGCTGCAGCAATGCCCTGATTTCATGCTCCCACAGTTGCAGTTTGGCTGTGGCCTGAGGCAGGGCCTTCATATCCAGACCACTATGATGCAACTGGAAGTCATAGCGTTTATCCAGCTCATACCCTTCCTGCATTGCAGACAGAATAGAATCATACTGGTCAGGGTCATCGGTAAGTGACAGCGCGTCATTGGCAAAACGGCTCAGGGCCTGTAATTTAGTATTTGCAAGAATACGATAGACAGAAGGCTGTCCTTTCTTTCCATCCATCGATGATATGGTGCTGAGCAATGTGCCATCAAATCTTTCCAGCCCATCGCTCAGACGCGCTAATGTTGCCTTTATCTGCTTGATTCGTGCAAAATATTGTGCACCTGGTGCGTCAGCACTATCTTCACCGATTTTATCTAATGCATCTGCAACCTCATGCAGCAACATACCAAAATTTGCATGTTCTTCCTGAAAGGAGGTTATATCATGTGTGCTGCTGGGTACGGCATTATTATCATGCAGTGTATCGCTTAATTCTCTGGATAGCTCCACAATGCGCTGAGTATCCTTATATGTACTCATTTGGGAAGACAGTGCTGTCAGATCATAACGGCGGCGATCATGAGCACCTATTCGCTTCATCAGAGCATGCGTGCTGCCAGCCAGTGTTGTAAGTTCTCGTTTGCCCAGCTTACTATCCAGGTAGGTTAACTGCGAATGCTGCTCATCCTTCAATACCTGGATTCTGGGCACATGCATAACCAGTGTATCTCCATCCAGATATAACGTATTCTGAAGCCGTTTCCCGCCGCCAAGCCGTTGAAGTCCTACTATAATATCTCTCGCGGTTTCAATGCTGTTTTCAATCATCGTTTCATCACGATGATTGAAAAAGAGTGTTTCTGTACCATTTGCAGAGGCGGTATGTGCTGGTTGTTCGCAGCCCTGACTCTCAAGTTCAGCGCGAATTAGTGCTGCCATTAGCGGTGTGGTTTGAACATGTAACCTGTCGTCAGAATGCAATATATCTGCACGTTGCGCTCCCGCAAAACCTTTGCGCTCAGCATGTAGTTGCCCGTTGTCACGCACGCGAATATCAACTGATTCACTATCATAATCAAGTGGGTAGTGGTGGTGATGTTCGTCATTAATATATAAGCGTCCACGGTCATCGGATTCAATGGATTGAATTGTATGATGCATCAACGCCTTATGCAGGCTGGTGATTTTAGGGGGTGGCGGTTCCCGCATTGACGGTAATTTTGCCGCATTTTTTTTCATTTCTTTCTGGATCTCACTCATCCGTTGTGACCAGCCATATGACGTGGCCAGTAATTGAGTGAAGTCCAGCCGTATGTGGTCGGGGTATGCCTTAAACGGCACTTTGGCACGCGTTAATAGTTCCAGAGCCTGAGCAGATGTTGCCGGTTCCTGTATGATATCTGCCATGATGCTGTGTGGGTCATAAGGCTTGGGTGCCGGTACAATACTGACCTGTCTGCTGTTGGGCACACGCTCCAGACGGTATAAGAGCCATGTTAAATCACGAATTTGGGTATCCAGTTCGCTTTTGCAAAATGCCGTCTCACTCCCTGTCAGCGCATAGCTCTTTTTCTCCTCATCATATTTTACCTGCACATCACCAATATTGCCGACGTTCCATATCCCATCTTTATATAAGTCAGGGTCAAAATGGCGCAGATGTGCGATCACATGAAACATTAAAGGCGAGAGTTGCAGTGTCAGCTGATCGTTCTCTTTTAAGTCTACGGCAGTATGGATAATTGTAGTGGCGGCACTCTGGGCCGATCCAATATCCTGAGAATCTAGCAGTTCCTCCTGCCCATAATTCTCTTCTTCTGCCTGCTCATCGTCTCCGGCGTATGCATCCAGTCCTTCTGCAGATGGAATCAGACCGATACGTATGAGGAAGTCTGCGTCCTTCATGATACGTTCACGATGCTGGCCGGGAGACTCGCCGGGCGGAAGAGTAAAAGTAACATCGCCTAAAGCGCGCAAATGACCCCGAAGCTTCAGTTGGCTGCGTCCGTTATGCTCACTAAATACGCACATGCCAATTTTGCGGTCATGTTCCCGCAATGTGCTGATGAGCTGAAGATCTTCCTTTAGCGTATCCGGATGGCGTTTGAAATATTCCAGATTGGCGCGCAGGGAGCCAAAATGCACATCTTCAACGGTGGTTGCTTTCCTTCGGGTTTCTGCCGGTTCATACAGCCCGACATCCACACGGTTTCCTGTAGAGTCAAACGGTGCCAGATAGGTAAAGAGGGCCTTCCCTTTATCATCTTTGGTGCCCAGCATGCGCTCATATACCATGAGCTTGCGTAACAGATTCAGGCTGATTGGCATTTTGCGTTCCGCACTAATGGTCACGCTGCCTGCAGCCGGATCCAGATCAAGAATATGATTGGGAACGCGTGAATTGCGTTGTTTTGCCTCGGAAAACTCGGCAAGAAAATCCCAGTATTTTTTTGCACGCCCTTTGAGTTTGTCAGCTGCTGCAGGGAATTGGACAAAGATATCGCCCTGCACAGCAGCTCCTTTATGATCGCGTGGAGGAGCTTCCATGATTCTGATACGCTTATCCGCCCGGTCAAATATACTCTGATATAGCTGGGCCATGGTTGGGATCCCGTCCATGTGATCCATAAGTTTAAGCCCAACCCGTGCTTCCATCAAAATGTCTTCAACGGCAGCATGATCCCCCCGCTTAATATGTGAAGGATCCACAAGTTTTCGATACGCATC
Source organism: uncultured Rickettsiales bacterium (assembly GCA_964390025.1). GTDB lineage: Bacteria > Pseudomonadota > Alphaproteobacteria > Rickettsiales > UBA998 > CAYMGS01. The sequence continues at coordinate 3,113 of CAYMGS010000006.1, read as the reverse complement.
ATCCAGCGTGTTGCTTGCCGCAAACCCCTGATGATGCAGAAAACCATACATCAAACAACGCCAGCGTGCTGAATTGTTCAGTCCCAGCTTTTCCGTAACGCTGTCCGGTGATGTTTGGGTGCGCATTTCACGATAAGAGCCGTATTGAGCCGCGACATCTTTGTCATCATGCTGCTCAATTGCTTTCCACGTTTCCACATCGCGATACATTTGAGCCAGAAACGGTTTATCAAATGGTGCATTGAAATAGATGTCGTTAATTGCTGTATCTGCTGGCAGATCTTCACGCATAAAAGCGATCAATGCATCAGAGACTTCATAGAAAGGCTTTGCGTTGTCTAGCGGTGTATCGTCTACGGTCATGCCCGTGATAGGCCCGTCTACTGTTTCCCGAAGCAATTTTGTGCCCGTCACTGCCAACGCTTGTGTGTCGACATCATATTCGTACAGGCTCATGTCATAGGGAGGATGCTCCGCACCTGTTTCAGTCGCATGTCGACAACGTTCAAGATACCCCTGATACAGGGGATTTACGGGCAGAATATGTGCCTGAAATAATTTGAGACGATAGGCGCCATTCTCTGGCACGGCCTTAATGGAAGCAAACTCGGTCAAACCATTAACATCACGGTTCAGGCCTGTCGTTTCTGAGTCGGAGAACCGGATTCCGGATTCATACATGCGCCTCAGGTCATCCTGACTAAAGCCGGATTCTTCCGTAATATCACGTATAAATGGCGATGCCTTGTCTGAAAGCGTACTCCCCATAGCCCTCACTCCCTCTGGCGGGCACTATAATTGTGTTTACGGGGCACGTGTATGACAGTTTCATGAAGTTATGGTAAGCAGTACATATTTACATCATCGCGCTCTGAGACCATCAGAAGCTTTTGCCAATAAAAAGCTTCACCAAATGGTCGTTGCTGCCATCGGAAAGACCTGCACGGTAGCCGGTCTGAAAATAAAAACCATTATCCAGATAACCCTTTATAACGGGTCCGATCTGGTGATCCTGCGAGTCAAAACCACGGGTATCACGCAGGCGGCCAAAATCATTGAACATTTCTATGCCAACTCTGAGTTTTTTGAGAAAGTCAGGAGCCGCAACGACCTTGGTCACCTGATTGCGAAATTCCAGTGCCACACCGTGGCGGCTGTTTTCGCCTATATCATGTTCAAGTACTGTATTGTGGCGATATTCCCATTCGTCATTTTCACCAAACGGCACTTGCGCCATTAACCTGAAATCCAGTTCGTGAGGCGTTTTATCGCCATCGCTGTGCCCGTACATCAGACGGACACCTCCGTCCCACCCATGTGTACGACGCTCTATGAGTTGAAAACGATTCTCGAAGGTAAAAGAGCCATGTTCCAGATTATCCCCGTTCCGTTTGTCCTGAGAGACAACCAGACGGGCCGCATACCAGTCGTTAAATCCATAATCAACATGCTCACGCATGCGCAGGCGTCTGTCAGTACTGCTGCCGGATTCATCCCATGAGTAACCGCCGCGCCATTCTGCGGAAAGTGCTCCGGCATCGACTATGGCCGTTCCGACATTGCCAACAGGGGACGCGGCAAAGGCATGCAGCGGAATACTGCCGACAGCCGCTGCAATCATTAATTTTGTGATGGAATCGATCATAATTTAAAACCTGCTACTATATGCTCCATACATTGAATGCCCATGTATAAAAAATCAATATTTGTACCAATTATGCGTCGTGTGGAAGTGCGGAATGCATACTCGTATTTTACATCATGTAATGTTTTGTTCTGAATCCGGTTCCATACCACTGCTATGGTGACTCTGGGTGTGCTGTCACTTCTTATAAAAGATAAAATGATGCGCTTAACATAGCCTATCTTATGTTATTTAGTCTCAATATTCTTCATTGATCGAAATCAATTCTCAAACACGTCTTTTATGTTTATAAACGAGAGTAAGCATACAGCCAGCACGAAAGGTAAATACATGCGGCATTATCACAATTTACTTTATGTTAGCCATGGAACGGCCGATGAAACCGAAGGGCTGAAGCAGGCATTGAGTCTCGCGCGAAACAATGAGGCGCCGCTTACCGTGCTCATTGTGGCGCCGGCATTTCCCAAAGAGTTCCCCGAGTATCAGAAGAAATACGAAGATGCGTTGATAGCAGAGGTAGAGGCTTCGATTAAAACCACGAAAGAGGCTATCAGAATGGCAGAGGGTTCGGTGGATATTAAAATAGAGCTGGCTATTGATAAAACCCCTGCAAATAAGATCATCCAGCATGTATTGCAGCATGAACATGACCTGGTGATTAAGGAAGCAGAACCACGTGAGAAAAAAACCGGGTTTAAGGCTATTGATATGGATTTACTACGCAAATGCCCAACACCTGTGTGGCTGTGCCGCCCGATCAGTCGGTCGCGTCACGCAATAAATGTTGCGGTAGCGATTGATCCGGAGGCAACGGAGCCCGCTGCTGAGGCGCTATCGCGGCGTATGCTTGAACTTGCACGGTCACTCGCTGACAGTTGCAGTGGTGAACTGCACATCATTTCCTGCTGGGATTACATTTTTGAAGATTATTTGCATAATAATATATGGGTTAAAACGTCCGATGAAGAGATTGCTGAAGCTGTATTAGGCGCACAAAATCTGCATCACGCGGCATTGGAGCAGCTGATTGAATCAAGCGGTATTGTTGGCACACAGCATATACACCATTTACGTGGCAAGGCTGATGAACAGATACCGCGTTTTGTTGAAAAGAACAAAATCGACATTTTGGTTATGGGAACCGTTGCCCGGACGAAGATTCCCGGCTTTATGATCGGTAATACAGCAGAAAATGTTTTGCAGAAGCTTGGATGCTCACTCATGGCGCTAAAGCCGCAAGGGTTTGTGTCGCCGGTCAGGGCATATGAGGCATAGGGACTCATATGGAAAACGCCTCTACGTTGGAGCCTGATAAAAAAAGCTGGCACGTACAAAAGGGTGATGAGGTGCTGAAAGCGCTCGGCAGTTCACCTGATGGGTTGTCGGAGCAGCAGGCGTCATCACATATACAGAAATATGGTCTCAACCGTTTGCCGGAACCGCCCAGAAAAAGCGCATTCATGCGCTT
>CAYMGS010000005.1:15942-26734 GCA_964390025.1 uncultured Rickettsiales bacterium | reverse complement strand
ATAGGTCATAACCAAATCTATAACATAAGAAAATGTTAATTGGAATGATTATAGCTGCTGACTGATGTATCAGTATATGTATGCCAGATCGGGTTTTTAAGGGACTCCAGAAAGGCCTTATGTGCTGCACGTTCCGCTTCACTGGGAGAGAATGCCCGGTAAGTAATCTCAACGGCTTCCGCTTCAATCACAGTTTCTTCATTCTCTTGTTCCGGTCTGCTATCCAGTGCCAGCCCGGCCTGCCTGCCGCCCATTAACTCCAGATAGACATCGGCCAGTAATTCAGCATCCAGCAATGCGCCATGTTTGGTGCGTACCGACAGGTCAATATTGAAGCGGCGGCAGAGTGCATCGAGATTTGCCGGGGAACCGGGGAATTTCTGCCGCGCAATCTGTACCGTATCAATGGTTTGTTCCATCGGGATCGCCGCAATGCCGAGAGATTTCAGTTCATAATTGAGAAATTTCATGTCAAAAGCCGCATTATGAATCACCAGCGGCGCGTCACCGATAAAGGCAAGAAAATCCGTGGCGATGGCGTTAAACAGCGGCTTGTCTGAGAGAAATTCGGCAGAGAGGCCATGGACACGCTCTGCCTCAGGCGGCATATCGCGTTCCGGGTTGATGTAGGTATGGAACACCTTGCCCGTGCGCACCCTGCCCCACATTTCCACACAGCCAATCTCCACGATACGATGGCCGGATTCCGGGTCGAGGCCGGTGGTCTCCGTATCAAGTGCGATTTCGCGTGTCACCCAGCACCTCCTGCATAATGCGTTTCACCTGTTCCATGCTATAGGCTAAACCGAGCCCGGTGTGAACGATATAATCCGCGCGCCGGATTTTTTCATGCGTCGGCATCTGTTCGGCGATAATCTGTTCGTAACGCTCCGGCGTCATGCCGGGCCGGGCCATGGTGCGTGATCGTTGCAGACTTGGGGACACAGCAGTGGTCACCACAGCGTCAAATCGCGCTTCTGCCTCCGTTTCAAAGAGCAGCGGAATATCACACACCATACAGTGCACACCCATTATACGATAGCGTCGCCGCATTTTTGTTTCCATAACCCTAATGCGTGGGTGCAGGATGGACTCCAGAACATCAAGTTTTTCAGTGTCCTGAAACACAATGCTGCCAAGTTGCTTCCGATTGACGCCCCCTTTCCCGGAAAGTTCCGGAAAAGCAGATCGGACGGCAGCGATGGTGGTCGTATCGGATGCAAGCAAGGTATGAACGGCAGCATCTGCGTCATAGGTTGTCGCTCCGAGTCTGGCAAACATACGCAATACAGTGGATTTACCCGTGGCAATGCCACCTGTGAGTCCCAGTATTTTCATACGCCCAGCCGTGATGTGAGGTAATCATAGAGTTCCTGCGTGACCTCGGGTCGGGTGCCATACCATGCCTCAAAGCCGGGTACAGCCTGATAGATCAACATCCACAGCCCGTTAATAGTGGTATGACCACTGGCTGCCGCATCCTTTAATAATGGTGTCTCTAGCGGGTTATAAATGATATCCACCACTGCAGCATCTCTGGGAAGGGCAGAGATATCCAGTTCCAGCGCAGGCTGTCCCTGCATGCCCAGTTGGGTGGTATTAATAAGCAGTTGTGTGTCACTCAGTGTAACATCACGTTCCTCCCATAGGACGGTATGAAGCGATGCAGTGACTTGAGGCGTAATGGTTGTGCACAACTGTTCGGCGCGTTCCGGTGTACGGTTGCTTACCGTGATGTCCCGGCACCCAAGTTGTGCAAGGCCCGCCACAATGGCACGGGCGGCACCCCCTGCCCCAAGCACAAGCGCTTTCTCTACCGAATTTTTCTCAATGCCGTGATGCTCCAGCGACGCAACAAAGCCACTAACATCGGTGTTACTGCCCGACCATGAACCATCAGCCTTGCGAATAAGTGTATTGACAGCGCCTGTGATGGTCGCGGCATCATCACATTCAGATGCAGATTCAAAAGCCTGTTCTTTATAAGGAATGGTGACATTGATGCCCTGAAATCCAAGTGTTGAGAGTGCACGAAGTGTCTCAGAAAAAGCACCGCTTGGTACAGCAAGCGGGATATACGCCCCGTCAATGTCACAGGTGCGCAACCAATATTCATGAAGCGCAGGTGAGAGTGAATGCCCCACAGGGAAGCCGATGACTCCGGCGAGTTTAGCCTTGCCCGTGCGTGCTGCCATGACTGAGCCTCTTCTCTAAATGTTTGTGATAGAGTGTAATAATATTCGCTGCCGTTTCTTCCACGGAGCGCCGCGTCACATCAATACTTGGCCAGCGATGTTTTTGAAACAGACGTTTGGATGCTTTCACTTCTTCAATAATCTGCTCGTGGTCAGCATAGCTGGATTCCCCGCTGCGCTGATCGATGGATTGCAAACGTGTCTGGCGAATCTGCTTTAAGCGATCCGGGCCGATAGTCAACCCGACAATCAGGGGCCGTTTCAGTTTGAACAGATTTTCCGGTAGCGGGATATTATGCACAAACGGAATGTTGGCTGCTTTGTAGCCCCGGTTGGCCAGGGTGACACAGGTGGGTGACTTTGAGGTGCGGGAAACCCCGACCACCACGATATCCGCTTCTTCCAGATCCCATGTCGCCTGTCCGTCATCATGTGCGAGCGTAAATTCCATGGCTTCTACGCGGGAGAAATAATCCTCACTAAGTATGTGCTGCCTGCCCGGCTCTGACGATACTTCCGCCCCCAGATACGCGGCCATTTCCATGACCACGCGTGAGAGTACAGGAATGCAGGGCAAATTACGCTGGTGGCAAAACTGTTTGATCGTATCACTAAGCGTCTGGTTGACTACCGTGTAGAGCACCACGCCCGGCTCCTCTTCCACAGCAAGCAATACTTTTTCAAGTTGTGCGGGTGTGCGTACCAGCGACCACACATGCTCATCGGGTTCCACCGTTTCAAATTGTGCCAGCGCCGCCCGCGCCACACTACTCACCGTTTCACCGGTAGAATCGGAAATCAGGTGAAGATGAAACTGTTTCATGTGACGCTGTGAGTACTAGAAACTATCACCAAGGCGCTTGAGAATATTATCAAGCTGGCTCAGAGAATCATAACGAATGACCACCCGGCCCGTCTGACCGGAGGATTCGATGGCTACCGGCATGCCCAGCTGTTCGGAAACGGTTTCTTCGAGCGCCAGCGTGTCTGCATCTTTATCGCCTGATCCCTGCGCTGCCGGTTGCTGAAGGGCTGTGCGAATTGAGCGGGTGGGGTTTGGGGTTTCGCCATCTTTCACAAGGCCGCCACGGCATAAATGCTCGGTCTGGCGCACATTCAGCCCGCGGCGCACCACTTCTTTGGCCAGCTCTTCGGGGTTATCTGCATTCAGAAGCGCCCGGCCATGGCCCATGGTCAGTGCGCCTTCATTCAGCAGAGACTTAATGGCTTCCGGGAGGCTAAGCAGACGCAGCAGGTTTGCGATATGACTCCTGCTCTTGCCGACTACCTTGGACAGCTCTTCCTGCGTATGACCAAATTCATCGATCAGCCGCTGAAAGCCCGTGCCTTCTTCCAGCGGGGTCAGATCCTGCCGCTGAATATTTTCTATCAGGGCCAGCTCCAGCGCCTGCCTGTCTTCCACCTCGCGAATAATCACGGGCACTTCCAGCATACCTGCCAGTTTAGCTGCACGCCAGCGGCGCTCCCCTGCAATAATTTCGTATTGTGAATTTTTGATCGGGCGTACTACGATTGGCTGCATCAGGCCATTATGCTTGATGGATTGTGACAGTTCCTGCAGATATGTCTCACTAAATTGTTTGCGGGGTTGAAATTTACCGGAAACAATACGATCCACACCTAATTGCTGTGGGCCACCCCCCGCCCCCTTCTCCTCCTTGGAAATGGATTTGCTGTATTCTTCCGAGATTAAAACGGAGAGGCCTTTTCCCAGACCTTTGGTTTGTACGGCGCTCATAGACCTATCCTCACGCTGCTGTCGTTAAATTGGAAATCACAATATTCTCACGCTGTAATAGCTCGCGCGCTAACGAAAGATACGCTTTCGAGCCACGGCAATGCATATCATATACCAGAGCCGGCTTTCCGTGAGACGGGGCTTCCGACATGCGAACGTTTCTGGGTATGACCGTCTGGTAGACTGTCTCACCCAGAAACTCCCTCACATCCTCTTCAATGTGTCGGGTAAGCTTATTGCGACTATCATACATGGTCAGTACCACGCCCTGTATTTCAAGTGATGGATTCAGGCTCTTCTGTACAAGCTTGATGGTCTTGAGAAGATGGCTCAACCCTTCCAGCGCATAAAATTCACACTGAAGCGGAATCAGGACCGACTGGGCGGCTACCAGAGCATTGATCGTGATCAGACCCAGCGAGGGTGGGCAATCTACGAGCACGTAATCGTATTCTTCTTCGCTTACATGCAAATATTCTTTCAGGCGTGTTTCCCGTGCTTCCGTGGCAACCAGCTCAATCTCAGCGCCGGAGAGATCAATGGTGGAAGGAATGATATCCAGACCCGGGATTTCCGTAGACTGCTTCGACTCCGAAACGGTTGCATGGCCAAGCAGCAGGTCATAGGATGTAATGCTGCGTGCATGGGGTTCGATCCCGATACCCGTGCTCGCATTACCTTGTGGGTCCAGGTCCACTAACAGCACGCGCTGGTCAACGGCGGCAAGTGCCGTAGCGAGATTGACGGCCGTAGTGGTTTTGCCAACGCCACCCTTTTGGTTCACGACACTGATGATCTTCATATGCTTACCTCCGCCGTATATGTGTCAGTTGCAGTATAACACTGCCCTCGGCTATCTGGCTGGGATGGACGGTCAGGTCATAGTCCCAGTCCTCTACTTCATGTAATTCTTTAGTATAATTTTTGCCTTTATGAAAGAGACAAATCGTATTTTTTTGACATTGGGGCCCCAACATATTGAGTAATTTAGGCAGACCACCACAAGCCCTTGAGGTGTACACATCAACTTGCGGAAGTCTAAGGGTTTCTGCTCTTACAGAGTGAAGTGTAACGGGAACATCAGTTTGCCGTGCCACCTCTTTTAAAAAAGCGATCTTTTTAAGATCGCTTTCGACGATATGGACATGGCCAAACCCCGCGATGGCCAGCACCAGACCGGGAAATCCGGCGCCGCTACCGATATCCACGATGATGCTGTGAGAGTGTGGAATATAGGGGGCCAGTTGTAGCGAGTCGGCAAAATGGCGGGTCCAGATGTCCTCAACGGTATTCGGGCCAATCAGGTTCACCCGCTTCTGCCAGCGCGTTAATAGTGAGGCGTAGGTGTCTAATCTTTCGATTGTTTCACGTGAAACATTTGAAAAAATCGGATGCATCATTATGCGGCCTGTGATTCGCCCCGTTGTTTCAGGTGGGCAATCAGTGCGGTCAGGGCTGCCGGGGTCATACCGGGAAGCCGGGCCGCTGCACCCAGTGTGGCAGGGGTGTGGCGCGAGAGCAGGTCACGCATTTCACGTGATAGCGCGGGCATCGATTCATAATCAATGCCGACAGGAATGGTGATGTTTTCGTCTTTATTGAAGGCCTCAATATCGCGTTGCTGTCGATCAAGATACCCCTCGTAAAGTGCGTCTGTCATCACATCAGGCCAGAGACGATCTTTAATCTGACGGATATCCGGGTAAAATTCACTGAGCATCTCCCGTGTAACACCTGGCTGGTGTAACAATTGAAAACAATTACGGCGTACACCATCCTGGGTAATGGCCACGCCGTGTTCTGCCAACTGGTGTGGGGTAAGAGTCAGAGACAGTAGTAATGTAGTGGCGGTGTTGATTGCTGTGCGTTTTCTCTCAAACACCTGTTTCCGGGTGTCTGATACAAGCCCAGCCTCTATACCCAGTGGAGTGAGTCGCCGGTCAGCATTATCGGCCCGCAGGCTAAGCCGGTATTCGGCCCGGGATGTAAACATACGGTAGGGTTCACTCACGCCATGCGTGGTGAGATCATCAATCATCACACCCATAAAGGCATCCGAGCGACGCAGGGTAAATCTGTGCCCGCGATGTTTAAGTGCGGCATTGGCTCCGGCGATGAGACCCTGCGCCCCGGCTTCTTCATACCCTGTTGTGCCATTAATTTGTCCGGCCAGAAACAGACCGGAAATCTTCTTTGTCTCTAGGGTGATGTGCAGCTCCCTCGCATCCACATAATCATATTCGATGGCATAACCCGGACGTATGATCGTAGCACGTTCAAGGCCAGGAATAGTCGCAATCATGGCATGTTGCACATGTTCCGGCAGGGACGTTGAGATGCCATTGGGATAGACAATGTGGGTATTCAAACCCTCCGGTTCCAGAAAGATCTGGTGGGAATCTTTATCAGCAAAGCGGGTGATTTTATCCTCAATCGAAGGGCAGTAACGGGGTCCGCGCCCTGTGATATTACCGGAATACATGGCAGATAAGCCAAGATTCTCACGGATAATATGATGGGTGGCTTCCGTCGTGCGGGTAATGTGACAGTCAATTTGCGGTACGGTAATCGTATGGTTCAGATAGGAAAAAGGTACAGGAGGGTTATCGCCGGGCTGAGCGGTGGTAGCGGCCCAGTTTATCGTGCGTCCGTCCAGACGGGCAGGGGTGCCGGTTTTCAGGCGACCAAGTGAGAACCCAAATTTAGACAGGGTGTTGGCCAGACCGAGGGCAGGGGGCTCACCTACACGGCCAGCGGGGGTGGTGTCCTGACCAATATGGATCATGCCTCTTAAAAATGTGCCGGTCGTCAACACCACAGCGAGGCTGTGATACATACTGCCCGACGCCCCCATCACGCCGCTGATAGAGCCATCATCGCTAAGTATAATGTCTTCTGCTGAATCTTCCGTGATCGTCAGGGTTGGGTATTCCTGTAATATATCCTGAATGGCAGCCTTGTATAACTCGCGGTCAGCCTGGGCACGCGGGCCATGGACAGCCGGGCCTTTGCTGGCGTTCAGCATGCGGTATTGAATGCCCGCGCGGTCGATGGCGCGTCCCATCACCCCATCAAGCGCATCAATCTCACGCACCAGAGTGCCTTTGGCAACGCCGCCAATGGCCGGGTTACATGACATCTCTCCAATCGTGTCTTTACGAGAGGTGAGCAGAAGCGTTGCCGCGCCGAGACGGGCTGCCGCTGCCGCTGCTTCGGTGCCCGCATGGCCACCCCCGATGACAATTACATCATATTGCATCCTGCGCCCCATGTTTCACGTGAAACATTATTTCCCAATACAGAAAGAACTGAACACTTTATCCAGCACATCTTCCACATGAATCATTCCTAATATTTCCCCTAAGGCATTGCTTGCCAAACGTAATTCTTCGCTGCAAAGCTCCGGTGCCGTAAGGGTCTGGCCTGTTTCCACGTGGCGTAATGCCGCCTCAAACGCAACTCTGTGTCTGGCACGAGTAATCACAGCATCATGTCCGCCTGTCAGGTGCTCCTCCATACGTGATTTCAACTGGGAAATCAAGATGTCCATCCCTGTCATGGTGGCAAGCGACAATGGGATGGCTGTAGGAAGAGGGGGCAGATCATCAATATATTGTGGTTCAAGGTCGATTTTATTGAGAACAACTACATCATCTGCTCTTATTAAGGATAATACATCCTGTTGTGTTTGTAGAGACAACGAAGTGTCAATCACGACAAGTCTGAAATCTGCGTGTTCTGCCCGGTCATAAGCCCGGCGAATCCCTTCTGATTCCACTGCCCCGTCTGTTTCCCGTAGTCCGGCTGTGTCTGCCAGTGTGACAGGGTAGCCCCCCAGGTCAAGATGCACCTCCAGCACATCGCGTGTGGTGCCGGCCTCCGGGGAGACGATGGCGATGTCCCGTTTTGTCATCGCATTGAGCAGAGTGGATTTTCCGGCATTGGGCACACCTATGATGGCGACATACAGACCATCCCGGATTTTCTCGCCCACATGACGGTCACCGAGCAGGGTACGAATATGCTTGGCAATGGTATTCATCTCATTCTGTAATCCGGCGATGACATCGGGTGGAATATCTTCATCCGGAAAATCAAGGTACGCTTCAAGATGCGCACGGGTTCCAATAATGCTGTCACGTAGTATCTGGCAGGTGTCCGCCAGACTCCCCTGGTATTGACGAAGGGCCAGTTTTTTCTGCGCTGCTGTCTGTGCATCAATCAGGTCAGCAACGGCCTCTACCTGTGTTAAGTCCATCTTTGCATTCATGAACGCACGTCGTGAAAATTCTCCGGGCTGTGCAATGCGCAAACCATCACAGGCAGACAGAGCAGATATCATTTCCTGCATTACGGCCCGGCTGCCATGCAGATGAAACTCGGCCACATCCTCACCGGTGAAACTGGCCGGTGCAGGGAAATACAACGCCAGTGCCTCATCAATCATGTCCCCGGTCTCAGGGTGGCGAGGGCGACATAGTGTAGCCATGCGCGCTTTAGGGCAGGCGATGTCAAGCTGCTCAAACACCCCTAAAACACCCGAGCCGGAAATACGAATCACGGCCACACCGGAACGGCCAGGTGGGGTAGCGGGGGCAAAAATAGTGTCGATGGATGGCAATGGTTGTTTTCTCTCAGGCGTTACGTAAAATGAGCCGTCTATAACATAAGGAGCGTCTTGATGCCACTGGCCATCCGTATTCATGAACATGGCGGCCCGGACTGTATGAAATGGGAAGAAATATCCTTGCCCACTCCGGGTCCGGAAGACGTGGTCGTGCGCCATACGGCCATCGGTGTGAATTATATCGACATTTATCACCGCACGGGTTTTTACCCGGTAAAAGAAGGACTGCCATTTACCCCGGGCATGGAGGCAGCAGGTGTGATTGAAGCTGTGGGCGAGGCGGTAGAGAATTTTAAGCCCGGAGACCGGTTGGCTTATGGCAAAGGCCCGGTGGGTGCCTATAGTGAGCAGCGGATCATTCATCAGGAGCAGATACTGAAACTTCCGGAGTATATCTCCGATGCCCATGCCGCCGCCGGGTTACTCAAAGGTCAGACGGCACATTTTCTTCTGCGACGGGCATATAATGTGAGCGCAGAAACTACCATGCTGGTGCGTGCCGCTGCCGGTGGTGTTGGCATGTTTCTTTGTCAGTGGGGGAAGGCGTTGGGTGCGCGGGTCATCGGCACGGTGAGTACACAGGAGAAGGCGGAGTTTGCCAAAGAGAATGGCTGTGATTATCCGATTAATTATAATGAAAAGAATGTGGTAGAAGAAGTGACGGCCATCACACAGGGGCTGGGGTGTAATGTCGTGTATGACTCCGTAGGCGCAGACACGTTCATGGAGTCACTGGACTGCCTGATGCCCTTCGGTCTGATGGTCTCTTTCGGCCAGTCATCCGGCCCGGTACCCCCGGTTGATCCGGTCGTGCTTATGGAAAAGGGCTCGTTGTTTCTCACCCGTCCGTCCCTGATGCATTATAAGAAAAGTTATGAAGAGTATTTTCTCGGTGCGGCAGAGTTTTTCGATCTTGTCCATGCCGGTGCCATTAAAATCCATGTGGGACAAAGCTATTACCTTAGCGATGCGGCCAACGCCCACCGCGAGCTGGAGGGTAAGCACACCCATGGTTCCACAATTTTGATTCCGGATAAAACCTAAGCAGCAAATGCTGCCTCAATCAGGGCTTTGGTATAATCCTGCCGTGGCTCATCAAAGATTTCCTGTGCCGGGCCACGCTCAATAATGCGCCCGTTCTTAATCACCGCAATACGGTGGCACATGGCTTTCACCACCCGCAGGTCGTGGCTGATAAACAGGTAGGACATGCCGTGTTTCTCCTGAAGGCTGCGCAGTAATTCTACGATCTGTACCTGAAGTGATACATCCAGCGCCGAAGTCGGCTCATCCAGCACAATCAGATCCGGCTCTAAAATCAGGGCGCGGGCGATGGCAATACGCTGGCGCTGTCCGCCACTAAACTCGTGGGGGTAGCGCTGCATCATGTCCGGCGTCAGGTCGACTTCCTGTAGCATCGCAGCGACTCTGGCAGAACGTTGCGCACGGGTGAGGGAGGGAAAATGTACACGCAGTCCTTCACCGATAATGTCTTCCACCGTCATGCGTGGATTCAGGCTGGAGAACGGGTCCTGAAACACGAACTGCATGCGCTGGCGCAGATGACGGAGCTCCTGATAGCTGCGGCCATTGATATTATCACCGCAGAAGGTGATAGTGCCGGTGCTTTTAATCAGGCGCAGCAATGCCAGTCCCAGCGTGGTTTTCCCCGAGCCGGATTCACCGACAATGCCCAGCGACTGCCCGCGCTTCAGCAGGATAGACGCTTCATTCACCGCCTTGTTATAGTCCAGTGGTTTGCCGAAGAAGGATTTTCTGGTGGGAAACCAGACATTCAGGCTCTCACAGAAGAGCATGGTGTCACTGTCCCGTTCCACCGGCTTTGGCTCCCCTGCAGGCACGCTGTTAATCAGGTGTTTCGTATAGGCGTGGGCGGGTTTTTTGAACACTTCACGGGTTTTGCCTTGCTCTACAATCTCGCCGCGCTGCATGATCGCCACGCGCTCTGCTACCCGTTTCACCAGATTCAGGTCGTGTGTGATGAGCAACACGCCCATGCCGAGCCGCTTTTGTAGGTTTTTAATCAGGTCAATAATCTGGGTGGCCAGCGTTACATCCAGCGCCGTAGTCGGCTCATCGGCAATCAGTAGGTCAGGGTCATTGGCAATAGCCATGGCAATTACGATGCGCTGGCGTTCACCTCCGGAAAGCTGATGCGGGTAGGCTTTCAGCCGGTCTTTAAAATGACCC
>CAYMGS010000005.1:0-15932 GCA_964390025.1 uncultured Rickettsiales bacterium | reverse complement strand
CCAGTCCTACCATTTCCTGCAGTTGTTTGACATGGGCAGGAATCTCTTTTTCCGGTCGCGTACGGTGCTGGCGTATCACCTCGGCGATCTGCCTGCCGATCGTATGTAGCGGGTTCAGGGCGGTCATCGGCTCCTGAAACACCATACCCATGCGCTTGCCACGCAGCATTTGCATATACGGTTCTTCCGCCCCCATCAGCTCTTCGCCGTCAAAGACAATACTGCCATGCGGGTAGGAGGTGCTGTGCGGGGAGTGAAGCTGCATGATGGAAAGCGCGCTGACCGACTTCCCGGAGCCGGACTCACCGACCAGCGCCAGCATTTCACCCTTGTTTATGGAAAATGATGCCTGTTTAACCACCGGTTCCGGGTTGGAATGAAAGGCAACCGAGAGCTGTGTGACATCAAGCAGGGGCATGAGCAGCCTCCTGCTGGAAGGTTTTGCGCGGGTCAAGCGCGTCCCGTACAGCTTCTCCAATGAAGATCAGGAGCGAAAGCAACACCGCCAGAACAATGAAGCCGGTTATGCCCAGCCATGGCGCCGTCGGGTTGTTCTTGCCCTGCGCCAGCAACTCGCCCAGTGAGGGAGAAGAAGGCGGCAGACCAAAGCCCAGAAAGTCAAGCGAGGTCAGGGTCGTGACGGCACCGTTGAGAATAAAGGGCAGGAAGGTGAGGGCGGCAACAAACGCATTGGGCAGCACGTGGCGGGTCATAATCACCGGCTCAGAGACACCAAGCGCGCGAGCGGCTCGTACATAGTCAAAATTCCGAGCACGGAGGAATTCAGCGCGCACCACACCCACCAGATCCATCCATGAGAACAACAACAATAAGCCCAGCAGCCACCAGAAAGACGGCTCCACAATGCTGGCGAGAATAATCAGGAGGTAGAGGATCGGCAGGCCCGACCAGATTTCAATAAAACGCTGGAATAATAAATCTGTCCAGCCACCAAAATACCCCTGAATGGCCCCGGCCATAATGCCTATCACCGATGACAGCACAGTCAGGATCAGCGCAAACAGCACGGAGATGCGGAACCCGTAAATCAGGCGCGCCAGCACATCGCGTCCCTGATCGTCCACGCCGAGCCAGTTTTCATCAGTGGGTGGGGAGGGTGCGCGGGCGATATTAAAGTTAATCGTATCAAAACTATAGGGAATCGGTGGCATCACCATCCAGCCGTCGTGCTCGATCTTCGCCACAATATAGGGGTCGTCATAGAGGGTTTCCGTCTCAAACTCACCACCGAAAACCGTCTCAGGGTAAGTGGAAATGATGGGGAAATAGAGGTCTCCCTGATAGGACAGCACAATCGGCTTGTCATTGGCGATGAATTCGGCAGGAAGCGTTATGGAAAGAAGCGCGATAAAAATCCACAGGCTCCACCAGCCACGCTTATTGGCACGGAAATTCGTCAGACGACGTTTCATCAGGGGAGAAAGGCTCACTAAGCGCCTCCTTGCTGAGGGAAACAAGAAGCGCGAACAGTACGTTCGCGCCAGCCCTGAGCCATGCCTATTGCGCAGCGCCAGTAGGCGCGAGCAGGGGCAATATGTAAATCATTTCTCATTTATGTTGTCTCCCTTTTTTTAGAAGGAACTACGACATAAGCGCGAAAACCAATGAAAGGCGTATATTCCCGATATTTATTGTCTTTTTCATCCTCATATTCGGAACACACCATTGCTTCGGGAAGTTTCCAATAGGCAGCCCATAACTGAGCATTTTTTTTAGACTTTCTGGGTTTTGTTTTTAAAGTCTCAGCAAACGTCTTTTCGTATTCAGAAAACAATTGTTTACAGGCATATTCTTCTTTTGTTTTCAGATAACTCAGGACGACATCCAATCCGATAAAGACCGAATTGTCTTCCGGTAAGTTTTCACAATTCTCTTTACCGCGTAGACTATTAACCTGTTTTACAAGCTCTTTCCATCTGTCCTTTTCATTCTGACGGAATTTGCCTTTTTTGGTGTTTTTCTTAAGAGTGAATCTGGTACGCTTTAACTCTAATAAAATATTATAATTTCGGTAAGCTGTAAGAAAATCTACTTTTCCAGAATCTACTTTTCCGCGTTCTTTATTATTCCGCTTTACCGAATATTCAGAGTAACACAGAGAGGTAAGCTCAATAATGGCTGCGGCGACATTCGCGCTAACCGTCGCTTCATTATAATTAAGGGCATAATCCCCTTCAATTTCAAAGCTTTTCTTAGAATATTTAACCAGATTATTCGTCACTTCTTCTAAAAAGTCATTCACGATCCTGTGGCCTTCACCATCCGGAAGCGGACTAATAATATGTATGTTTTTGCTCATGCTTCCCTCCGCTCAAAATCAATACGCGGGTCGATCAGCACGTAAACCAGATCACCGATCAGGCCGAAAATCAGACCGAGCAGGGTAAAGAGGTAGAGTGTGCCGAACATCACCGGGTAGTCGCGGGCAATAGCTGCCTCGAAGCCAAGCAGCCCCATACCATCGAGCGAGAAGATCACCTCGATGAGTAAGGCGCTGGTAAAGAGTATTTTGAGGAGCGCCGAGGGGAAGCCGGCAATGACAATCAGCATCGCATTGCGGAATACATGGCGATAGAGGGTCTGGCGCTCGGACAGTCCCTTGGCGCGGGCCGTCAGCACATAAGATTTTCGGATTTCATCGAGAAACGAGTTTTTGGTCAGCATGGTCAGGCTGGCAAAACCGCTGATGACCATCGCGGTGACCGGCAGCGCCAGATGCCAGAAATAATCCTGTATCTGCTCCAGCGTGGTCATATCGTCAAACCCCTCGGAGGTCAGGCCGCGCAGGGGAAACCAGTCGAGGTAACTACCGCCTGCAAAGAGGATAATCAGCAAAATAGCAAACAGGAAACTGGGGATGGCGTATCCGATCACGATTACCCAGCTGGTGAGCATATCAAAGCGCGAGCCGTCCTGCACCGCCTTGCGGATACCCAGCGGGATGGAAATCAGGTAGACCAGTAGCGTCGTCCATAGTCCGAGCGAGATGGAGACCGGCATTTTCTCCAGTAGCAGGTCCATCACCGGCCGGCCTTTAAAGAAGCTCTCGCCGAAATCGGAATACAGATACTGCCCCAGCATTTTCAGGAAGCGCTCATGGGCGGGCTGGTCGAATCCGTAGAGCTTCTTGATCTGCTCGATCAGTTCCGGATCCAGACCGCGTGCTCCGCGTGAAACGTCATGGAGCTGTTGTTGCTGGGTGGCGGTTTGCTGTATCGCCCCGCTGTCACCCGTGCCGGCACCGGAGAAGCGTGAGGTGGCCCCGGCCAGTGAAGGGTGGGTGAGGCGAAACAGGATTTGATCGACCGGCCCGCCCGGTGCTGCCTGCACAATCACAAAATTCAGCAGCATAATCCCGAGCAATGTCGGGATCATCAGGAGCAGCCGTTTAATGATGTAGGTTTGCATGATACCGGGTGCCTAGAGGTTGGATATGGTGAGTGTAGATGATTGAGTGCGTAAAACAATCCAATCATCCAATATCTTTTATCTAATCATCTTTTTTAACCCACCAGGTCGAGAAACCGAGGCCGTAGGTGGGCCGTACCTCTGGCATACCGAATTTATCCCAGTAAACCACACGGAAATGACTGATGCTCCAGTGCGGGATGACCACATGCATCCAGAGTAGCGAACGGTCGAGCGCATGCGCCGCTGTCTCCAGCGTGCGGATATCCTCCGCCGCGACCAGCGTTTCCAAAATGGCGTCAATGCCGGGGTTCTTCAGCCCGGACATGTTCATGCTGCCCTGTACATCAGCCTGCGAGGAATGCCAGTAGCTTAGCTGCTCGTTGCCGGGGTAAATCTGGCCCAGATTCCACCAGACGGAGGTAATGTCATAGTCTTTATGCTCCAGGCGCTTCATATATTGCGCGCTGTCCACCAGGCGGTAATGTGCCTTAATACCCAGACGGTTGAGATTGCGTATCATCGGGCTGACGACCCGTTCAAACGTTTTTTGTGAGCTGAGGAATTCGATGCTCAGCACCTCGCCTGTTTCCACGGATTCGCGCCAGCCTTCGCCGTTCAGCTCCCATCCTGCTTCTTTGAGCAGGCGCTGCGCCTTCAGCAGGTGCTTGCGCTCATTGCCGGACCCATCGGTGACCGGTGGGTAATAGATATGGTCGTAAATTTCGGGGGGTAAGTGTTCTTTCACCGGATCAAGTAGCTTCTTCTCCCGGCTGTCAGGCAAACTGGTTGCAGAGAAACGCGTGTTTTGGAAAAAACTGGTATTACGCTCATACGCATCGAAGAAAATCGTGCGGTTCATCCATTCAAAATCAAGTGTGGTAGCAATGGCCTCGCGTACACGCCGGTCTTTGAATTTATCGCGCCGCAGGTTGAAAATAAACGCCTGCATGCCGCGGGGAATCTTGTGACGTGCCGTATATTTCTTCATATCACCACGCTCAAAGGCCGGGGTATTATAGGCAGTAGCCCAGTTACGCGCGATATATTCTTCGTGCAGATCAAACTCGCCTGATTTCAGCGCCTCGATCGCGACGGTTGCGTCACGGTAAATATCATAGCGTATGATATCAAAATTATACTGTCCCACTTGTGAGGG
Source organism: uncultured Rickettsiales bacterium (assembly GCA_964390025.1). GTDB lineage: Bacteria > Pseudomonadota > Alphaproteobacteria > Rickettsiales > UBA998 > CAYMGS01. The sequence continues at coordinate 11,344 of CAYMGS010000005.1, read as the reverse complement.
CAGCCCGGCGGCCCAGTAATCTTCCACACGCGCAAACGTAATAGAGCGGCCCGGCTCCACTTTTTCAATGCGATATGGCCCGCTCCCTAATGGTGGGCTGAGCGTGGCTTTCGCAAAATCGCGCTTTTCAAAATAATGTTTGGGCAGAATCGGCATACTGGCCATCAGAAAAGGGATGTCGCGGTTTTCCGGGTCACTGAAGACAAAGCGTACCTTGCGTTGACTGACCTTCTCTACCTTCTCTACCGCACCATATTGTAGCCTGAAGGAAGGATCACCCTCAGTGGTGAGAATATGGTGAGAGAAGATGACATCCTCCACCGTGATCGGGGTGCCATCATGCCAGCGGGCCTTGGGGTTCAGCGTAAAGGTAAGTACTCCTTCTTTGCGCTTATAGTCGACCGAGGTGGCGATCAGCGGGTAGTAGGATTGCGGCTCATCAAGCGAACGGGTCATCAGGGATTCATAGACGTAGGAAGAAATCCCGGGCGCGGCAACCCCTTGAAGAATATAGGGGTTCAGGCTATCAAAGGTGGCCGGATGGGCCAGCCTGACCGTACCGCCTTTCGGTGCATCGGGGTTCACATACGCAAAGTGATCGAACCAGCGATTATATTTGGGTGACTCAAACAAGGTGAGCGCGTGTGATGCGGCGTGTACATTGGGCGCACCGATAGTGAAAAACAAGAAAGTAAGCGCTTGAAGACATAGAAGCGGCTTCCGGCTCCTGTTATCTAAGCTTCGCACTCCCATTCTTTATTTCTGTCCCCATGGGCCACCACCTTCTGCCTTACCGGAACGCACCGTATCGAACACGGCCAGGGCCTGCGCCACCATACCACCTGCATCATTGGCATTAGCAGGCAACAGGATGGTCGTACCTTCTTTCGCCAGTTTGCTGAAGGCTTCCACGTAACGCTCTGCCACTTTCAGGGCCACGGCGTCTTCGCCGCCCTGCTTAACAATGGCGGCGGCAATCATCTCAATACCGCGGGCCGTGGCTTCGGAGACATTCAGAATCGCTTCTGCCTCCCCCTTTGCCCGGTTGATCTGGTCGGTCATCGCACCCTCGGAGGCCAGCACCACTTCCTGCTTATCAGCTTCCGCAATATTGATTTTGGACTGTCTCTCCCCTTCGGATTCCAGAATTTCCGCGCGTTTCTTCCGTTCTGCAGCCACCTGTAATTCCATGGCTTTCAGTACGGTGGCCGGGGGACTAATGTTTTTGATCTCATAGCGCATACACTGGATACCCCAGGTCTGGGCGGCGTCATTAATGGCATTGACGATATTGGCATTGAGCAGCTCGCGTTCCTCGAACGACTCATCCAGCGATAATTTACCGATTTCCGAACGCATGGTGGTTTGGGCAAGCTGAGTGACGGCGAATACCGGGTCGGAGACGCCATAACTGGCCTGTACCGGGTCGACGATACGCACATAAATTACCCCGTCCATCACCAGCGTGACGTTATCGCGGGTAATTGCGGTCTGCTCCTGAACGTCATAGGCATATTCCTTGAGGGAGTGCCGGTAGGCGACACGTTCAATAAACGGAATCAGCAGATTCAGGCCGGGCTCCAGTTTACGGTCAAAACGGCCCAGTTTTTCAATAATCCAGGCGGATTGTTGCGGCACGATCTTGACGCCCTTCCAGATAACGAGAACGGCGACGAAACCTAAAATAGTCAGCAAAAATTCCATAAATTACCTCTCAGGGTGAAGGGGTGTGCGTGGAGCCAGGATCAACACCGTGCCTTTAACATCAACAATCTCTGCGGTCTCGCCATCTGCCAGCTCAGGCGTTTCGGCATCCGGTGAAAGTTCGGCCGTCATCGTGGTGCCTGACCATTTTGCTTTGCCGCGCGTGCCGGATTTCAGCGGGCCACCTATAATAACCGCTGTATCACCAACCATATTGGAGAATTTATCTTTGGACTCCGGGTCCAGTCGCCAGCGCTTCATGGGTTTCCACAGAAGTGCAGCCATCACCACCGTCATCCCGAACCATAAGGCAAACTGAATCAGCAGGGCATCATCTGTCAGCACACCACCGACCAGTAGTCCGCCGACGATAATCGCTGCCAGCCCACCAAAGACAAAACCGAGCCCCGGGATGCCGAAGGCTTCCAGCGCCATAAAAGCAGCCCCGGCGAGTAACCACCAGGTGGAAGCAGCATCCATATCAAAAAATGGCTCATTCATGGGATGCGATTATGACGCTTTCCTGAACGAAGAAAAGAGAAAAATGACAATGAGGTCTATTCAGTTTCCGCTGTTTCCGGAACGATCTCTTCAACCAGCTCTTCCACTGCTTCCTCAATGACCTCAACCTCCTCTTCCGGTTCTGTCTCCTCTGGCGGAGGCGGTGCCGGAATCGGCTTATTACTGCCCAGCGAGTTGAGATACACGATCAGAGCAGCACGATCCTCGGGTTTTTTCATGCCTGCATAAGCCATTTTCGTTCCGGGGATGTATTTGGCCGGCTTGGTAAAGAATTCAGAGAGGTTCTGGAAGTCCCAGACTTCTCCGCTACGTTCCATAAACGCGTTGGAGTAGGAAAAATCGCTGTGATGCGCAAAATTACTGCCCAGAATGCCCCACAGATTTGGTCCCACCTTGTGCGGCCCACCCTGTTCAAAGGAATGACAGGTGGCACAGGGCCGGATCAGGGACTCACCCTTTTCCACGGTAGCATCTGCCAGAAACAGGGTAATATCGACCGGGCCTTCTGGCTTTTTGGTTGTGGTGGTGTCCCCACCTTCGGCCACTTCAATACTATATCCGCGTTCCTCAGCTTCGTCCGGATGATAAAGGGCGGAGGTTACCTTGCTGACAACCATTGCCGTTAACCCGGCAACGAGAACGGCGGCGGCGATTTTATTAAGTTCAAGTCCTGACATGGCGCTATTTTACAACAAATGATGTGTACGATTTCGAATTTCGACTCTAGCTATAATGACGCGATAGCAAGGATGCAAACAGTATTTGTATAGTGCCCGACAAGGAAAAGGCAAAAAATATGCGCCCTGTGATTATTATACCTGCCCGTCGGGCTTCTACAAGACTACCGGATAAGCCGCTTGCGGACATCGCCGGGAAGCCGATGGTTGTCCATGTGTATGAGCGCGCCATGGCCTCTCAGGCAGGGCCGGTCTGGGTAGCAACCGATGATGCGGAGATTGCAGACGCACTGCATCATGCCGGTGATAACGTAGTGATGACCGATCCGGCACACCCTTCCGGGTCTGACCGCATCTGGGAGGCGTTGCAGAAAGCCGATCCGGGGGGCAATCATGATATTATCATCAATCTGCAGGGCGACCTGCCAACGCTTGATCCATTGCTGGTCACGCGTCTGCTGGAGCCGATGGAAGATACGGATGTGGATATGAGTACGCTGGTCTGTGAGATCAGCGATGAAAAGGAGCGGGATGACCCCTCGGTGGTCAAGCCGGTGATCGCATGGGAGGATCATCGCTGCCACCGTGGAAGGGCGCTTTATTTTACGCGCTGTCCGGCACCATCCGGAGATGGGCCGCTCTATCATCATATCGGACTCTATGCTTACCGCAGAGAGGCGCTTGAGCGGTTCGTCAGGCTGAAACCCAGCCCGCTGGAGCAGCGCGAAAAACTGGAGCAGCTACGCGCATTGGAAGCGGGCATGCGCATAGACGTGGTGCGGGTGGATACCGTACCGCTGGGCGTGGACACACAGGAACATCTCGAAAAAGCCAGAACACAACTTCACGCGCACGGGGCGGGTGAGGGATAGTCATACAGAAGTACGAGCAATATGTTCGCACACAGCCACCAGCCCGCTTAGGGCGCATTAAAGAGGATAAAATACAATGACGTATCATTTAAGCCGGGAAGGTACCACGCACGATATGGTGGCGATCGGGAATGCCATCGTCGATATTCTGGCCCATGTGGAGGAAGAATTCATCCGCGCCGAAGGCATGAATAAAGGCCATATGGATATGATCGACCGTACCCGTATGTTTGACCTCTATGCCAAAATGAACGCGATTAAGGAATGCTCCGGCGGATCAGCGGCCAATACGGCGGCAGCGATGGCAGCCATGGGCGGTGACCTCGCCTTTATTGGTCGTGTATTTCAGGATGAATTCGGGGCACTGTTCGCACGTGATATGAACGAGATCGGCATTGCGTTTGACACACCACTGGCAGAGTCCGGCAAACCGACCGCCTGCTGCCTGATCTGTGTGACACCGGATGCGGAGCGCACCATGAACACCTATATCGGTGCGAGCGCGGAACTGAAACCGACCGACATTGACGCTACGCGGATCGAAAGCTCGGCCATTACTTATGTGGAGGGCTATCTCTGGGACGAGCCGGAAGCCAAGGATGCGCTGCGCTACGCCATCAATACGGCGAAAGGCGCGCATCGCAAGGTGGCGCTGACCTTATCGGATACGTTCTGCGTTAACCGTCACCGTGAGGAATTTCAGGAATTGATTAAAAACGATATTGATATTCTGTTTGCCAATGAAAGCGAGGCGCTGGCCCTGTTTGAAACCGATAATCTGAGCCTCGCGGTCAAGACGTTGCTGCCGCAGGTGGAAGTGGCGGCGATCACGCGTGGAGCGCAGGGGGCTATCGTGCTGCATGCGGAAGAAGATTACTACGTCCCCTCTGAAGTGGTGGAGGCACCGCTGGATGTCACCGGGGCAGGGGACATGTTCGCCGCCGGATTCCTGCACGGCCTGCTTGCCGGATGGGATATGAAGGAGAGCGCAAAACTCGGTCATCGCTGCGCCGGACGTATTATTCAGCAATATGGTGCACGGGCGGAATTTTCGCTGAAAGATCTGCTGGCTGCGTAATGGCCACGCGCACCTTCACGCAAAGTCTTGCGACCTATCTTCAGCCCCGGCTGATTGCCGTGATGCTGCTGGGCTTTGCCAGCGGCCTGCCGTATCTGCTGGTCGGCTCCACGCTGGGCGCACGCCTGTTTGACGCCGGGATTGATAAAAAAACCATCGGCCTGTTTGCGCTGGTGGCGCTGCCCTATTCTTTTAACTTTGTCTGGGCGCCGTTGCTTGACCATCTGCGTCTGCCGTATCTCACCCATCGTCTGGGGCGCAGGCGGGGGTGGCTGTTGCTGATTCAGATACTGCTTATCGGGGCAATCTGGCTACTGGCGGGGATGGACCCGGCGGTCAACCCGGACAATGTAGCGATAGCTGCCGTATGCGTGGCGTTTCTCTCCGCGACGCAGGACGTGGTGATTGATGCGTTCCGGGCTGAATATCTCAGGCGAGAGGAATATGGTGAAGGGGCGGCGATGGCCGTGTTCGGCTACCGGCTGGGGATGCTGACTGCGGGTGCAGGGGCGCTGGCGCTGGCAGATGCAAGCACCTGGGACTGGGCGTTTATGGTAATGGGCGTGGGGATGCTGGTTGGCCTGCTTACCACACTGGTCGTCAGCGAGCCGGAGATTGAAGGCCGGGCAGAAGAGGAAGCCCGTGTAAAAGGTGTAATCCCGTGGTTACGCTATGCTATCGTCACGCCGTTTGTCGATTTTATGACGCGCCACCCGCATTGGTGGGTGTTGCTCCTGCTGATCCTGTTTTATCGGATGCCGGACGGGGTGATTGCCTTCATGACCACCCCGTTTTTTCTCGATATTGGTTTTGAGAAAACGGAGATTGCAGCCGTCGCCAAGCTTTACGGGTTTGGCGCTACCTTACTCGGAATGTTTCTCGGCGGAGCATTGTTGCATCGCTGGGGGCTCAGGCGCTGCCTGTGGTGGTTCCTGCTGTTCCAGATGCTGGCCAATGCCGGGTATGCTGTACTCAGCCTGAGCGGGCCGGATACAACCATGCTGATGCTGGCCATCAGTCTGGATAATTGCTCCGGGGGCATGGTGACGGCAGCGGCCATCGCCTTCATGATGAGCCTGTGCAACCTGCAATTCACGGCTACGCAATACGCGCTGCTCTCTTCGCTGGCCTCCCTTGCCAGTAAAACCCTGGCGGCCTGGGCGGGCTATGTAGCCGAGTGGGTGGGCTGGGCAGGAATGTTCGGTATCTCGGCGTTGCTTGGAATCCCGGCGCTGCTGATATTGCTGTTCTTGCGCAATCACCTGGCATTTGATAGAAGCGAGACATGAGTGTGAAACTGGATTTTGCCGCCGGAGAGGTAATTTTTCGTCAGGGATACCCCAGCGATAATGCCTATATTATTCAATCCGGCGTAGTGGAAATCTACCATGAACATCCGGATGGCAGTGAGGAACATCTGGCCGATCTGGAGGCCGGGCAGATGTTCGGTGAATATGGTGTGCTGGACGATGCTCCCCGTTCCGCCTCCGCCCGCGCTAAAACCGAAGTTTTCCTACAGATCGTTCCGCTATAAAACTTATGCCGCGGCGCGGGTGAGGCTGGCGCAGGCGCTGGCGATGCGTTCGCATGCCTGTTCCAGCGCCGCTTCCGAGGTGGCGTAGGAGACGCGGAAATAGCCATCGAGTCCGAAGGCGCTGCCCGGTACGGCGGCGACCAGCGCTTCCTCCAGCAGCCAGGCACAGAACTCTGCCGAATCGCTGAGCGTCTGCCCGGAGCGTGTGGTGCTGCCCAGCAGTGCCTGACAGGAAGGATAGACGTAAAACGCACCGTTAGGCTTGGTGCAGAAAATACCGTCAATGGCGTTGAGCCGTTCCACTACCAGATCGCGGCGCGTCACAAACGCGGCCTTCCACTGCTCGAGAAATCCGTGATCGCCGGAGATAGCGGCGATGGAGGCGGCCTGTGAGATGGAGCAGGGGTTGGAGGTGGAATGGGACTGCACATCGCAAATGGCTTTGATCAGCTCAGCAGGCCCGGCGCCGTAGCCGATGCGCCAGCCGGTCATGGAGTACGCCTTGGAGACGCCGTTAATCGTCAGGGTGCGCTCTTTCAGGCGCGGCTCCACACTGGCGAGCGTGGCGAAGGTAAACCCGTCATAGACCAGATATTCGTATATATCATCGGCCATCACATAGACGTGTGGGTGTTTGAGCAACACGTCTGCCAGTGCCTGCAGGTCTTCCTCGCTGTAGGCGCTGCCGGTCGGGTTAGAAGGAGAATTCAGTACCAGCCACTTGGTCTTGGAGGTAATAGCGGCTTCCAGCTTTTTAGGCGTCAGCTTGAATCCGTGCTGTTCCGGGCATTCCACGATCACCGGCTTGCCTTCGGCGACGGCGACCATGTCCGGGTAGGACACCCAGTACGGCGCCGGGATAATCACTTCGTCGCCGGGGCTGAGGGTCGCGAGGAATGCGTTAAACAACACCTGCTTGGCGCCGCACCCTACTACAATCTCATTGCGGGCGTAGTCCAGCCCGTTATCACGCTTGAATTTATTGATGATTGCATCTTTCAGAGCAGGTGTGCCGGCCACCGGCGTATATTTGGTTTGTCCCTGTTCAATAGCAGCGATACCTGCCTGCTTGATGTGATCCGGCGTATCGAAGTCCGGCTCCCCGGCACCCAGTCCGATGACGTCCTTTCCCGCGGCTTTCAGTTCAGCGGCTTTTGCAGTGACAGCGAGGGTAGGCGAGGGCTTTACGGCAGCAAGACGGGATGCAATCAACGACATGGGACAGACTCCAAAAAAGATAAAAGTGATTGATTATTTCGTTTTATCCGGCGATTCGGCACGGATCAATGCAATATCGGCAATCGCCAGCATATCATCCGGCAGTGCTTCCAGTGCCGGGTGCTTCTTTTCATTTCCCGGTGAAACGACGTAGGCAGGTGGGATAATCGCGGTGCGCACACCCCCTTCCCGCATGCCCAGCAACGCACGGTCCAGCCCGTAAAATACGGCCGAATCTCCCAGCTGGGCAGTGATCGGGGTATCCCCGGTGGTAAACAGCTCCGTGCCGTCCTGATTCCACAATACCAGCCCGAAGGTCACGGTATCGCCACAATAGGCCAGTTTTCCACGCGCCGGGATGGTATCCGTCACACGCAGGGTAATATGATCGGTATCAGTGGAAGGGGTGAGGCTATCCAGATGGACACGGAAGCGAATGCGGTCGCTTTCCTTCAGGCCCTGACTTTTCGCTTCGTCGGCATCCATCAGGTAAGCAACAGGTACGAGTATCTCACGTACTCCGCCGGCCTGCATGCCAGTCAACCCCTGTGTCCAGGGCAGTGTCTTGTCATTCTTGCCAACCTTGACATCAAACGTGCCTTCAGGGGTGGCATCGCTTTGATAGTCGCTTCCATCCGGCAGGCTGCCGGTGACTTTGACAATTGCGCTCTGACCACACATGGCCGTATCACCACTGCCTTTAATATCCCCACCGACCGTAATGTTGGGGTCAGAAATAGTAGGGGCAGAAGAGGCTGTTTTACTGGAACTGGTTATCGTGGAGCGGCCTGAGTCATTTGCATTGCGCGGCCCGATTTGCTCACCGGTAAAATGCAGATAGACGGCATAGCCGATAAAGGCGAGGACAATCCATTTCAACCATACCGGGTTGCCAGCAGAGTTACGTTTATCGGCCATGGTGTCTCCTTAGACATTGAAGCGGAAATGAAATACATCTCCATCCTGCACGATATAGTCTTTTCCTTCAAGCCGGAGTTTACCCGCCTCTTTCGCGCCGCTCTCTCCCTTGTTGGCCACATAATCCGGATAGGCGATGGTTTCCGCGCGGATAAAACCCCGTTCAAAATCTGTGTGGATCACCCCGGCGGCTTCCGGTGCTGCGGCCCCTTTACGCACCGTCCAGGCACGCGCTTCCTTGGGGCCGGCGGTAAAAAAGGTAATCAGGTCAAGCAGGCTGTAGCCGGTGCGAATAATCTGTGCCAGCCCTGTTTCACTCAGGCCCAGCGCCTCCAGAAATTCCCGGCGCTCGGCCTCTTCCTCCAGCGCGGCCACTTCTTCCTCAATCTTCGCAGAGATGATCACGCAGGGTATGGTGCGCTCGTCACAATATTCCACGACCTTTGCGGAATGCCCGTTACCGGTGGCGGCAGCATCTTCTTCCACGTTGCAGACCACCATCACCGGCTTGGAGGTGAGCAGGCACAGCGATTTCAGGCGTTTTTTCTCTGCTGCATCACTCAGCTCCAGCATGCGCACAGGCGTGCCGTCTGCACACAAGGCGTAAGCACGCTCCACCATCTCCAGTGTCTCTTTTGCTTCCTTATCCCCGCCCCGGACTTTTTTCACCAAGCCGTCTTTGCGTTTTTCCAATGATTCCAGATCAGCCAGCACAAGCTCGGTTTCAATGGTTTCCCAGTCACGTAGCGGGTCGACCGACCCCTCCACATGGGTAATATTCTCATCTTCAAAACAACGCAGCATATAGGCAATCGCATCGACTTCCCGAATATGTGCGAGAAACTGGTTGCCAAGCCCCTCGCCCTTACTGGCACCGCGCACCAGCCCGGCAATATCAACAAACTCCAGTTGTGTAGGAATGGTCTGCGCCGAGCCCGCCAGCCCTGACAATGTATCCAGTCGCGCATCGGGCACCGACACTTTGCCCACATTCGGTTCAATCGTGCAGAACGGATAGTTAGCCGCTTCCGCCTGCTGCACGGCAAGCAGCGCGTTAAACAGGGTGGATTTGCCGACATTGGGCAGGCCGACGATGCCGCAGGAGAATCCCATAGTTAGTCCTTTTGTGTGAGACGGTTCATGACCAGATCGTCCCGCCCTTCTAGCAGGGCCGGTATTTCTTTGGCAAGTCTGCCAAGCGTGGTATCGACATCCATGCGTTCTTCGGCGGAAAAATCACCCAGTACGTAAGAGGTTACCTGAGACGTATGTTCCGGGCGGCCAATACCGATACGCAGGCGGCCATAGTCTTTACCCAGATGGGCGTCGATGCTCTTGATACCGTTATGACCACCGGAACTGCCGCCGCGCTTAATACGCAGCTTGCATGGCACCAGGTCCAGTTCGTCATACAGCACCCAGATATGCTGAAGGGGTATTTTATAGAAGCGTGCTGCCTCCGCGACGGCAATACCGGAACGGTTCATAAAGGTCTGTGGCTTGAGCAACAACACATCATGCGGCCCGATACAACCTTTACTGACCTCCGCGTGGTGGCGGGAGGAAAAGTCAGCAAAATTATACTCGCAGGCAATCGCATCAATGGCCATAAACCCAACATTGTGCCGGTTATCCGCGTATTGATTACCCGGATTGCCAAGACCGGCCAGCAGGAACATGTCTGTGCCCCGAAGCGTCTGGACTATTCCTTATCCTCGCCTTCGGCCTCTTCCGTCTCATCTTCGCCTTCTTCGGCCGCATCTTCGTCTACGGTTGCCTCTTCCTTGGCGGAACGACCAGCAACGGTGGCAATGGTGAAGTCACGATCGGTAATAGCCGGGCGTACCTCTTCTGGCAGCTCAATCTGCGAAATATGAACACTGTCACCGATATTCAGCGCAGCTGTGTCAATCTCAATCACATCCGGAATATTTTTCGGCGTACACACCAGTTCCAGATCGTGACGAATGATGTTCAGACTACCACCACGTTTGATACCCACACATTTTTCCTGATTCAGGAAGCGTACCGGCACCAGCACGTTGATCTCGGACGTATCCGTGACTTTCAGGAAATCCACATGCTCAATGCGGTCCGATACGGGGTGCAGCTGGATGTCTTTTGGCAGTGCATGAAAGCTCTTGCCTGCTGCATCAATACCAATGATTTTGCTGAAAAAGCCACCTTTATGGTAGGCCTTCTTAACTTCGCGCTCTTCCAGCGAAATATTCACCGGCTCTTCACCTTTGGCATAAATGATGGCAGGAATACGACCCTCACGACGCAGGGCGCGTGCTTCGCCTTTTCCGGTTTTCTTACGGTCTTCAGCCGTAAATTGTAGTGCGGTTTGCATAATGTTAGCTCCTGTTTAAATCAAAATAATGTTCACAAATATCTGCGTTATGCCCCTTTACCAGCCCGGGAAAGGGAAAACAGCCCGTCATCGTTCAGCAGGCTGGAGACGGAGGTCTCTTCTGCCACACGGCGTACAGCTTCTGCCAGCAGCGGTGCAATGGAAACGACACGGATTTTGTCGACGGCTCGCGTAGCATCTGTGGTGCAAATACTGTCGGTAATCACCAGTTCATCGAGCGCAGAATGCGCAATACGCTCATGGGCCGGGCCGGACAATACGCCGTGCGTGGTGTAGGCAGAAACTTTGACAGCCCCTTTATCTTTCAGCGCCGTGGCGGCATTGCAAATGGTGCCCGCAGAGTCGACAATATCGTCAAACAAAATACAGTTGCGACCCGACACTTCTCCGATCACATGCATGACTTCCGAAACACCGGCCTTCTCGCGGCGTTTGTCCACAATCGCC
>CAYMGS010000004.1:22723-27584 GCA_964390025.1 uncultured Rickettsiales bacterium | reverse complement strand
TACTGCCAGTCAGTATGAGCGCCGCTGACCTCTACAGGTGTGGAAGAATCTGTCCAGGTGCCGTCACCAAAGTTAGCGTAATTATTCTTACCCCAGCAGAAGGCCTGACCGGTGGCACGGACACCGCAGTTGGTAAATGTTTCGAGCGCGATCTGTGTCCAGTCTGTAATGCCACCCTGTACTTTGACCGGTGTATGGCTGTTGGTTGTGGTGCCGTCACCCAGCTGGCCTTCAGCGTTACGGCCCCAGCACCATGCCTCACCCTGACCTCCGGTGCCACGCAGTGCACAGGTATGGTTCTCAACGCCTCCCAGCATGAACCAGTCGGTATGGCTGCCAACAACTTCTCCCGGAGTGTCCTGAGCGCCCCAGCCACCGTTACCGACTCCGCCTGCCGGATTGGGTCCCCAGCAGTACAGCTGTCCGCTATCACGCAGACCACAGGAATCACTGGAGCCCACCTCCACATCAATCCAATCCGTGAAGCCGCCGGTGACCTCCACCGGGGTTAGCTGGTTGCCGGAGGTGGCCCCACCATCGCCAATTCGTCTGCCACGGTCGCCCCAGCAGTAGAGTTTGCCATCGGCATCGACGGCGCAGGCTTTGCCGTTGCCGAGGTCACCGGATACTTTTATCCATCTGGCCGTATGTGCAGATGATGCTGTGGGCGATAGAGAATCTGTTGTGGTGCCATCACCAAACACGCCCGTTGTATTGTCACCCCAGGCATAGATGGAGCCATCCTGATGAATGGCCCATGCGCCGTCTACACCGGCTTCAATATGGACGCCACAGGTGCCGCCCCCGCTGCCACTACCGCCACCACAGGTTGCTGCCGGTGTACCGGCTGTGACACCATTGACCAATTGCGGCGTATCGTAATTTGTCAGGTCGCCATTGCCCGTATTCTGTCCATACGTGTTTTGACTGCCCCAGCAGTAATAATTGCCATTGGTGCGTACCGCACAACTGGAATACCATCCATGCTTAAAGTTGGGCATCCAGTCAGTATGGCCGCCGGCCACCAGTACCGGTGATACCTGATCGCTGCCGCTGCCGTCACCCAGCTTGCCGGGCCATGCGGTTCCCCAGGTATAAAGTGCTCCCTGACCACTGGTGCCGCGAATACCGAAGCCACCATAGTGACCGGCCTCTACCTTCATCCAGTCGGTATGGGCACCGGTGATTTCGGTGGGCACGTTAATATCCGAACCCCCTACGCCATCGGCACAGGAATCACCCTGGGTACAGCGCCCCCAGCAATAGGCACGGCCATTGGTGCGTGTGCCGCAATAGACGGCGGTTGCGCCTTCTCCCTGTTTCCAGTCCGTGTAGCCACCGGCGATCAGTGTGGGTACGGATACATCGGTATTGGCGCCACCATTACCCAGTCTGCCCTGACCATCTGAACCCCAGCAATACATTTCACCATGCGCGTTGACGCCGCAGGTCATGGCTTCTGCGCTGCCTACCTGTATCCAGTCATGCCCGCCGGTGACCTGTACTGGTACATCGCTGGCCGTGGTCGTGCCATCACCCAGTTCACCGTTGTTGTTTCTGCCCCAGCACCAGATTTCATGATTTTCGCGCAGACCGCAGGCATGACTCATCTCTAAGGTGACATCAACCCAGTCAGTGTACCCGCCGGTGACATCGGACGGGGTGAGTTGAGTGCCCACTGTGCCACCACCATCGCCGACCACGGAGTCACTGCGATTACCCCAGCAATACATCCGGTTGCCATTAGCAATACCGCACGTAGCATGAGACGCAGCGTCTCCATCTATATCTTTCCAGTCTGTATAACCGCCGGAAACAGCCACTGCCGAAGTACTACTGGTGGTCGTGTTATTTCCAAACTGGCCACCAGAGTTATCACCGATGGAGTAGGCGACACCGTCATCACCGATAAAGCGCGTGATTTCGCCGTTGTTGCCTACTACAGGATGTGCAGCGTAGCAGACACCGGCATCATCGGTACAGCTGGTCTTCGGTGAGAAGCCGGCGGTTTGTACCGGTGTGCCGCTATTGCCACCGGCACCATTACCAAATTCGTCATTATCATTCTCACCCCAGCAGAAGAGGCTGCCAGCACCACGGATACCACAGCTATGGGTCGGCCCGGCGGTGATGGCGATAAAGTCCGTATGACCGCCCGTCACCGCTACCGGCACGGAGCTGTTCGTGGTTGTGCCGTCACCAATCTGCATTTCGGCATTGATACCCCAGCACCAGGCTGTTCCGTTACCGGCGCCGCTGCTACGGATACCGCAGGTGCCATCCGGACGGGTTTCAATGGCTGCCCAGTCCGTGTGCGCACCGGAGACTTCGGTGGGGGATGTTTTGTTGGTGCCCGCGCCGGAAGTACCGTCGCCCAGCTCCCCGAAGAAATTCGCGCCCCAGCAATAGGCCTGACCGGTAGAGCGGATACCACAGGTATGTTCCGTATTGCTGGCCACATGGGTCCAGTCGGAGAAGCCGCCTGCGACCAGTGATGGTACGGCACTGTCGGTTGTAGTGCCATCACCCAGCTGACCAATATAGTTTTCACCCCAGCAGTAGATCGTGCCGTTTTCGCGTAAGCCACATGTATATTCTCCGCCCGCTGCCAGTGACGTCCAGTCTGCAAAGCCACCACTTACCAGCGTTGGTTTGTCAATATTCGCATCGGTGCTCAGACCGTTACCCAGCCGTCCCTGAAGCTGACGACCCCAGCAGTAGGCCACACCGTTTTGACGGATACCGCAACTATGCAGGTTATCGTTTTTGACATACGTCCAGTCGGTATGCCCGCCGAAGACTTCGGTCGGTACCTGACGGTTAGAGGTGGTGCCGTCACCGACCTGTCCACGGCTGTTGGAGCCCCAGCAATAGAGGCGTCCGTTCCGGCGCAGGGCACAGGATGTATAGATGTCCGAGCTGATCTGCGCCCAGTCGCTATAACCCCCGCTGACCAGCGTCGGCGTGGCGCGGTCACTCCAACCGCCGTCACCGATCTGTCCACTGCTGCCTTCACCCCAGCAATAGAGCTGACCGTCGGAGGCAATAGTGCAGGTGCGGTCTGTGGATGCATCGATGACCGGGCAGAGCAGGGCGCTGCCGCTTCCACATCCAGTGCCTGATTTGATGGTGATACCGGGCACCTGAACGGGCGAATTACTTACAGAGGTGGTGCCATCGCCGCGCTGACCGAAAAAGCTGGAACCCCAGCACCAGGCTGTACCATCTGTTTGCGTCCCACATGTGTGATCCAGACCTACAGTAATATCATGCCATGAATAGCCACCCGTAACCTGCACTGGTACGCTGGAGGTGCTGGCGAATGCACCATCTCCATGATACCCAAAGCCCCAGCACCATGCCGTATCATCGGTTTTAACACCGCATGTATGACCAAATCTCGTGCTGAGGAATTTCCAGGTGCCGCCACCCGAGACGGCTACCGGCACGGTGCTGTCTGTGGTGGTGCCATCACCCAGTTGACCGTTACTATTGCGTCCCCAGCACCATGCCGTATCATCGGTTTTGATGCCGCATGTGGCATAAAATCCGGAGGCAACAGATTTCCATGTGTCACCACCGGCAACAGGGGTGAGTGTCGTACGATTTGTCGTCGTGCCATCACCAATCTGACCGTCACTATTATTGCCTGAACAATGCAGTGTATCATCTGATTTAATGGCGCAGGTGTTCCATTCATTGCGTGCGGAGACGGCTTTCCAGGTGCCTCCTCCCGTTACCTGAACGGGTGTATGGCTAAATCCCGAGACACCATTCGCGCCTTGTCCAGTGCCATTTGTTCCCCAGCACCATAATGTGTCATCACTCTGTATACCACAGGCATGGCTCATACCAGCGGCCTCGATGATTTTCCACGTAGCACCTCCATCGTCAATGGCGGTGGGTGTGGCGCTGTTTCCTCCGGCACCGTTTCCTAATTTGCCCCAGCTGTCATTACCCCAGCACCAGCCGCTGCCATCCACCTTAATACCACATGAGAACCCCCACCCATTTGATATTGAGAGCCATGTGTCGCTACCGGATATTTCGACGGGTGTTGTCTCGTTTGCACCCATACCAGACGCCCCGTTACCAAGTTGCCCCGAGGTGTTACTACCCCAGCACCAGCCGCTGCCATCTGTGTGGATGCCGCACGTATGATCGTCCCCCGCCGTGAGGGAGTAACCGCTCGGAAGACATGTTCCGCCGCCACTTTCAGCTACACACGTGCTGTCATCAGGGGCAGTGAGGGCGGTGATCTCGGTGGGAACATTGCGATCCGTCGTGGTGCCATCTCCCAGTTCTCCAAACTCATTATCACCCCAGCACCAGTAGCTGTCTGAGCTGGTGCGCATACCGCAACTCAGCTTGGGTCCGCTGACTACATGATACCAGTCCGTATGACCGCCTGCGATTTCAACCGGGACAGATGAATCGGTGGTGGTACCGTTACCCAGTGCGCCCTCCGCACCTTCACCCCAGCAATAGATGCGTCCGCCGTTACGGATGCCACACGCATTGACGTCGGATGCTGAGATGGCCGTCCAGTCCGTATGTGCACCGCTGACTTCGGTGGGTATGTTGCGGTCGGTCGTCGTGCCGTCACCTACCTGTCCCATATTATTATAGCCCCAGCAATAGGCCTGACCGGTGCTGCGCAGGCCGCAACGTGTACGGGAGTTGGCGTTTGTATACGTCCAGTCCGTATAGCCGCCGGAGACCAGCGTCGGTACAGATTTATGAGTGCCGTTGCCATTTGTGCCATCTCCTATGGTTCCGGCAAAATTGTCACCCCAGCAATATAACTCACCACCGTTACGGATGCCGCAGCTGGTCATCCCTCCGGTTTGAACCAGCGTCC
>CAYMGS010000004.1:21425-22713 GCA_964390025.1 uncultured Rickettsiales bacterium | reverse complement strand
CCCGCCGCTGACTTCGGTCGGTACGTTACGGTCAGTGGTGGTGCCGTCACCCACCTGACCACGATGATTCCATCCCCAGCAATAGGCCTGACCGGTGTCACGACGTGCACAGACGAGTGCATCACTTGATACTTCTACCCAGTCGGTGTAGCCACCGGAAATCTCAACGGGAGTTGCCTGGTTGCCTGTTGTCGCGCCGCCGTCACCGATATGACCGTAGGTACGCGGACCCCAGCACCAGATGGTGCCGTTGGCACGCAGGCCACAGGTGGCGGTGAGTTCATGACCATCACTATCAATCGCGAGCCAGTCCGTGTGACCGCCGGTGACTTCTACCGGCGTAAGCGAATCGGTCGTGGTGCCGTCGCCAAAGCCACCGTTGGTATTATCCCCCCAGGCATAGCCACGTCCGCTACTGTCGATCGCATGGCTGCGCATCTTTCCGGGACGCACAAAATACAGTAAGTCATCGGAGCAGACGGAAGTACCTTCAGTTGCACAGCTGGTGCCGGTATCGATATCAACTCTGGTAACGCCGACCACCTCGGTGGGGACGTTTTTATTGACCATGGTGCCGTCACCCAGCTCGCCATGCTCATCATTCTCGCCCCAGCACCAGTAGCTGTCGCTGCCGGTGCGGAAGCCACAGGCACTGCCGGGGCTGATGGTGACATATTCCCAGTCCGTATGACCACCGGAGACTTCGGTTGGGGTCAGTTTATCTACCCAGGTGCCATCACCGATTTCACCGTTATTCCCGTTCCCCCAGCAATAGAGACGGCCACCATTGCGGACACCGCAATTTCCGAAATCACCCGCTTCAATATACGTCCAGTCCGTAAATGCGCCATCCACCTCTCTCGGGGTTGGTTCGTCGGTTGGCTGGGTTCCGGGGTTGGTTTGCCCAAAATAGTTATCACCCCAGCAATAGGCCTGACCGGTGGCCCGCAGCCCACATTTGATGGCGGATGAGCCGCGGATAATCGTCCAGTCCGTATAGCCACCGGCAATCAGGGTTGGGGTGTATTGGTCAGCGGTGCTGCCATTGCCCAGTTTATGCTGGCCTCCATCGCCCCAGCAATAGCCGGTACCGGACTCCCCGGTGCCGCGAATACCACAACTGGCCGTTGTACCGGTCGTGATCATGAGCCAGTCCGTATGCCCGCCGTAGACTTCGGTCGGGACATTTCGGTCGGTCGTGGTGCCGTCGCCGAGCTGGCCGTCACCGTTGCGGCCCCAGCAATAGGCCTGACCAGTTTCACGGCGGGCGCAAAACGAATCGTCGCCT
>CAYMGS010000004.1:14537-21415 GCA_964390025.1 uncultured Rickettsiales bacterium | reverse complement strand
CCGCCGGCGACTTCCACCGGGGTCAGCTGGTTACCGGTGGTGGCGCCGCCATCGCCGATACTACTATTTGAACGCGGGCCCCAGCACCAGATGGTGCCGTTAGCGCGCAGGCCGCAGGAGGCGTCTGAGCCATCCCCGTCTACGGCCACCCAGTCGTCAAACCCGCTGTTCATTTTAACCGCCGTCATGGAGCTGGTGGTGGTGCCATCGCCGAATCCGCCCCCGCTATTGTCACCCCAGCTATAGATATCGCCGTCATCACCAATCCCGTGACCACGAAATTTCCCTGTCCGCAATATATAATGCACGCGCGGGTCTCTGGGTACGCAAGTTGTTGACGTCCCACATGGGTTTGTGACACCCGAGACTAATGTGGGTTCTTCGCGCTGGATGGTCGTGCCGTCACCCACCTGGCCGATATCGTTCTGTCCCCAGCAATAGACATCGCCACTGACGGTCGTCGCGCAGCCATTATCGGCTGCGTCATTTACGTAAGACCAATCTGTGATGCCACCACTGACCTCTACGGGGGTCAGTTGATTGCCGGTGGTGGCGCCGCCATCGCCAACAGCACCGTATTGGCGTGTGCCCCAGCAATACATGCGTCCGCTGTTACGGATACCGCAACTATTTTCGTGGCCGCTATGAATAAATGCCCAGTCCGTATGTGCGCCGCTTACTTCGGTCGGGACGTTTCGGTCGGTGGTGGTGCCGTCGCCCAGTTCGCCAAAGCTGTTATCACCCCAGCAATAGGCGCGGCCAGACTCGGTAACCCCACAGGTGTTGTAAGATTCCGCACCTAACAGTTTCCAGTCGGTGATACCTCCGGAAACCAACACGGGTGCTGTGGCGTTTGTGGATGTGCCATCACCGAGTTGCCCTTTGTGGTTATAACCCCAGCAATAGGCCTGACCATTGGTGCGTATGCCGCAACTATGTTCATACCCAACATCAAGCTCAGACCAGTCGGTAAATCCACCCTGCACCAGTGTGGGCACGTTACGATCGGTCGTCGTCCCATCACCTAAGGTGCCATAATCATTTTTACCCCAGCAATAGAGTTCACCGGTTTCCCTGCGTGCACAGACCTGGTATACATCGACTTCCATTTCTACCCAGTCCGTGTATCCCCCGGAGACTTCTACGGGTGTTAACTGGTTGCCGCTTGTTGCACCGCCATCGCCGGTCACACCATGATGTCTGTGCCCCCAGCAATAGAGGCGGCCATTCTCACGAATGCCGCATGCTCCGCTATCTTCAGCATCAGTTGAAATGGCAATCCAGTCGTCATGGCCACCCATTTGTACAGGCGTCTGAGAACTGGTCGTGGTGCCATCGCCAAAGATACCGTAGGCATTACTGCCCCAGATATAGGCGTTGCCATCGGATGTCAGCGCATAGCCTTGTCTCCATCCGCCTGCGGCTAGCACAAAGCAGTCAACGCCCGGATCTGCCGTGGCCGCGCACCCGCGCACGCCAGCAACCTCAACCGGTGCATCGGCCTGCGTGGTGGTGCCGTCACCGACCTGACCCACATCGTTGCGACCCCAGCAGTAATATTCGCCGGTGTCACGTGCTGCGCAGGCATTTTCGGTATCCAGATTCACCGTTTCCCAGTCGTCAAACCCTGACACGACCTGTGGTGTCAGCTGGTTGCCGGTGCCGCCCAGCCCATCGCCCATCATGCCGTAGTCCCTGAGACCCCAGCAGTACAGAAGGCCACTACGAATACCACAGCTGCTGTCGTTACCGGGGTGTACATACGTCCAGTCGGTATGTGCGCCGCTTATTTCGGTCGGGACGTTACGGTCTGTGGTGGTGCCGTCACCGACCTGTCCGTTGCTGTTTGAGCCCCAGCAATAGGCGTTGCCGCTGGCGCGTACCCCACAGCTTGTGGAGGCTGTCATGGCAACGTTGACCCAATCCGTGAAGCCGCCATTGACCAGTTGCGGCGTGTTGTACGTGCCGCCGTTGATGTTGATGCCGACCTCGCCGACGCCGTTATTACCCCAGCAATAGAGCGTACCCTGACCGCCTGAGCCACGGATACCGCAGACCGTATCATTGAGATCGCCGATATAAATCCAGTCTGTCGCGGAACCGGAGACTTCTACCGGTGTGTCACGGTTGGTGTTCGTGCCATCGCCTACCTGTCCGGCCCAGTTGCCGCCCCAGCAGTAAAGACGCCCGTTAGAGCGTAGGGCGCAGGTGTTTTGCGTGCCCACTTTCACGCTTGTCCAGTCCGAGTAGCCACCCGTGACTTCTGCCGGGCTCAGCTGGTTTCCGCTGTTGCCTGCGCCATCACCGATGCGGTCACCACGTGGCCCCCAGCAGTAGAGCTTGCCATTGGTGCGAATGCCGCAGCCTTTGTCTTCGGCGTTAATCGCGTCAATCACAAGCCAGTCATTGTATGTGGTTGCAGCCTGTACGGGCGTTGGGGAAGCCAGCGTGGTGCCGTCGCCGAAGACACCGTTGGTGTTGGCACCCCAGGCATAGGCGGTGCCATCATAGTTAAGCGCCATCCCGCCCTGATACATGCCATGTACGCTGATACGGCAGACAGGAGGATCGGTGCAGACCGGAGTTGGAGCATTGAAAGAAGGTACCAGTGTGGGCACGTTTCGCTGGGTGGTCGTCCCGTCACCTACATGCCCAAAATCATTTTCACCCCAGCAGTAAAGCGTTCCGTTCAGGCGTGAGCCGCAGGCGGCACCGCTGCCGAGAGCGACCGATGTCCAGTCCGTAAACCCGCCGGAAACCAGCGTGGGCACCAGCCTGTTTGTGGTGGTGCCGTCACCCAGCTGGCCGACATCGTTGCGGCCCCAGCAGAAAAGTTTACCGCTATCGCGGATGCCGCAGCCCATATTATTTCCGCCTACGACATATTCCCAGTCCGTATAGCTTCCATCGACCTCCATCGGAGAAGTAACGGCGGCAGAACCAGCCACTCCGTTCCCCAGACTTCCGTCGGTCTGATTGCCCCAGCAATAGGCCTGACCGGTGGCACGTAAACCGCAAACGCTTTTGGAACTCGTTGTTACCATTTTCCAGTCGCTGAACCCGCCGGTCACGGCAACCGGCACGGCAGTGGCTACTTGCGTACCATCGCCCGCCTGACCACGATCATTCAATCCCCAGCACCAGGCATTGCCGCCCGTTGTCTGGTCACCGCGAATACCGCATCCACCACCATTTCCGACCGTGATAAAAAACCAGTCTGTATGGCTACCGCTTATCTCGGTAGGAACATTACGGTCTGTAGAGGTTCCATCACCCAGCTGATTCACATCATTTCGACCCCAGCAATAGGCGTTACCACTGGCGCGTACACCGCACGCATGCTGCGGCTCGACATTGACTAATGTCCAGTCGGTAAAGCCGCCGCTGGTCAGTGAGGGCGTGTTACTGGCTGTGGTGGTGCCGTCGCCGATCTGTCCTCGTGAGTTATGGCCCCAGCAATACAGCGTGCCCTGATTGTTGGCGCCGCGGATACCGCAGCTGAGATTATCGTCCTGATCGCCCGTGAACCAGTCCGTATGGCTACCGGACACTTCCACCGGGCTGGGTTTGTCCGTACCGGTCGTGCCGTCGCCAAGCTGACCTGCGTGACCATGCCCCCAGCAATACATTCTGCCTTCATCGGTGATGGCGCAGGTGGTATTATCCGTGCCTATTTTCTGAATCATCAGAGTACAATATTCGGTGGTCGAGACACAGCTATTGGGAATATCGCTGGAAGAGACCTGTACCGGCTCCTCGCGTGTGGTGGTGGTGCCGTCACCCACCTGACCGAAGTCATTGCGGCCCCAGCAATAGACATCGCCGCTGACGGTGGAGGCGCAGGTGTTTTGCCAGCTGGGATTGACAAATGTCCAGTCCGTCACTCCGCCGGAAACTGCCACTGGTGTCAGCTGGTTGCCGGTGGTCGCGCCGCCGTCCCCAACCATGCCATATGCGCGCGCACCCCAGCAATAGAGTACACCTGAGCGGATGCCGCAGGACGTGTCCTCTCCACCGCGAATGAACGTCCAGTCCGTATGGGCGCCAGAGATTTCTACAGGCACATTCGCCTGAGTCGTGGTGCCGTCACCCACCTGCCCGTTAGCGTTTTGACCCCAGCAATAGGCACGTCCGGTTTCGGTCACACCGCAGGTCGTATCCGTTTCAGCATCAATATATTTCCAATCTGTTGTGCCGCCACTGACCAGGACGGGGATACTGCTGTCTGTCGGGTTGTTGCCATCACCGAGTTGCCCGTAATTGTTCCAGCCCCAGCAATAGGCCTCGCCATCGTTACGGATGCCGCAGCTATGACCACTGCCAATACCAATGTCAGACCAGTCAGCATGGTTTCCCGACACTTCCACGGGTACATTACTTGGGGTGATTGTGCCGTCACCGACCTGACCAACCGTGTTAAGACCCCAGCAGTAAACCTGTCCGAAGCCCCGACGTGCGCAACCATGTTCATAGTCTATGTCTATTTCAATCCAGTCATTATAGCCGCCTGCCGCTTCCACCGGCGTGAGCTGGTTGCCGGTGGTGGCACCGTCATCAGGAATATGATATCTGTCGCGCAGGCCCCAGCAATAGAGGCGGCCATTTTTGCGAATACCGCATGAGGCGCCGGTGTCACGGTTTCCCGCAATACCGTACCAGTCGGTATAGGTGCCAAATGCAACTGGTATGGGTGAGTTATTGCCGCTGGTGCTATTTCCAAACACACCATCCGTATTTTCACCCCAGATATACGCATTGCCATCCGGCATGAGTACATAACCGAGCCTGCCGCCACCGTTAGCTTCCACGAAGTTAACCGAGCAATCCGCACCGAAACCACATTCATAGGCGGTGAGGTTGGCAACGGCGATGGGGGTGGTGGAGTCCGTGGTGGTGCCATCACCCAGATCACCGTCCGTATTGTCACCCCAGCAGTAATACTGATCCGTGGATTCACGTACACCGCAGGTATGGCTCGCATGTGGTGAGACCCAGACCCAGTCATCGTGTGACCCGGAGACTTCCACGGGCACATTGCGATCCGTGGTGGTGCCATCACCCAGCGCACCGGCCGCGTTATCGCCCCAGCAATAGAGGCGGCCATTATTGCGGATGCCGCAGGTGTTTTTGTTACCGGCAGCGATATAGGTCCAGTCCGTATGGCTGCCATCTACCTCGGTGGGGGTGCCGGTATTGCCGGTACTACCATTATTGCCGAGCTTTCCATTGGCGGCCTGTCCCCAGCAATAGGCGCGTCCTCCCCGCAGCCCGCAGGTGTGCAAGCCGTTTCCACTGACCATTGACCAGTCATCATACGCACCGTCAACTTCAACCGGTGACACGGAACCCGTCATAGTGCCATCGCCTAATTGTCCTTTCTGGTTTTGGCCCCAGCAGTAGAGCCGTCCGGAACGAATTGCACATGTTGAGTCGGACCCAGTGGTAAATGTTGACCAGTTGGTAAACCCACCGATGACTTCGGTTGGCGTATGGCGGTCGGTGGTGGTACCATCACCGATTCTGCCGTACTCGTTATAGCCCCAGCAATAGAGGCGACCGGTTGTGCGCAGACCACAGGCATGCTTATTATCAATATCCACGCGTACCCAGTCGGTGAAGCCACCGGAGATTTCGGTCGGTACCAGTGAATCGGTGGTGGTGCCGTTACCCAGCTGCCCTTCCGGGTTGTCGCCCCAGCAGTATATACGGCCTTCACCGCCGGAACCTCTGAGGCCACAGCTGAAGTCATTATCGGCACGGATTTGTTTCCAGTCCGTATGTCCACCGGACACTTCCGTTGGTATTACCGGGTCATTGGTGGTGCCAATGCCCAGCTCGCCGCCATTGTTTAGCCCCCAGCAATAGGCGCGTCCATTTTCATTGATCGCGCAGGTATAGTTGGCTGCGGCATCAATCGGGTTGTAGAGATTACAGGTAGCCGCTGCCAGTGATGGGTCTGATGTGCCACCCGGCCCGCCGCCGGAAGAGCCGGAGCCGGAACCCCCGCCTTCGCCGTTACCCCCACTGCCAGACGAGCCGGACGAGGAGGGGGCGCCGGGATCCGAGCCGCCGGTGGAGGAGCCGGAGTCATCCGTGCTGGCCGTCAGTTCAGCGGTGGAAAGCGTGCGTACTAAATCATAGTAATACGGGGTGGTGGTACCCGCGAAATTTGAATTGGCATTGCCACTGTCATTGTCTTCGTCAATATTCATCGCCAGGAATTTGGCGGGAAAATTCGTGTTGTCACAGTTGACGGAGTCCAGTTGCGTGCCGCAGGCAACACCGACGCTGCCCTGCTTGGAATACGCACCTTTTTTATCCGCACCATGACTGACGAGGATAAACCCGTTTACGTCATTCACGGAGCCGGCATATAGATTTGCACCGTCTTCATCGACGATTTCGATCACACCTGTGCTGAGACTGGTGCTGAAACTGGAAAAGCTGGCGCTATCTGTCGCCAGATTTTTGACAACGGCATAGGTGAAGCGGTTGCCCCATTCGTCTGTCATGTAGCTGTCCGGTAGCAGCAATGTACGTGTGGGAACCACACCGACGCGGACGTCATCTACGCCCGCTGTACCGCCTGTCGGTAATACGTCTGTGACACCTGCCACGGCACCGGCACTACAATTGGTGGATTTTCCGATATCGGCACTATTGGGGGATTCGTTCCCGGAGGCGGGGCAGGGAATGTAGCCGTTATGTGTATAGAATACTTTGATAGCGTTGGTGATTTTTTCCATCTTCTCTTCCGTCTCGGTGAGGCGGAATTTTTCGCGTCCGATGAGGCCGGACGTCAGAACGGTCACGGCCAGCATGCCGAGTACCGCGAGCAAGATGGACATCTCGATTAACGAGAAACCTGCCGAATGTGT
>CAYMGS010000004.1:12288-14527 GCA_964390025.1 uncultured Rickettsiales bacterium | reverse complement strand
GTGCGCGTCAAGATATGTCGACATTATGTAAACCCCCGTTAACCACTCTCGGCGAAAAGCATTAATTTTATATTAATTAGTGCCGTATTCATCAGGATGTACACGCTGTGATCGTATTGACCAGTGTTGGCGTGTTGCGGCTTGTGGTGGTGCCGTCACCGACCTGGCCGAAATCATTCAGGCCCCAGCAATAGATGGAGCCGTCCGTGCGTACTCCGCAGGCATTTTCCCAATTGACCGTGATGGTTTGCCAGTCATCCCATGCATTGCTGTCTTCTACTGGGGAATATTCATCGCCGGTTGTGCCACCTCCGTCGGTCACCAGATGCTCTGCGCGGTTGCCCCAGCAATACAGCCTGCCGCTGCGGATGCCGCAGGTACTGGCCCGGCCCGTGGAGATATCGCTCCAGTTGGTATGGCTACCGGCCACTTCATTCGGCTCCAGCAGGTTTGACCCTTCAAATGCGCCCGTCCCCAGCCGACCGTTTGCGGAGTTGCCCCAGCACCAGGCGCGTCCGGTCTGGGTGAGGGCACAGGTGTAGTCCCCGTTTGCATCAATATGTATCCAGTTGCTACCACCTCCTGCAACGGCTACTGGTATATTGCTGTCTGTGGTGCTGTTATCTCCCAGCTGCCCATAGGTATTATCTCCCCAGCAATACGCTACCCCGTTGTTTCTGAGGCCGCATGTATGAGTGCCGCCTACGGTGATGGCATCCCAGTCCGTATGTGCGCCATCCACTTCGGTCGGGCTGTTTCTGTCTGTGGTGCTGTTATCTCCCAGCTGTCCGTCATCGTTATCCCCCCAGCAAAATGCGCTGCCGCCCGTCTTAATGGCGCAGGAGTGCCGGTGCCCGACCTTAACTAATTGCCAGTCTGTATCTGTCAGCGATTCTTGAACAGGAGTGGTGCTGTTGGTGTTGGTGTTATCGCCTAACTGTCCTTCCGTATTATACCCTGCACAGAAAATCGTGCCGTCATTTCTCAGGGCACAGGTATGCCCTCTGGTAGAAGACGTGTCAGCAGCAATACTGACCCAGCCGGTTGTGCCGCCATGGGCAACCGTGGGTGTGGTGCTGCCGGTTGTACCGCCATCGCCAAAATGGCCGTTTATATTATCGCCCCAGCAATAGGGTACGCCATTTCCGTCAATGGCGCAGGTGGTGTAACGACCGGCTTCAATGCTGGCAACGCAGGTACTGCTGTCATCGGTCAGTGCATCGATATTGAGTTCTTCCTGCGCCTGCCAGACGACGATATCGTCAAAATATTCTGCAACCACATCGCCGTTATTGAGTCGGCTGTCGACGAATATATCATCGGCATTATCGCAGTTGGAGGCATCGGCCTGCGCCGCATCGCACGCCACATCCTGCTGGCCGGTATCCCGCAGATACGCACCGCCGCCATCTTCGCCGTGACTAATCAGCACGAACATCGCATCACCGAGAATCGGCGAGGCGGTGACTTCCTGCCCGTCCGTATCCTGTACCACGAGGTTGCCGAGCGCATACCGCACAAGCGGGGTGGCGGGGTCGGTCAGGGATTTATCGACCACGTAGGTAATCATGCGATCCCAGCCATCGACGGCGGTAGCGATGTTGACCTTCAGCGTTTCAAACGGTACGACGCCGATCACCGCATTATTCACACAGGTCAGGTTAGTGGGGCAGACGGGGGTGAAGCAATCTCCCGGGTCGGCTGCCGCTACCCCGTATTCCGCTTCGGTGGGGAGTTTGGTGGGGTCAGCCGGGCAGGGGTAATACCCGCGTTTTTTCTTGTAGACCTCCAGCGCATCGCGGATCACCTCGAGGTTCGCTTTGGAAGAACCGACGCGGGCGATTTCCAACTGTGTCATACCTGCCGAGGCCGACATGCCGACCACCACCGCGATGATCGTCATCACGATGGCCATCTCGGCGAGGGTGTAGCCCGCTATGCAGGTGTATTTGTTCATGCTATGGCCCCCATACCGGCCCACCTTCAATGGTTTCCTGCACCGGCGCGTTACGCTGGGTCGTGGTTCCGTCTCCAATTTCGCCAGAAATATTACGACCCCAGCACCAGATGGTACGATCTTCTTTGATGCCGCAGCTTGCGCCGTCTCCGGTCGTGACTTCAAGCCAGCGATCGGTGCCGATCTGAATAGGTGTGAGCTGGTCAGCGGCTGAACCGTGCCCCACTTCACCGCGCCCTCCGCGGCCCCAGCACCAGAGCGTGAAATCACTCTTGATGGCGC
>CAYMGS010000004.1:0-12278 GCA_964390025.1 uncultured Rickettsiales bacterium | reverse complement strand
GGCGCAGGTGTGGTTTTCTCCTGTGCGTACCTGTAGCCAGGATCCCCCGCCGCTGATGGCAACCGGCACATCTGAGTCTGTGGTTGTTCCGTCGCCCAATTCGCCATATGTGTTGGCACCCCAGCACCAGAGTGACTGGTCTGTTTTAATACCGCAACCATGAAGAAATGCCGATAATGAAACATCCGTCCATGTGCCGCCGCCACTGATTTCTGTTGGGTTGGGCGTATGTGTTAATGGACCGCCTCCTATACCTAAAGCCCCGCGCCCATCCGCTCCCCAGCACCAGAGTGTCTGATCCGCCTTGATACCGCAGGTGCGCCGGTCGTTTGCATCCAGTTCTGCCCAGTCATCCGCTCCGGCGGCTACCAGTACCGGTGTGCTTCGGTCGGTAATGGTGCCATCCCCCAGCTTACCCTGTGTGTTCTTGCCCCAGCACATGGCTTTACTGTCCGTGCGCAGGCCGCAGCTATGTTGTTGCCCGGCGATAACTTTCTGCCAGCTATGGCCGCCTGAGACCGCAACAGGAACGCTGGCGCTATCCGTTATGGTGCCATCACCAAAACGGCTATTCGCATTCGTACCCCAGCACCAGCCGGTGCCATCTGTCAGGGTACCGCAACGGTGCCCGCTCTCGCCCATTTCCGTATGCGCCCAGCCCGCCGTGCCATTCGCCCATGTTCCACCCCAGCAGTGCATGGTGGTGTCGTTCTTGATCGCGCAAGTATTGTTTGAACCTACCGAAACGTAGCCATCCAGCAACGACAGCGTGCTGCCGCTTCCGTCAATCTCCACCGCATCACGCAACTGGTTGAGGTCTTTCCAGGCGATTTTATCGAAATAGTAATTTGCCGTGACTTCGCTGTCATTAATATCGGCATCCACGAGAATATTATCCGCATTGTCACAATTGTGGTTATCCAGTTCTTCCGTTGCCGGGTCGCCGCAGGCTCTGGTGATATAGCCGGAGCGGTTATAGGCACCCTTGCCGTCTTTGCCGTGTGTGTAGAAGGCATAGGCGACGACAGCATCGCTGTTTTGCCGGGTCATCTGGTTGCCTGCCGCATCGTGGATGGTAATCACCCCGGTATCAAGGGTGGTGGTGTAGGTATCAAACTCATGCGTGGCCTCGTCAGCCAGATCTTTAATCACGGCGTAGGAAATGCGCTTGCTCCACTGGTCGTAGAGCAGGCGATCCGGCAGGTTCAGTGTGCGCGTGGGCAGCATGCCGACCCAGACGTCTTCATTGGAACCACCGCCAGCGTCCTGCACGGTGACAATATCTCCGCTGGCCGTGCAGTCTTCCCGTGCGAAGTTCGCCTCATCCTCCTCTAGCGCCGGGTCAGCGGGGCAGGGCAGGCGGCCACGCAATTTCACATGGTAGACAATCGCCTCATCAATTTCCTTCATCTGCTCTTTGATGTTTTTCAGCGACGCCGCTTCCTGCTGACTGGTCAGCATGGTCAACATGCCGCCACCGACGACGCCGAGCACGGCAATCACAATCGCCATCTCCACGAGGGAGTAGCCAAGGCATGCATATGTTGTGTTTCGTTTCATCATCTTCCTACGGGGCACAGGTTTCTGTGGCCACTGCCATATGCCCAATATTGTTAAATTCAACATTTCCGGTTCCTGAGGTGCCGAAGGTACGCTGGTGATTGCCGCTTATATCAAACACCTGTATGCGGTTTCCGGCCCATTCGCCAACCCACAATTCGCCGTTCACTTCGGCAATGCTGTGGGGGAACGTAAACTCGCCATCGTTTGTACCGGCAGTGTTCATCACGCCAAGCGTGACGCCCAGATAATTACCGGCATTATCGTATTTGCGTACGACATGTCTGAGCTGCTCCCCAACCCATACATTGCCTTCGGAGTCGACAAAAATCACCTGCGGGTTATCCATGGTGAACCCGGTTGCATTGGCATCGAATGTTAACTGATGGGTGCCGGCACTATCAAACATCTGCGCCCTGTCGTTCAGATTCTCTGTAACCCATACATTACTGGCGCTGTCTATCGTCACACTGACAGGACGGTCAAACTCCCCGGCACCGCTACCGGCAGCGCCAGTCCCGATTTTTGAGATAAAGGTTCCGCTGGAATCAAACTGTTTGACATAATAATTATTTTTATCCGCTACCCAGATATTGCCGGTGTTGCCGTCTACGGCTATGCCTTCCGGCGCCTGAAACTGATTGTCTGCCGAACCGGTGCTGCCGAATTTCCACAGGAAGTTACCCTGACTATCGAACGCCTGAATATCATCTCGGACATTGTCCATAACCAGAATCTCTCCGCTGCTACCAATCGCAACACTTTCCGGCAATTTTAATTCCCCGTCATTAGTGCCGTCGACGCCAAATTCAAGTACAAAATTGCCGTTCTCATCCAGCTTCTGTACACGTTGATTATTAGCATCAGGTATATACACATACTGACATGGTGGAGTAATCAACGCACTGCCCTTCGCAGGCAGCATGAAGTGTTTGGTTCTCCATCGCACGATGTCGTCGTAATAATTGGCGGTGATGCTGTTGCTGTCATTGATGCGCGTGTCGAGAATGATGGCGTCGTTATCGCAGTTTTCATCGTCCAGCGTCGGGGTAGCGGCGCCGTCCGTACAGCCGTTTGGGATGGTACCGGCGCGACTGATGGCACCCTTGCCGTCCTTGCCGTGACTGACGATGGCATAGGAGACGACCGTATCTGCATTGGCGTCTGTGACCTGATCTCCCTCGAAGTCCGTAATCTGGATGATGCCGCTATCGTTGGGCGCAGTATAGGCTTCATAGGAGGCCGCGTCCTGTGCCAGCTGACGCACCACGGCGTAGCTAAAGCGGTTTTGCCAGCCATCATACATGATGCTGTTCGCCAGATTGAGGGTGCGTGTGGGGATGCCACCAATCCATACCTCGTCACTTGCTCCAACTGTTCCGGCAGATGCAATGCCAACGGGTGGTGCACCGATGCCTGTACAGTTTGCCGAAACGCCGTAGGTCGCTTCACCCGGCAGGGGCGTGCTTTCCGCCGGGCAGGGCAGGTAACCGAGGGCGAAGGAATGACGCCGGATAGCGTCTTCAATGGCGTCCAGCCGTTCATTGGTAATGTTGATTTTGGAGGCTTCATGTTTGGCGTGGCCGATGGTCAGTACACCACCGGCGACCGTGCCCATAATCGCCAGCACAATCGCCATTTCCGCCAGCGTATACCCTGCCTGACGGGTGATGGATGCGGCCTGTTGCCTGAGTCTGTGGTAATTGGTGCGCATAACCCCCATATATCAGCGCCATATGTGTTGACCGGTCGGATGCACTGATAACACGTTACGCTAGCAATGAATGGTTAAGGTTGACTTAAAATTTAGGACAATTTGAGCTAAATTGAGTGGGTTATCATGCCGCTTGCCAATGCGGGGAAGGCAGGTTACAAAGGCACTTCCTGTGCGCCTGTGGTGGAATTGGTAGACACGCCAGATTTAGGTTCTGGTGCCGCAAGGTGTGGGGGTTCAAGTCCCTCCAGGCGCACCATCTCGCTTTTTTTCTCCAAAAATCCCCCTAAGTATCTGAACGGAAACGAAAATTCCGGTGTTCGATACATTCCATTCGGGGCGTATCGCAACGGCTCTGCAAACGCCAGTCGCAGCACCGTCTGACGCATAGCAAAGTCGCCATTTTTGTATATATTCCAAGGACTTGCTAGAAACCGCAAGGAGAGTTCGATACAATCCTCTAACCGACCCTTGTCAGGCACGGCTTTGTCGATCTTCTCCTGCAGGACAAACTTGTCGCGTTCGAGCTTGTCGATCTTGTCTTCATAGGCACTGACGACCGAGGCATTGTTGGCTTCAACCACGCGATCCAAAAGGTTTTCGATCTGTCGGTTGATATCATCGAGCTGGGTCTTCAGCGCAGTCTTCTCACTCTGCGCGATGACGAAGCGCTTGTCCCAGGCATCGCGTAACATCGCCTTGGCGAGTTCAAAGAACTTCTCTGCAGGCGTCAACGCCTTCATGATCTCCGCGAAGCCATCTTCCATCTTGGCGCGCGGCACTGACTTGCTCTTAGCTTCGCAGCCGCGTGTCATGCAGAAATAGTAAGGGTAATGCTTGTACTTGCCCTTCGACCAGGCAGCAGTCATCGCGTTGCTCCATGTCCTTCTTGTTGCGAACTTCCTTGAACACATCCCAAAGTTGCTCGTGTAGGCGGCGGCTCCCAAGCAGGAGGAAGTCCATGGAACAGCACAACATCACATGGCGCAGCGTCGAAATCGAAATCACCTTCACGCCCGAGAAATTCGGCATGACGGATCACATCGAGCTGCGCACGAAGAATAACGAGTATTTGCCTGTCACGGAGACAGGCTATCGCTCGCACTTCATCCCTGCGGGATCAGTCGCAGCGCATGGCGGTGTGGTGAAATTTGTCACCGCTTGGCTCGACCACGAGGCCAAGCGTATCGGCTGGAGCAACGCACAGATGTCGTTGTTCTGAGATAGAGAGAGGATTTCCGGCCACGCCACCAGCTTGTCCACAGCGAAATCTGCGTTCTGGTGTGCAAAGATTGGAGACAGGCGGTCCTTCAAGTATCTTCGTGAGATGACGAGTATCCCACCATTACCAAGTTCACTCAGCTGGCTGCACTCTCGAAAAGATGGGACGGCTTGGCTCGAACGGTTGCCTACATTGTTCCAAAATGCATGTGATAGGTGGGACTTACAGATCAGCGGCCAAGCTTTCGAGGGTGGCGTTGCTGGGTTTGTAGTTCCAGTGGAACGGAACCACCAGCCATGCGTGCTCAAGCTTCAATGGCCGCATCCAGAATGCGAATATGAAGCCGCAGCTCTCGATGCATGGAACGGCAACGGAGCCGTAAGGCTACTTGAACATGATCCGAAGGAACACGCGCTTCTGATAGAACGCTGTTTTCCTGGCACATATCTAGCTGACCATAGGGATGTGAACGCGATATCGATCATGGCTACACTCTTGTCCCGGCTTTCAATCAAGGCGCACGGACCGTTTCGTTCGTTAGCGGACGAAGCTGCGGACTGGAAAGCCAATCTCTCAAGCGCATGGTCGAAAGCAGGTGAGCCATGTGAACGGCATTTAGTGGACTCCGCCTTATTGTTCATAGATCAACTGGCTGGGACACAGCAGGAGCAGGTTCTTGTTCACCAAGACCTCCATGGGCACAACGTTCTTGATGCGTCAGGTGGCTCTTGGTTAGCGATTGATCCCAAGCCCGTGATTGGCGAAAGAGCGTTCTCGCTTGCGCCAATCGTTCGGAGTTTTGAGTTTGGCAGCGACAGGGATGCGACAGTCGCCCGCTTAGATCGCTTGTCTTCGGAACTCGACATTGACCGAGATCGCGCCCTTGGTTGGACCGTCGCGCAAACAATGGCTTGGAGCTTCGAAGGAACTAAGCATTTGGCCCAACACCACAATACCGCTCGCTGGCTGCTGGAAGCACGATAGCCTGTGAGTTGCCCAAGCAACGTTCCAGCGTCTCGAAAGACTCATGGACGAGGTGTGCGAGTAGCCAATTCGGCTTCGACATTTCGCATCGATGCCAAGGCATCACGCTGCGCTTGAGAGCCGCGTGCCGCAGCGGCAAAAGCAATAAACGCCTGTCGGCGCAATCCATATAGTTCTGCGGTGCCCAGTGTTGCCGCTTCAAATCGTGAGACGAGTTTCATCGTATCCTCCTTTTGTTCAAGGAGGCCCCAAACCACTCAGGGCCTTTCGGCCCGCGCACACATCATCATTGGCCAAGCAAAGGCCCGTGATGGTTTGGGGATGCCCGCCTGACGAAACGGATATGGAGGCGCATGAAACGCTTCGATGATTTGAGGCTGCGATCACAGCCGTACCGGCTGAGACTTCTCGGGATTGATCGACAGGATCGCTGACAGCTTGCCTGGAGACCTGCCCGATCAATGGGCGGATCGTCCTGCGGCTGCCGCTCGAAGACGCAGCACCACCAGAAAAAGAGGGGCGCGCATAAGCGCCCCTTTACCTATGGTTCCAGGCGGCGCGTGCGCGAGCGGCTTCGTTGCCGCTCTTGCTGCTCTTTTGACCGGGCGCGTTCGCGCTCCTGAATGGCTTTTAGATCAGCAACGTCTTTGCGCAGCTGCATGAGCTCTTCTTGGGCGACCGCGCGCTGCTTCTTGATATCCCGTTGCAGAGCTTGACGCTCTTCGAGCTGCTTGAAGATCAGGGCATCTTTCTCCGTGCGATCACGCTGCCAGCATTGCAGCGTCTCTTGCTCATTCTGCGCTTTTATCTTTGCATACGCACCCGTTAGCCGACGCCACAGACCCGATAGGCCGCGTGGCAGACGGCTCGCTCTTTGATTGGTTTCGGCCAACCAACGGTTTTCATGGGCGGTCCAAAGTCTGGCGCGTTCATCTTTGTGACGGGCGACCATTTCAGAGCGACGAAAATCGATCATGGCATTGCCTTGTCGGGCTCGCGCTTCCACGTCCTCTATGAAGGCTTCGAGCTTCGGCGTCAGACTTTTGGCGATCTCCGCTTTCACATCATCGACGGATGGGAGGGTCTTTCGATCTCCGATCCGCGCTTCGAGCTCCTTGGTCTTCATCCCGGCAGACCGAGAGAGCGAATAGACTTCACCCAAGTAATCGACAGCAACGAACCCACGTCGATCACCACGCGCCAACCAGAACCCGCGCTCCTTGAGTGCCTGTTCCAGGGAGGCGCGATTATCCGATGCCTCCCAGGCTTGCCGAAGCGCTGTCTTGATTTCCCGAGGGTCCAGACCGATGCGGCGCGCTTGCTGCCATTCTT
The DNA here is from genome assembly GCA_964390025.1 of uncultured Rickettsiales bacterium. Classification (GTDB taxonomy): domain Bacteria; phylum Pseudomonadota; class Alphaproteobacteria; order Rickettsiales; family UBA998; genus CAYMGS01. Next base: position 5,466 of record CAYMGS010000004.1, on the reverse strand, counting down.
CGCGGGTGAAGCTGAGCGGATCGCGCAGGCGACGATCCTGCAATCCGCGTGGCATATCCCAGCCATGTTCGAGGAACAGATCGCGTGAGACATCGCGCAGCTTGGATTTGAAGTGCGGCAAGTTGATCGCGCGCATCTTCTCGGTATCGATCCGTGACCAGACGACATGTGCATGGCGTCTGCCATCTTTTTCATGGAAGACGATGGCGCGTGGCTGATCTTCCAGGCCGAGCTTCTTCTCGATCTGATCCGCTGCTTTTTCGAATGCCTCCGCTTCGACGTAAGCACCTTCGGGCGGGTTCAGACTCATCGAGAACAGGTAGTTCTTGCAGCGCGTTCCTCGGGCGATGGCATCGGCTTCGTTGAACGCTTCGAGCAAGTCATCACTGACGAAGCCAGAGATTTCGTGCAACTCAACATGTTCATTGTCCCGCATCGCCATAAGATACCGCGCAAGCTGTCCACCATCACCGCGTTCTTTGGCCTTGAGGATCATGGCGATACCCCCGGAACTTTGCCAAGTGCACGCAACAAGTCAGCCCGCAAGGCGCGCACCTCGCGGCACGCTTCGGCGAGCTCTTCTTCGGTTTCAGGTGTGACGGGCAGCGAGCCCGTGTTCACCGCCTTGGCCAGTTGATTGAGGTTCGATGACAAACGCGATGCCCCGAGCGCGCCAAGCACTCGGCCTAACGCTTCAGCATCCTTGATCGGACTGTTGCCAGGCTTTCTGCGCGGTGAGACATCGTCACCGAACAGACGCTCTCGGATATGCGCTGAGAGCGCCTTGCGCCCACGCTCAGCATCGAGCCGCGCGCGCTCTTCAAAGGTGAAACGGATAGAGTAAGGCGGCGGATACTTGGGCTCGTCTGAGCCCGGCTTCGCCTTCCTTGAGGCTATCTCATTGAAATTATGGTCTAAAGTGCTCATTTTCGCACCTCAGACCCTCCGGGTCTACACGTGCGAGATGGTATTCCCACTGCGCAAGGGCTTCGAACAGCGCGTTCAATTCCTCATCTGAGAGATTGAACTGGGAGTTCAAGTTTTTTCCCTCCCGCTGCACCACGCTTCGCCCTACGGGCTACGCGTGGCGCAGCCCTTCTTTTTTGCAGGTCACTCGACACGCTCGCCGACTCATTTTATTCTGCCTGTAGCCTGCATTGGTATCTTTCTTGCATCTCTGGTGTTGGAAACACCCGTGAGTCACCGCTATGCAGCTTACATCGTTACAGAATACCACATCGCTATCTGCCGATCTCGGGCAGGTCAGTCAGAAGGTGAACCGCAGTTTGCGGGCGTTATCATCCGGGGAACTTATTTCCCGTGCGGCGGATGATATTGCCCGTCTTTCCATCGGCACCAAGCTTTCTTCACGGGTGAATGGCCTGCGCTCGGCGGCGATCAATGTGGCGCAGGCGACCAGCCTGTTGCAGGTGGCGGATCGCGGTCTGGCAGACATCACCGATATGCTGATGCGCATGCAGGCACTTACTGTGATGGCTGCCAGCGGGACGGTGACGGTCAATGAGAAGCAGTTTCTCAACCTCGAATTTCAGGCATTGAAAGAAGAGGTGGAGCGTGTGGCACAGGAGACAAACTTTAACGGCGTGCATGTGCTTAATGGTGGCATTATCGAGGCACCGGATGTGCCGCCGCCCGGTGTAGGGAGGGATATTACCGGCACGAATAACCCTGAATTTATCGCAGGGACACAAGACGGCGATACGATTGAAGGGCTTGGAGGAGATGATAATATCAGTGCGCTTGGCGGCGATGATCTGATTTTGCCCGGGCTGCCGGTGGTACCGGGTTTGCAGGGCTCGATTTACCGCAGCGTCGGAGGGATTGGAAATCTGGCGGCAGCCGAAGCAGTCGTAGCAGCCGCTGCTGCACCGGATGCCACCTTTACGTCACTGGCGCTGGACTACCCGCAGGGAGCGCAAAATAACCAGAACAGTACGCTGAACAATTTCCTTGGCACGGACGGCGCCAGTATCTCCGATCCGGCATTACTCGGTGTCAACGTTAACCGCATGGTGTTTGTGTTTGAGGGGTTTGTACAGGTGCCTGCAGACGGTGTTTACAATTTCAATGTCGGCACGGATGACGGCTTTAACCTGCAGATCGATGGGGTCACTGCGCTGCAATTCCCTAACAACCGGGGTTTTGGGTTTACCAATGGTAATGTGGCGCTAACCGCAGGCTCGCACCCGATCCGTTTTCTGTTCTGGGAGAATGGTGGGCAGGAAGGCATGGAGGTATTCAGCAGCATGAGCGGCGGCGGGATACTTGACCAGAATTTCCTGACCTTCAGCGCATCTGCCAGCGATGGCGATGACGTGATAGATGGCGGAGACGGAGATGATATTGTGGTGTTTGAAGGCAATATTGCCGACTACACCATCACCCAGATTAATGATACGCGCTTTACAATTCAGGATAACCGTGTGGGCGTCACCAACGGGTTTGATACGCTGGAGAATGTAGAGATTGCCCGTTTTGCTGATGGGGATGTGGTGCTGATTGAGTCTGAGGAAGCGGTGGTGGCAGAGGATACGCCACGCACTATTGAATTTGTTATCTCTGAGGAAAGCGATGACCGGCTGGAATATGTAGTCGTAGACGCTACGCTCGAGGCGTTATTCGACGACCCGGACGCGTTAAGTGTGCATAGCCAGCTTGCTGCAGAAGCCGCGAACGAAGCAGTGCTGGAGGCCATTGATCGCACGACGATGCGCCGTGCTTATGTGGGAAGTCTGCAATCGCAGGCCACCTTTATAGATGGCATAGTACAGACGCGAATGCAAAATCAGGATGCAGCGCGGGCGGTCTTGCAGGATACCGATATTGCGCGCACCTCCACTGATCTGGTGCTGGATCTGGTCAAGCGCAACTCCGTAGTCGCTATATCCGCACAGACCAATGCCATACATCAGGAGAGTATTTCAAACCTGATGCTGGGTATTACGGTTGATGCGCTGGTTGAGCTGTAATGCCGAAGCTGTCTGCGCTACGCCGTACGCGTAGCATATCGTTCAGGTTGTGAGGCAACGTATAACGGTTTGCCCGTGCTTGTAGCATGTCTTCATCCTGCACTTCCCCGTTATAGGCAATGGCCACCACATTATGTCGCAGCGGATAGACATCCACATGGTCAAACGCTTCCTGCATGCGCTGTACAATAACGGTTTCATCCGTCTGTGTGGTTTCAATATTTTGCGAGACCACGCCACCCTCACTCAGGGCAGAGGATACCTCCTGATAAAATGCCACGGTGGCCAGATGCGCTGGTATCACCCCGTCAGCATACGCATCCAGAATGATGATATCATAAGGTTTGGTACGTTGTTTCAGATAGTCCAGCCCATCGGCCAGCACGGCCCGGTAGTGTGTATCCGGTGTGAAGTCAAAATAACGTTTTGCCAGTTCCACCACTTCCGGACTGATTTCCACGGCGGATATGTCAGCATTCGGCAGGTGGCGGTGCAGGTAACTGGTCAGCGTGCCGCCGCCCATACCGATCATGGTAATACGTTTGGGGGTGTCCGTATACATCAGTGCCGCCGAAAGATAACGCGCGTAGGGGAACGCAAGATAATCAGGTTGCCGCGGGTCGTAGGCGGATTCCACCAGTGTCCAGTTTTCAGGATTGAACGTCATCCGGATGGTGCCCTGATGTTCATAGATAATGATCGGCCCATCATCCGTATCCACCTGCTCGATCAACTGGTCGGGGAAGGTGGCGGGGTGGCTGGCTTCATATTGCTTCACCATCACAAAGATGACAATGCCAAGAAGCGCGTATGTAGAAAGCGAACCGAAGAAGCGCGACATATCAGCCCATAATACTGTTGTAGATATCCCGCGCAGCGGCTTCCGGGTCGGGCGCCTGCGTGATCGGGCGGCCAATGACCAGATAATCCGCGCCGCGTTCAATGGCTTCCTGAGGCGTTAAGGTACGCTTCTGGTCGTCCTGCGTAGCGCTTGCCGGGCGAATGCCGGGCACCACCAGCACGAAATCTTCACCGCATGCTTTGCGCAGCATCGCGATTTCATAGGGCGAACAGACCACACCGTCGAGCTGCGCGCTTTGTGCCAGATCAGCCAGCCGCCTGACCTGTGCATCCAGCATGGCCGGGACACCGGTCATCTCGAGATCCATCTGATCCATGCTGGTCAGCACGGTGACGCCGATAATCATGGGGCGTTCCTTACCCGTGGTTTCCGCCACGCGCATAGAGGCGTCAATCGCGTATTGCAGCATGGTGCGCCCACCGGATGTATGCACCGTCATCATGAAACTGTTAATGCCGGCTGTGGCCTCAATCGCCTTGGCAACCGTATTGGGAATGTCATGAAATTTGAGGTCGAGAAATACCGGGGCCTTGAAATCTTCCAGCATGCGGACACCGCGCGCACCGTTAGCCACGAAATATTCCAGACCCAGCTTAATCGCCCCGCAATAGGGGTGTACCGACGCGATCAGGTCACGGGCTTCCTCGACATCGGTCGTGTCGATAGCGCATATCACAGGGCTATGGGTCAGCATCATGGCTGCATTATGATGATTGGGCAGGGTGCAGGCAATCGATATTGTTTTTTCGAATGAGTTTGTATAGAAAAAGTCACGTGCATCACGGTGATGCAACGGAGAACTATGCTTGTATATCAAATATATAGGAGATTATTATGGAAAACGATGCGCTGAAACTGATTGCGACCCTTTATGGGCTGAGTAACGCCATGCTGGAAGGCTTTTTTGGCCAGAATCTCAATGGTGTGGATAACTACTTTGGTGTGGATACCCAGCAAACCTTCGGCATCGATACGATCCTGACTTTTTCGCAGGATACGTTTGAATTCTAGGCCAGTGGTTGTTTACGCAGCATTACTTTTGCGCTGACCCTCCAGATCATAGACCACCTCGCCGCCCACGATGGTGCGGATGGCGCGTCCTTTAACCTGTTTGCCTTCAAACGGTGAATTCTTGGACGTGCTGGCAAACGATTCCGGCGTAATGTCCCATTCATAATCAAGATCAATCAGGGTGAGATCAGCAGGCGCGCCGACTTTCAGCCGTCCGGCATTGACGTGAATAATGTCGGCGGGTTTACAGGTCATCGCCCCCAGCACTTCACGCAGCGGCATCACTTTGCTGTGATACAGTTCGGTCAGCGCCAGCGGCAGCATCGTCTCCAGACCAACGATGCCATACGCGGCACTGGCTACCGGGACACGTTTGCTTTCCACATCATGCGGGGCATGGTCGGTGGCAATGGCGTCAATGGTGCCGTCCTTCAGTCCCTCAATCACCGCCAGCCGGTCACGCTCGGCGCGCAGGGGCGGGTTCATCTTGGCAAATGTGCGGTAATTCAGGACGGCTTCATCGGTCAGAGTGAAGTGATGCGGTGCGGCTTCGGCAGTCACATTCAGCCCGCGTGCCTTGGCCCGGCGCACGGCATCAATGGC
>CAYMGS010000003.1:3777-31352 GCA_964390025.1 uncultured Rickettsiales bacterium | reverse complement strand
TGATCGCTATGACCGCGTGGGCGGCCTGCTGACCTACGGTATCCCGAATTTCAAGCTGGATAAAGACATCGTGGCGCGTCGGGAACAGCAATATCGTGACAGCGGTATTCAGTTTCATCTCAATGCGGCCATTGGCGATGAGATGCCGTTCTCTGAGCTTCGGAAAAAGCACGATGCCGTGCTGATTGCCACCGGCGTCTATAAGGCACGTGATATTGTACTGCCCGGTTCCGACCTCGGCGGGATAGAAGAAGCGCTGGATTATCTGGTGACCAGTAACCGTCAGGGTCTGGGCGATAGGGTGGAGCGCTACGTGAGCGGTGAGCTGAATGCCAAAGGCAAAAAAGTAGTGGTGATTGGCGGGGGCGATACCGCAATGGATTGCGTGCGCACTGCCGTGCGTCAGGGGGCGACCAAGGTAACATGCCTGTATCGCCGTGACCGTGAGAACATGCCGGGTTCCGCCCGCGAGGTGCAGCGCGCCGAGGAAGAGGGGGTGGAGTTTAACTGGCTCTCTGCCCCGGAAGAGTTCCGCGGGAAGGATAAGGTGAAGGAACTGCGCGTCACCCAGATGCGCCTTGGCCCGGCGGATGAGTCCGGTCGCCGCTCGCCGGTGCCGGTGGAAGATGCTTCCTACGGTATGGATGCGGATCTGGTGATTAAAGCACTTGGCTTTGAGCCGGAAGACCTGCCCGGCGCATTCGGTGAAGAAGCGCTGAAACTCTCCAAATGGGGAACGCTCAGCGTGGACAAGCGTCTGATGACATCGCTGGACGGGGTATTCGCTGCGGGCGATATTGTGCGTGGCGCGTCACTGGTCGTATGGGCGATTAAAGACGGACGTGAAGCGGCAGCGGGTATGCTTGATTACCTTCAGCAACAACAAGAAAAACAGGCAGCGTAGAGTAATGACACAGTATGAAGAGATGGTGGGCCTCTATCACCCCGAGGATGAGCATGATGCATGTGGCGTAGGGTTAATTGCAGCCATTGATGGCAAGCCGCGCCGTGAAGTCGTGGAGATGGGTATCTCTGCGCTCTGCTCCGTGTGGCACCGGGGCGCGGTAAATGCCGACGGTAAAACAGGAGACGGCGCCGGGGTGCATCTGGCATTGCCGCGCGCATTCTTCCTCGATTACTTGCAACGCATTGGCAACCCGGTCACGGATGACTCGCCGTTTGCCGTGGGTATGATCTTTCTGCCGCGCACCGACTTTGCCGCACAGGAAGAAGCCCGGCTGGTAGTGGAGACAGAAATCATCCGTTTTGGCTACGGGATTTACGGATGGCGTCAGGTGCCGATCAATACGGAAGTGATCGGTGATCATGCCAACGTCACCCTGCCGGAAATTGCTCAGATCATCATTTCCGGAAAGGAAGATGAAGATGCGGAAACATTTGAGAAGAATCTCTACATTCTTCGCCGTCGCATTGAGAAAATGGTGCGTGCGCGGCACATCCAAAATGTCTATGTCTGCTCGCTTTCCAGCCGCAACATTGTCTATAAGGGTCTGTTTCTCGCTGAGCACATCACCGAGTTCTACCCTGACCTGACCGACCGCCGGTTTGAGTCCAGCTATTGTATTTTTCACCAGCGTTTCTCAACCAACACCAGCCCGGCATGGCATCTGGCGCAGCCCTTCCGTGCTTTAGCGCATAACGGGGAGATCAACACGCTGCGCGGTAACATCAACTGGATGAGTAGTTATGAGGCCAGCTTTGGCTCAAAGATGCTGGAGGAGTTTACGGATGATCTGGTGCCGGTGGTGCCACCCGGAACCTCTGATACCGGAGCACTGGACGCGGTGCTGGAGCTGTTTACCCGTGCAGGTAAAACGCTGCCGATGGCCAAGACACTGCTCATCCCCCCTGCATGGTCGATGGACGCCACTGTGCCCGAAGCTCATCGCAAGTTTTTTGAATATTGTAACTGTCTTGTCTCCCCGTGGGATGGCCCGGCGGCGATTGCTGCCACTGACGGTAACTGGGTGCTGGCAGGTATGGACCGAAACGGCCTGCGCCCGATGCGCTATGCGGTTACCGATAATGGTTTGCTGGTGATTGGCTCGGAGACGGGTATGGTTCCGGTGAAAGGTGCCACCATCATGGAAGCAGGTCGCCTTGGTCCCGGCCAGATGATCGGCGTTGATATGCAGGCCGGGAAGCTCTACAAGGATTTTGAACTGAAAGATACGCTGGCGAAAGAGCATGATTATGCAGAGTGGATGAAGCCGATCACACGTATCACCGATCTGTCGCCTGCATATGACGATACCCCGGTGGCGATGGATGCCGACCGTATGGCACGCATGCAATATGCGGCGGGTTACACGCTGGAGGAAATCGACACGATTCTGCTGCCGATGGTTACCGATGGCAAGGAAGCGGTTGGCTCGATGGGCGATGACACGCCGCTGGCCGTACTGGCAAAGCACTATCGCGGGCTGCATCATTATTTTCGCCAGCATTTCTCGCAGGTGACCAACCCGCCAATTGATCCGTTGAGGGAATACCGGGTGATGAGCCTGATTACCCGCTTTGGCCCGATTGAGAATTTACTCGGCGAGAAAACCGATCTCTCCGAGATTATGCATGCGGACAACCCCATTTTGCTGACCGCTGAATATGAGGCGATGAAAAGCCATCTGGAGCAGAAAAACAAGATTGCGGTGATTGATGCGCTGTTTGATGCGGATGGTTCTCCCGATGCAATGCGTCGTGGCATTGACGCCATGCTGGAAGCGGCATCGAAAGCCATTGGTGAGGGCAAGCACCTGATTGTCATTACCGATGAGAATGTGTTGGCAGAGCGTTGTGCTATCCCGATGATTCTGGCCGCCGGTGCGCTGCATACCCATATGGTAAAGCATAGCCTGCGGAAAAAAATGTCACTGATTGCGCGCTCTTCGGTAACGATGGATGTGCACAGTATGGCGGTGCTGATTGGTGTCGGCGCGACGGCGGTGAATCCGTATCTGGCGGAAGCCTCCATTGCGGCGGCACACGGGCGGGGTTTGTTTAAAGATCTGTCCCTTTCCGAAGCACTGGAGAGATACCGTGGTGCGCTGGCGGCGGGCATGCTTAAAATCATGTCCAAAATGGGCATTTCCGTGGTGTCGTCCTATCGTGGTGGTCGTAACTTTGATGCGATTGGTCTGTCGCGTTCACTGGTGGCGGAATTTTTCCCCGGTCTGATTTCACGTATCTCCGGTATCGGGATGCGCGGTCTGGAGCATCGCGTACTGCAACAGCACCGGGAGGCTTGGGAAGAACATAAGATCACGCCTCTGCCGGTGGGAGGCTATTATAAATACCGCGCAGGTGGGGAGCCGCATGCGTACGGCGGTGAGCTGATCCATCAGTTGCAAACCGCTTGCGGCACCGGCAGCTACAAGCAATATAAACGCTTTGCCGAAGGGGTTTATGCCCTGCCGCCGATTCAGCTGCGGGACGTGATGAATTTCCGTCCTGACCGTGGGCCGGTGCCGATTGACTGGGTGGAGTCGGTGACGGCGATTCGTAAACGCTTTATCGCTCCGGCCATGTCGCTGGGGGCTTTGTCGCCGGAAGCGCATGAAACGCTGGCCGTGGCCATGAACCGTATCGGCGCGGCGTCGAATTCCGGTGAGGGAGGCGAGGGGCCGGAACGCTATCGCCCATATGCCAACGGCGATAACGCCAATTCCAGCATCAAGCAGGTGGCTTCCGGGCGCTTTGGCGTGACAGCGAAGTACCTGAATCATTGCCGGGAAATCCAGATCAAGGTAGCACAGGGTGCCAAGCCGGGTGAAGGCGGTCAGCTTCCAGGTTTTAAGGTCTCCGTGGAAATTGCGCGTCTTCGCCACGCGACACCAGGGGTCACGCTGATTTCTCCTCCACCGCACCATGATATTTATTCCATCGAAGATCTGGCACAGTTGATTTACGATCTCAAGCAGATTAACCCGGATGCGATTGTCTCAGTGAAGCTGGTGGCACAGTCCGGTATCGGGACGATTGCCAGTGGGGTGGCCAAAGCCATGGCGGACAAAATCGTGATCTCTGGCCATAGCGGCGGTACGGGTGCCAGCCCGTATTCGTCCATCAAGCATGCCGGTGCGCCATGGGAGATGGGGCTGGCGGAGGTGAATCAGGTGCTGACGCTCAACGGCTTGCGTCATCGCGTGATACTGCAAACGGATGGCGGTCTGAAAACGGGTCGCGACATTGTTGTGGCTGCCATGCTCGGTGCGGAAGAATATGCGCTTGGCACCCTGTCACTAGTGGCGATGGGGTGTCTGCTGGTGCGTCAGTGCCATAGCAATACCTGCCCGGTAGGCATCTGTACGCAGGATGAAAAACTGCGTAAACATTTCGATGGCTCGGTGGACAAGGTGGTGAACCTGATGACCTTTATTGCCGAAGAAGTGCGTGAGATTCTGGCCGAACTCGGCTTTAAGACGCTCGATGAAGTCATAGGACGTTCTGACCTGCTGCGGCAGGTGCATCAGGGTGGTGCCGATCTGGACACGCTCGATCTCGGCCCGCTCTTCACACAGGTGGCCCGCAAGGGAGAAGGCTCGCGCATCTGCACGATGACTGAGCGGAATGCAGTCGCACCGACACTGGATGATACGATTATCCGCGATGCACAGGATATGATAGAGCGCGGCGAGAAGATCCAGCTTTCCTATACGATTGCCAATACGCATCGCAGTATCGGTACGCGACTGTCATCACTGATCGTGCGCAACTTTAACCCGGAAGAGCTGCAGGCAGACCACATTACCCTGCGCCTGCGTGGTTCCGCCGGGCAGTCGCTCGGCGCATTCGCAGCTTACGGCCTGCGTATCATGGTAGCCGGGGATGCCAATGATTATGTCGGTAAGGGGTTATCCGGCGGCACGATTATCGTCGCCCCGCCGCAACGCAGTACGCTGGGGACGAATGAAAATACGATCATTGGCAATACCGTGCTGTACGGAGCTACGGGGGGCAAACTCTTTGCTGCCGGGCAGGCCGGGGAACGGTTTGCCGTGCGCAATTCCGGTGCTGATGTGGTAGTGGAAGGCTGCGGTTCTAACGGGTGTGAGTACATGACCGGAGGTGTGGCGGTGATACTGGGTTCAGTAGGGAATAACTTTGGCGCGGGCATGACCGGCGGCATGGCCTTTATCTACGATGAAGCAGGCACGTTCCCGCAGGCGCTCAACGAGGAATCCATTACCTGGCAGCGTCTGGCGTCTAAACACTGGGAAGGCCTGTTGCGTGATCTGGTGGCAGAGCATGCAAGGGAGACCGGCTCTCTGCACGCTGAGAATATCGTTAACCAATGGGATTATACGCGTGAGCATTTCTGGCAGGTCTGCCCGAAAGAGTTGCTGGACAAGCTGGAGCATCCGTTGAACGATGAATCAGACGAACGCGCAAAAACAACTTAATGAGTTGATATAGTTGCATTATTCATTATTTCTTGAGGCAAGGATACCCGTATGGGTTGCGCAGCGCGCTCTTGCATAAAATCTTGACTTTTGATAGCATATTATACACGTCTCAGGGCGTTCTGATTTGGTGCGATTAAGGAAAATTTAATGATTTTCCTGTAACGTGTCAGTTTAGGAAAGTTGCCAAGTAGGTAATGATAATAAGGACACAAGTAGTGTGAGTCTGGTCAGTTTACAGTCTATGTCTGCCACATCCTCGGCAAGACTTCTCAAGCAGCAGGAGCAAAGCGCTTCTCTCAGCGTAGCTCGTTTATCCTCCGGCAATCGTATTGTACGCGCAGCAGATGATGTGGCGGGGCTTTCCGTGGCGACGCGGATGCTCACCCGTGAAACGGCCCTGCGCTCCACGCTGATGAACCTTGCTCAGGCGGATAGTTTGCTGCAGGTGGCTGATGGCGGATTGCAGCAGGTTGAACATATCCTGCAACGTATGAATCAGTTATCGACCATGGCCAGCAGTGGCTCGGTCACGAAATCGGAACGGGGATTTCTGGATGTTGAATTTCAGAATCTGAAAACAGAAATTGATCGCATTGCCAGTAAAACTGAGTTTAACGGTGTGTCATTGCTGAACGGTGCAGGCACGGCATCGCGTAGTTCCGTTGTAGATAGCATCGATAACCGGATAGCCGGTACAGAGGCAGCGGATCTTCTGGAAGGAACAGCCGGCAATGACCTGATATTGGGTTTTGAAGACGGAGATGCAATTAATGGCCGTGAAGGAAATGATATCATTAATGCCGGTAGCGGCTCTGATAATGTGATCGGGGGTGAAGGGGACGACACCATTACCGTGCAGGCGGACGAAAGTGCTAACGAAGGCACCTTGTCTGTGACGGGTGGTTTGGTTATGCAGATTGATGCCGGGACGACAAGCAATATTACCGGTCACCCGGGTGCGGTAGCAGCGGTTAATGATCTTACGACATCGAATAATGATGCAACGGCAGATGCGGGAGCCGTTCAGTCAGGAACCGGCACGATTGGCACCCTGAACTCCATGACGTTTGATGGTGGCAGTTTTCTACAGGTGGCGGATACGGCATCTATTAATATCGCAGTACAGGATCAGCGCAGTGTCATGCTTTCGTTTGAAACGGGAAGTGATATTACAACCCGACAGGTGTTGTATGAGCAGGGTGGTAACGTAAACGGATTTAATATTTATATTGATAACGGGCGACTTTATGTGGGCGCATGGAGAGGTAACGGTGCAAACTATAACCTCCATCTCAGCACTGCTATTACTGCTGATACGGCTTACACAGCAGGGTTTGTATTTGATTCATCGGTCGCCGGAAATTTCAGAGGGTATCTCAATGGTTCGGTCTTTGCCACGGCAGGAGTGGTACAGAATCAGGTGTCCCATTCCGGTGACATTGGTATAGGCGGTAAGAATAATGATACCCGTTACTTTGATGGTGCCAGCGGGGGCGACGGGGATGCGTTCAATGGTGAAATCGGTGAAGTACTGAACTATGCGGCGGGTCTGTCGTTAGTAGACGCACAGTCGGCACAAAATTATCTGATCAATCGCTGGAGTATCGGGCAAGTTGGTGCGAGTGACACTGTATTTGGAGGGCTGGGTGATGATGAACTTATCATTGCAAATGGTGTGTACGCCACGACGCTGGATGACGAAAGCAGCATACGCGAAATAGAAAAAATTACGTTCACAGGTAACAACGAAAATCACAGCATTACAGTAGAAGACACATATTACACGTTGGGAGAAGGACTTGAGAACAGCACCCTGACGGTGGATGCAAGCGGTAATACGGAAGGTATCAATGTAGATGGTTCCGAGTTGTCTGCAGGAAATCTTCTCAAGGTTATTGGCGGTAACGGGGCGGATACGATTAGCGGAGCGGATGGCGAGGGAAATGTACAGGCTTCCTATGAAGCATCCAGCGGAGCGGTATCCGTGGATCTGGTCACAGGTATTGTGCGTGGCAATGGTAATGATGTACTAAACGATGTGACGAATCTTATCGGTTCAGCTAATGATGATACACTCAACGGCTCATACGGAGATGATACGATTGCGGGAGGAGACGGTAATGATATCATTACTGATATAATCCCGGATGAGGGTGAGTTCGTAAGCGAAGGGCTGGTGCATCACATTAATGCGTCTGATATTTCAACTATTACAACACACCCTGGAACTGTTACGCTGGTAACGGATCAGAGCGGTGCGGGAAACAGTGCCACTAACGCAGCAGGAAATGTGCTGTCCGGGGCCGATACGATCAATGGCAATAATTCACTGACATTTGATGGTAGCAGTTATCTGGATATTCCTAACACGGCAGATATCAATACGACCGGACAACCTCAGCGCAGTATCTTTATCACGTTTGAGAGTGGCAATGATATTTCCAGACGACAGGTGCTCTTCGAGGGGGGGGCGGAACGAATGGTTACAATATTTATATTGAGAATGGTCGCCTGTATGTCGGAGTATGGCGCAATGGGGGCACGACGCTAAATTTATTTCTTTCGACCGAAATAGATGAGAATACGGCTTATGCAGGTGGTTTTGTATTCGACAGCAGCGGCACGGGCACCTTCACCGGCTATCTTAATAATGAACAATTTGGACAAATTGCTGCTGGCTTGCCCCAGCTTCCCCATACCGGAGCAATTGGTATTGGCGGGATGAATAATGCATCTTTCTTCCAGGGATCCGGTGCGGTTGGTGGTAATGGTTTTGAGTTTCAGGGGGAAATCGGTGAGTTGCTGATCTATAATAACGCGCTCAGTTCCACGCAGGTTTCTGACCTTCAGAACTTCCTGATTTTTGAGAGCGTGAATTATTATGGTGGAGCAGACGTGCTCTCCGGGGGTGCAGGCAACGATACCATTACTGGCGGTATTGGTGATGATACGATTGATGGCGGCACCGGTTACGATACGGCTGTCTTTACCGGTAATTATGGTGATTATGTGATTAAGAAGGTGGATGAGAACACCTACACGGTATCAGATCGCCGCTCCAATCGCCCGGAAGGATCGGATTCCTTGCGTAATATTGAACAACTCCGGTTTGCCGACGGCACGATCAATCTAAAGCTGTTTGATGTGGATCAGCGGAGTCTGACGTTCCAGACCAATCAGGAGGCACAGGATTTCTTTGAAATTATCCTGCCAAACGTCACGACAGAAAACCTGTTTATCAACCAGAATGTTAATATTGCAACGCAGGATGCTGCTCTTGAGGCTTTCTCGGAAGTACGGGGTGCCCTGCACGTAGTTACGGCAGAGCGGGCACATGTCGGCTCTATCCAGTCGCGTGTCGGATTTATGTCAGACTCTAACCGCACAGCCCTGCAAAATGAGCAGGCGGCCCGGGCAGTGCTACAGGACACGAATATTGTGACCACGAGTACGGACTATGCAGGGCAGCTGGTGCGTCATAGCAGCAATGCTGCTATTCTGGCGCAGACAAACAGCCTGCATCAGTCGATTATGGAAGGAATTTTCTATCCCACCGTGGGCACCGTAGCGGAAGCCGCTGCCAATCAGGCGTAAACATCACGTAGCGGCCAGCCAAATCCTGCCTGTGCATCGTTATCTTCTGTGTGAAAGCAGAAGGCCATCGCTTCAACAATCTTACCTTCTTTAAAGCGCAACATCAGTGTTTCCTCAGGTGCCTGCATTGAGGGGGTATATGTGTCTTCTGTTTCATCTTGCGCTTCAGCCCTGAGACGTAGCAGCATGTATACCCGGTCATTAAGGGAGAAAGAGTTTTCCACACAGAGAGAATGTTCCGGCAATATGGTCGTTAATACGTCCAGTATCGTTTGGTTTTTGTGTGCTGTTAAGAAATTCATATCCGCGTCCCTGGCAACCAGCTCTTCAAACAATTCCGGCCTGCGATCAGTCAGCACTTCCTCAACGAAAAGCCGGGCTTTACAGAGATTAGGATGAACGTTTTCTGATGGTTTCATGCCTTGTTCCATAAACATAAGATTATCCTAAAATTTTATATTTATAAAATGGATTAGTTTTATATATAATATTCATACTATGAATATAGCGGGCATGGACTTAAATTTACTGGTGGCATTTGAAGCGATCTACCGGGAGCGTAATGTGTCGCGTGCGGCAGAAAGAATAGGGCTGGCGCAACCATCGCTCAGTAATGCATTGTCACGCCTGCGTCATGTATTTCAGGACGAGTTGTTTATCCGCAGCCCCCAAGGTATGATGCCAACCGCTCGTGCCGAAGAGATCGCCCCTCCGGTGATAGAAGCACTTGCACAGATGCGTGGTATACTGGCTGGCCCGGGGGCATTTGATCCTGCACATGTGCAGCAGGATATCGTGATAGCCGCAGCGGATTATTTTGAGCTGACCATCCTGCCTGCATTTATGCAGTACGTACAAACCCATGCGCCGGGAGTGAGAATTCGTACACGCTTTCTGGAGAAAAACCTGTTGGTCGATCAGCTGGATCGGCGTGAAGTGGATTTGGCATTTGGTATTGCCGGAGACGTGCCTGAACGTGTGAAGTGTCAAAGTATACTGCGAGAACAATTTGTATGTCTGGTACGCGAAGGCCACAAGCTGCTTAAGACACCGCTTACCATGGACTCATTCCTTGAAACACCGCAGGTGCTCTTTTCCCTGCGCGGTGATGCCAGAGGCATCGTGGATGACGAACTGGCGAAGCAGGGGTTAAAGCGCAACGTCGCGCTGAGTGTCTCGCATTTTATTTCGCTGGCATTTATCATTAAAGACTCCGATATGATTGCGACGGTGCCAAGCCGTATGGCAAATATCATGTCAATGTATTTACCTGTAAAGATCATCCCGGCCCCACTGGAGTTGCCAGAGTTTACGTTAAGCCTGATGTGGAGCCAGACGATGCATAATGATCCACTGCATCGCTGGCTTCGTGAGGCAGTAGCTGTTTCGTCTTCGTCGACTCAGGGATAAAGCAATGTGTGAGACCAGCCGCCATCACTGTATGTGTAACAATGGCGGTCATGGATACGGAACTCTCCCTGTTGCCAGAATTCCATACGTTCAGGATGGAGCCTGAAGCCTGACCAGAAAGGAGGGCGCGGTACATCATTTGTGACGAAACGGGCTGCCTGCTTCGCCACTTCAGCCAGCAGGGTCTGTTTGCTTTTCAGGGGGCGCGATTGTCTGGAAGCCCATGCGCCGATACGGCTTTTAAGCGGGCGGGAGTAAAAATACCGGTCGGCCTGTTCATCGCTGATCGTGCTTACGCTGCCTTCAATGCGTACCTGCTTGTGCAGTGGTTCCCAGTAAAAACATAGCGCTGCATGCGGATTGTCGGCCAGCTCTTCCCCTTTACGGCTTTCCAGATTGGTGTAAAAGACAAACCCTTCGCTGTCCCAGTCTTTCAGCAACACCATGCGTGCGGAAGGTATGGCCTCCGTGGTAGCGGTAGCCAGGCACATGGCATTCGGGTCTTCGATAGCCTTATGCGTTCTGGCTTCCTCAAACCATTCACCAAACAGCGTATATGGGTCGGCAGGGGGGAGAGTCATGCTGCTGGCCTTTTGACGATAGGTAAACGGTGAAACCCATTATCACCCGGGTCGTGGGCAAGTATATCGCCCGTTGCAAGATCAAAATACCATGCATGAATACGTAGCGTCCCGGCGTCCAGAGCCTTGCGCACCCAGGGGAAGGAAGCAAGATTATCGAGCGAGCTAAGCAGGGATTCCTTCTCACACTCATGAGCCTGTTCTTCCTGTGTGAGGTCAGAGCAGCGGGCCAGTACACGTTGCTTTGCCGGATGCACAATATCCATCCAGGGTTCAATAAAACTATACTCACCGTCCTGCGTTCGGGTATTGCCTGCCATCAGGGTACGAATACCACCGCAACGGCTATGTCCCAGAATAATGATATCCTCCACACCCAGATGCAGTACAGCAAACTCAATGGCTGCTGACGTACTGTGGTGCGTATGCTTCTCTGCCTTATAAGGAGGGACAAGGTTCGCCACGTTGCATACCATAAAAATATCTCCCAGATCAGCGCGGGTCAGCAGTGCCGGGTTTACCCGCGCATCGCTGCACCCAATCACCATGACGCGCGGGGTCTGCGCCCCGGAAACCCGCTCACGCATCTGTGCATTTTCCGGGCAGGTATAGTCTTCGCGGAACTGGTTATAGCCTTCTATCAGTGTGTCCAGAGCTTTCATGCTATCCTAGTTAGCCGGAATCCTGTCAGAGGGCAAGCGCGTAGGCATGCCATATTTTACAGGCCTGAACTGTTAATCAGCCATGCTATGGTAATCACCTGTGGCAGTGAGATCAAAGGTATGAATAAGGCAATTTTCCATGATCGGGTGGTGTCTTTCATCACCATAATCTCGGTATAGTCGGTGGATACACCAGCCATCAGGAAAGCAAACCCGTTGCCGGGTGCTCCAGCACGGTTCACAATGTCCGCCGCAATCGGCGTAGAGCCTTCCGAGCAGACTTCCAGTACCGTGGCAAAGAGTACGGTCAGCGACAGACCGATAAGTGTGGGGCCGAAATATTCCCCGAAGCTTTCTGCGTCCAGCACGGCGCGCAGAGCGGAGGCCAGTACGACACCAAAGAACAGCCAGCGCAGCACCATGCGGGAATCTTTCAGCCCGCCAATGGCCATCTCGCGCCACCATGTGCCATTAAATGATGTGTTGCGAATTCCGCTGCGTGCCTCCTTCCAGAACGAGAACCCTTCCGGTATGTCTGCTGCATTCGGGTTGGCGGGCAGGACACCACGACTAACTAACAGGTCAAATATCACACCCGTGATGATGGCAATCACCATGGAGAGAACAATAAACGCCAGCGTCCATGGTAAACCGATCAGCGCAATGAGGATCAGGGTAAGGGAAAAGGAATTCCACGGGCTGGCCAGCAGGAAGGCGATCACCTGACCGGCGCTGGCACCGCGTTCATAAAGTTTTGCGCCAACCATCAGGATGCCGTGGCTGCATAAGTCCAGCAGAACTCCGGCGGAGGTGGCACGCAGCACTCCACCAACACCACCACTTTTCCCCAGTATCGCCATCACAAATGCACGTGGCACTTTTGAGAGCATGCCCACCATCAGCAAGCCAATAAGAATGCCCCACCACATCGTATTCATCAGTTCATGGGTGGTATGTGCCATCGTGTGCAGCCAGTCGATAGAGTCAATGGTGGTGGAAAACTTCCAGCCCAACAGATAAAGGATGGTTACACAGGTAAGCGAGCCCCACAGCAGCCAGTCCACACGACGCGGGCGCTTCTCATCGGAAGAGGTATGTTCGCAGCAGTTGCTCATGAAAACACTCTCTGACGTTTGATGATGACTGCCTGATGATAGGGCGTTGTTTCCATGTGGTAAGCATCTTCAGGAAGAGAGGCGGCAAACTCATCCACGGCTTTACGTGCGCCCGGCCAGTTATAATCATCACTGACCAGTCTGCCACCGGTCTCAAGCCGGGGGAAGAAATATTCAAAGGCCCCGCGCGTTGGCTCATACAGGTCAACATCCACATGGACAAACCGGTAGGTGCGCTCTTCAATGCCTTCCAGTGATGCAGGAAGCCAGCCAGGATAATAGGTAATATCCGGGAAGTCGCTTAGATGCGCCTGCACCTCTTCCAGTGAAGCGGCAAAGCGCCCTTTGGTGGTCATGGGTGTGACGCGATCATCGTGTTCTTCCGTGTCTTCCGGCTGCGGGTCGCTCAGACCTTCGAATGAATCAAATACATGCAGGCCATTGCCGGTAAAATCACTTTTATGCTGGCGTAGTGTATGGGCAATCAGCCAGGTGGAATGCCCACGGAAACAGCCACATTCTGCTACATCACCCTGTTGGGTATCAGCGAGCGCTGCCTTGAGCTGCTCTGTTAATGAGTGAAAGCGCTGACGCCGCGTCAGAGGGAAGGGGGCGGAGTTGGTTTTAGCCAGCGCTTCGGAATAGGCCGCGCTGAAATCTTCCGGCAGGCCATCCGGTGACAGCTCCAGATACGTTTTATACATCTGAAAGGCCATCTGCATATTGCCCACGCGTTGCCATAAATCGCCAAGGTTGGCAAACCAGTTCGCATTGGTTTTGGCACCAACGACAGACTGGATAACCAGCTTGATCCCTTCTTCGATACTTCCCTGCTCAAAACGTGACAGGCCCAGCACATGCATTGCCTCTAGCGAGTTGGGCCGGGTGCTGAGTTCCTCACGGCATAATTTTTCCGCCTTTGCATAGTCACGACTGAGAAATGATTCTTTCGCCTGTTGCATCATGAGACACGTTCCTTTAGTTCATTGGCAAGACGGTCAATGACCGGTGGCCAGTTCAGCGCCTCTTCCTGCCGCATTACCTGCACACTTTCATACCACACACTGTCTGATCGTGTGAGCCCCCAGCGCCAGTCCGCGCTGGCGGAAAGCAGCAATGTGGTGGGGACACCCAGTGTGCCACCCATATGGGCGGTGGCATTCTGAATGGTGATGACCTCATCAATGGCGGCAATCTGGGCAAGCAGGGAATCTGTATCCTCATACGCATCAAACCCGTTTTCCT
Organism: uncultured Rickettsiales bacterium; assembly: GCA_964390025.1. Taxonomy (GTDB): domain Bacteria; phylum Pseudomonadota; class Alphaproteobacteria; order Rickettsiales; family UBA998; genus CAYMGS01. The sequence goes on along the minus strand of CAYMGS010000003.1, from coordinate 17,322 downwards.
GATAGAGGAGCGGCTTTTTGCGGTTCAGTGCGGCGATGGTGTCATCCTGGTCGCCATATTGGAGTGAGACCCAGAAGATACCCGGAATCTCAAATAATGGTTTCCACAGCGAGAGAGGAATGGAGCGCAGATACCCGGTGGAAGGGTTGATCGTATGCCATGAAATCCCGATGATTTTCTGCGCATTCTGCTCTGCTGCCAGCGCACGATATTTTTCACGCAGGTGTGACTGGGTATCCGGGTTTGTTTTCCATACGGGCGGGTGGTCGCTGGGTGTGTAATGAGGCAGCACATACTGCATCAGTTCTCCCATGGCTGCGTGACAGTCCCAGCGCTCCGCCGCCTGATGAATAATGTTTTGATGTGACTCTATGACTTCCGCTTCCGGGAAGCTACGTGCAAACAGGCTAACCAGTTTGGGGTAGACGACCAGCGTTAGTTTCGCCGGATTCTGGGCCAGCACCCACGGAATCAGTGTAGAGAACATGGCAATATCGCCAATGCCCTGTTCCGCCCACAGCACCAGCCGTTTCCCTGTAACGGATTCACCCTTCCACTCCGGCAGCGGAAACTCAAACGGCGCTGATTTTTCCAGCCGGTGCCGTGCATAGTAATCCTCATACCCATCTTCCATATCCGTGGTCATGAATGTATAAACAGCGACGGAATTCGCCAGTCCCGGATTCTCAGGCTGAAGATTTCGTGCCGCTTTGTACATTGCCAGCGCTTCAGCATGCCGTATAGTGGCTGCCAGCGTGGTCGCTTTCAGCACCATCAGGTTGGTGGAAGCGGGGTAGAGCGTCAGCCCGGCCTTGGCAATCTCCAGCGCTTTGGCAAAGCTGCCGGTATAATGAAGTGCCTGACCGTATCCGGTGTAAAAAGGCTCCTCATACTCCTGCGTAATACGATACAGCTCATCATATACCGGCAGTGCTTCCTTATGCCGCCCGGAATCATTGAGTGCAATGCATAGCAGCTTCTTCAGGGCAAGGTTCTTCGGGTGTTTGCGGATCAGTCGCCGCAGTGCTTTCGCCAGCGTATCATGATTCTGATGCTTCATCACCAGTGCAAACATAGCCTCTCCCGCACGGCTTTGCGTGGGGTCGGCAGCAATGATATCGCAGTAGGTAGTTACGGCTTCATCAATCTTATCGTCTGCGGCCAGCGCTTCTGCCAGCCCAAAAAGATGCTTCGGATTCTGTTTTTCCAGTTTCGCAGCCTTACGAAACAGTTTCGCGGCCTGCAGATGTTGGCCGCGTTGAAAATGCGTGACGGCTATCAAATGTAGCAGGGCAGGATCATTCGGGGTGGTCTCAAGTAGTGCAGCATAGGCTGCCTGCGCCGCTTCCACCTGACCGGCTGCGTGCAGTTTCATCGCTTCGTTAAGGGCAGGGGATGTCATGCCTGGCTACGCTCCTTCAATTTGCTGGCGACCTGTTCCAGCACCGGCTCCCAGATCAGAGGCTCTTGCTGGCGCTGAATGGTAACCGAGTCATACCACACTCCTTTATCATGCTCTATACCCCAGCGCCAGTCGGAGGCGGAAGAAAGCATCAGTGTGGTTGGCACGCCAAGCGCACCCGCCAGATGGGCCGTGGCGTTCTGAATGGTAATCACTTCATCCATCGCGCAGACCTGAGCAGCCAGCGCGTCAATATCATGGAACGCATCAACGGAATCATCTCGCCAGACAGCATCCGGCAGCGTATCATGCTCACCATATTGCAGGGAGATAAACTGAATGCCGGGGAGATCAAATAATGGCTTCCAGCGATCAAGTGAAATATTACGCACCAGCGCTGACATCGGGTTCGTGGTGTGCCATGCAATACCTACCAGATACGGCTTTTCCGGCATGCGCTCACGGTAACGCTGTCTCAGTTCTTCCGCGCGCGGCTGATCTGCCAGCAGGTGAGGAGGGTGTTCACGCGGCACGTAATGCGGCAGGCACAACTCAATCAGGTGCCCCATCAGCACCATACAGTCGCATCCTTCCTCCAGACCGGACTCCTGTTCCCCGTTGCGCACAATGACGATCTCCATATCCGGAAAGGAGCGCGTAAACAGGGAATATAGTTTCTCCGGTACGGTCACGGTAAGCTCAGCGCCAAGCGAGCGCAGATAGGGGAGGAAGCTCGCAAACATGATGATATCGCCCACACCCTGCTCCCAGTTTACCAGCAGGCGCTTGCCGCGTATATCTTCGCCCTCCCAGCTTGGCAGGCGATAAAAGGGAATAGGCTGTTCCAGAGGAGAAAACAAACGGTCATTATAGCCTTCAAACCCTTCCGTCAGGTTACTGACCATCAGTTCGCGCAGTGACAGCGCATAGCGGGCATTGAGATTGTTCGGTTCCATCTCTACCGCCTTACGGCAGTCCTGTAACATACCGTCAAAATCCCCGAACATCTGCCGTGTGCCACCGCGCAGCGCATAGAGCTGGGAGAAGTCAGGAAATGCTTTCAGTGCTGCATCGCAGACATCAATACATTCACGAAAATGTCCTGCCAGATGCAGGCAGTAGGCGTGGTTGAAATACGTGAGCAGGTCTTTGCCGTCAGGCCGTGCCGCCAGCCATGTTAGATGTGGCAATGCCTCTGCATAATGATGGCCGGCCATCAGTGTACGCACATACGCCCTGCGAATATCAATATCGTCCGGGTGCTGCGCAACGAGTGGCTCCAGCGTGGCACGCGCCTCTTCGTGCTCACCGCGTTCAAAACAGTGGTTGAGAAAAGTTTTCAGCGCGTCAGTAAATGCCACAACGAAACCTAGGCGGACTGTTTTTTGCCCTGAACCTGATCGGCCACATTCATGGCATCACGCTCTTTGAGCCACAGATCGGCATAGTCACTGTCTTTATAATCTTCAAAGTAAGGGCCGCCGAGCGTGTAATGCAGGTTGGAAATCTCTTCAGCCGGTACTGGTTCATATTCACCCACCAGAAAATTCCAGCGCATGGGGATCTCACCAATCAGGTCTTCATTTTCCAGCCAGTGGAAACGATGCAGCTCCAGCCCGGATGCCGTATTCACATACTCAGGCGTTAGCGCTTTGCATTTGGCACAATTCATCAGCATCACGCTGGACCAGTTTTTCTTCTCATACTTGGTTTGCGGCATACCGAGGAATTTGGTGTCCGTGGTGGGTGTATAGTCATGTTTAACCACCTGTACGGCGTATTGCTCATCGCGTAGTGCCCAGAGTTTGGCAAAGTCGTCCAGTACCAGCATGTCGTTATCCATGAACACGGCCCAGCCTTCATATCCGGCAAGATACGGTGTAAGAAAACGGGAGAAGGAGAAGTCCGTGGATTGCAGCGGGTTGCGCTCACGGGTCATGAGTGAACCGAGATTATCCAGATTCAGCGGGGTAATGGAAACCGGTTGCGAGCAGCGGGCGGTGATGCTGTGGCTCAGCACATGAAAAATCACCGGTACACGGCGGTCATAGCCGATGAAAATGCGAATGGTTTCAGGGGAATGCGTCATAATTACCGTGCTCCTTCTTCAGATGAAGATGACTATAGCGTCTTACGTTTCATGGAAGCAAGATTCATGCCGTGTTTTTAGGGTAATAGGCTGGTATCGGCCCGGCCGATGCGCTATAACAACGCACAGCGAACGAATATGATCGATAAGGAGAGACGCTTATGGCCACCAGCAAGGCCACCCCTGCCGACACTACGAAGCAACAGGCACTGCAGAAGAACCTGCCGCTATTTTTTAAAAACCCTCACCCCCTCCATGCCAAACGTCATGGCAAGGCCGGGTTAAATCACGTAGGTACGTTTGGCTTTGCGGCTGATACCAACAGCGTGCCGCTGAATGTGCAGGAGTTTTTTGAAGCGGCGCGCAGCTATCCCATTGTATTTACCAAAACAGAAACCCCGGTGCCCGTGGCGCTGCTTGGCTTTAAGGAAGAAAATGCGTTTGTTGACGCACAGGGCAGATGGCGTGAAAACAGCTATATCCCGGCATATGTGCGCCGTTATCCGTTCATCCTGCTAGAGGAACCTACGGATAACAAGCTGATTTTGTGCGTGGATGAAGATGCGCCGCATTACACGGCGGAGGCACCCGAGCTGCCGTTCTATACATCAGGGGAAGAGGCAAACGAACTCATGCAGAACGCGCTGAATTTTTGTGTCGCCTACCAGAAACATCATCAGCAGACACTGGAGTTTACGAAGGCACTGCAGAAGCAGGGACTGCTGCAAGAAAAGGCTTCTAATCTCCGGATGCCCGATGGCCGTGAGATGAACCTTTCCGGCTTCCTGATGATTGACGCGGATAAATATGCTGCATTATCGGATGAGACCTTTCTTGAGTGGCGTAAGAAGGGGTGGCTTCCTGCAATTGAAGTCGCGTTAATGTCGCAGCATAACTGGCAGGCATTGGCGAAAGTTATCGGGGATCGTGCGCAGTAAGGTTACAGGCTGTTTTGCCGGAACTGTACGTGGCGATGCGCCCAGACATTTAGCAGCAGCCCAAACGCTACCAGCATGCTGAGCAGCACAGAACCGCCATACGAAAGCAGTGGCAATGGAACACCGACAACGGGCAGCATGCCCATCGACATCCCGATATTAATGAAGATGTGCAGAAAGAGTAGTGCGCATACCCCGACAGCCACCAGTGAGCCAAAGCGATTACGGGATGCCATGGCAATGCCCAGCGCATAGAGAATTAGCAGCGTATAACAGAAGATGATAAATCCGCTACCAAGGAAGCCAAATTCCTCCGAGAGCATGGTGAAGATAAAGTCTGTTTGTTTTTCCGGCAGGAAATCAAGCTGCCCCTGTGAGCCTTGCAGGAATCCTTTGCCAAATAGCCCGCCGGAGCCGATGGCGATAACAGACTGAATGATGTTATACCCTGCACCCAGTGGGTCCTGCCCCGGATCAAGGAAGGTGAGGACGCGTTGTTTCTGGTAGTCATGCAGGAACTGCCAGGCAATCGGTAAAGAGATCAGGCCGATGCCGCCAATCGTGATGAAATAAATCCAGCGCACCCCTGCCGCAAAAAAGACCACGGCGCCGACCATCATCAGAATACTGGCCGTTCCCAGATTGGGTTGTTTCAGGATCAGTGCAGCTGGCAGCAGCAAAATGATTGCAGGGACAATGAGCATAACAGGAGAGGGGCGTTCATTCGGATGCACATCGTTGAAATAGCGTGCTAATGCCAGAATGACGGATAGCTTCATCAACTCGGAAGGCTGAAGATTGATCGGCCCGAGGGCGATCCAGCGCTGCGCACCCATCCCGATATGCCCGGCAACCTCTACAGCGATCAGGAGCAACAGGCATCCCGTGTAAGCCAGGTATGCGTAGCGCATGATGATCTGAATGGGAATGAACGTAATCACGATCATCATGATGAAACCGGGAATAAAGCGCAGAGTTTGTGCGTGTGCCCACGGTTTAAAGTTCCCCCCGCCTGCAGAAAACTGCATCATGAGTCCGACCATCGAAAGAAACAGGACGAGCGCCAGCACTGCCCAGTTGATCCGGCCCAGCATACCAACCATTTTTCCGGTGCGTGTATTCATGCCGGTTCTTTCTCCTTACGTTCATTGGGCGGAGTAGGGGCTGGCTCCCCGCCGTAATACAGCTCATTAAGTTTCAGGAAGATGTCTTTGGCGACCGGTGCAGCAGCCGATGAACCTCCGCCGCCATGCTCAATGATGACCGCAGCCGCGTATTTGGGTGCTTCGTAGGGGCCATACGCCGTAAAGAGTGCGTGGTGGCGCTGTTCCCATGGCAGCGTGCTCTGATCCACGCCCCGGCGGGTAATACGTCGTACCTGTGAGGTACCGGTTTTACCTGCCATGGTCATTTCTGTTCCGATCAGGCGTTTGCCGTACGCGGTGCCGTTGGGAGCATTCACGACCGCAATCATGCCTTCCCGTGCCACATCCATATTCTTAGGGTTAATATGCATCGGTGCCGGTTCTTCATACTCACGTCCACTATAGATGCGGGGAATAATCATCTTGCCACTGGCCAGACGCGCCGTCATGGTCGCCAGTTGCAGCGGTGTAGAGAGAACATATCCTTGCCCGATACCCACGCTGATTGTATCGCCCGGATGCCAGGGTTGATTGAAGCGCTGACGTTTCCATTCCTCGGTCGGAGCAATCCCCGGCTTTTCACCCGGCACTTCAATGCCCAGCGTTTCCCCAAGCCCGAAGCGCCGCATCATGGCGGCAATACGTTCCACGCCCAGCTTCTGTGCCAGATGATAAAAATAGGTGTCGCAGGATTCGGCGATCGCCTCCACAGCATTCACCGCACCGTGGCCGCCTGCCTTCCAGCAATTAAACTGGTGATTACCTAAAAAGAAATGACCGGGACAGAAAATACGGGACTGCGGGGTGATGATATTATGCTCGAGCGCGGCCAGCGTCATGATCATTTTAAATGTAGAGCCGGGAGGGTACTGGCCGGTCAGCGCTTTATTCAGCAGGGGCTTCTTCTCATTATCCCGCAACTCATTCCAATAGGTATGGGTAATGCCGACGCTGAAAGTATTGGGGTCAAACGCAGGCATGGAAGAAAGCGCCAGTACGTCACCCGTGTCCGTATCCATCACCACGATCGCACCACTTTCCCCGGCCAGACGCCGGGAGCAGTAGTCCTGAAGATTACGATCGATGGTCAGCTTGAGTTCTTCTCCGGGGACGGGTTCGCGGCGTTCCAGTTCCCGTACAACCAGCCCTTTCACATTCACTTCCAGATGCCGCAGACCGGCATCTCCGCGCAGTTGCTGCTCAAAGGTTTTTTCCACCCCGTCCTTGCCGATCTTAAAACCCGGCAGTTTCAGTACGGGTTGTTCTTCGTCCAGTTCATTCTCGGAAACTGCGCCGACATAACCGATCAGATGTGACGCCTTATCGGAAAGAGGGTAGTAGCGCACCTGACCGGATTCAATCAGCATGCCCGGTAATTCGGGTGCATGAAACTCCACGGCAGCCAGCTCATCCCAGCTTAAATGTTCCTTGATGGTTACACTGCGGCCCGCCCAGATAGATTTTAGTTTTTCTTTCAGGGCAGTATGACGTTCGTCGCTGAGCTTAAGAAGGCCGACCATCTTCTCAAGGATCTTTTCGGTCTCTTCAAATGTGTGGCTACGTTCCAGCAGCACACGATAAAATACCTGATTGTCTGCCAGCGGCATCTGGTTGCGATCCACGATCGCGCCGCGTGGAGGAGGAATCAGTTGCAGGCTGACCCGGTTATCTTCCGCCTGCGTCTGATATGTCTTGGTTTTAACGAATTGCAGGTAATAGAGACGGCCTAGCAGGGCTGCAATAGCACTGATCTTGAGGCCACCAAGAATAAATATCCGGCGGGAAAGCAGGCGGTGACGTTCAGTATGTTTTGCCATGACTCAGCAAGAGGGATTTAACGATATTGAGGCAGTATAGAGAGGCTGCGGGTAAAGACCAGATGTAATAACGGATACCATAATGTTGTAAAGGCCCACTGGATCATGGCAGGCAGAAACGGGGTGGATTCAGCACTGATCTGATTGGCCAGTATCCAGAAAAATATCCAGCAGGGAAGGCTTAGGGCAGCAAACCCGGCCCAGAAAAACCAGATCGTCTGTCGGGCAAAACGTGAACTGAGGCGTATGGCAAGCGCGCGCATCATCAGCAGTGTCAGCATGTACATGCCCAGTGCCGGGGCGGTAAAGGCGTCCAGTACCAGTCCGGCAATAGCGATGGCCAGTGCCGGGAGCAGGTTCGGTCTGATAAGGCTCCAGAAATAGACGGTGACCAGTGTAAAGGCAGGCATCACCAGATGATTGCCTCCAAAGGGCAGTGGTGTCAGGCTAATAAAGCAGGTCAGGGTCAGGAAAATCAGAGGCAGAGTATGAAAGCCGCGTATATCCATACTATTCATGGTCGACTGCCACCACCCTTACATATTCGAGTTTATGGAAATCGACATAGGGTTTAACACGCACGCGGTTGCCGTCGATGGCCGTGACTTCGCCTACGACCAGCCCGGCGGGAAAGACGCCACCATCACTTGTTGTGATAATACGCTCACCCACATGCACACCGGTTTCTTCCGGCAGATGTGCCAGCAGTGGTTCATCGCTGTTGTCGCCGGTCAGGATGGCTTTGTCACGGGAGCTTTCGCCCATTACGGGGATGCGTGAGTTAATATCGGTAATAGCAATTACCCGCGCGCTGCTTTTCCCCATATCCTTGATGCGGCCGACCAGACCTTCATGAGTGAGCACGGCCTGATACGGCTCAATGCCTTCCTTGCTGCCGGAATCCAGCATGATAGTGTGGCTGTACAGATGTGCCGTACTGCCCACGATGCGCGCCGAGATATAATGCATATCCGTAGCGGCCTTCAGCCCCGCCAGTTTTCTCAGAGATGCATTTTCGGCTTCCAGCTGACGCGCGACATTTTGCCACTGAACCAGCCGGGCATTTTCTTTCTGCAGGCGGGCATTCTCTTCGTAGAGGTACAGGATGCCGTTGAATTTATCATTGGCGCGTTCAATGAAATCAGCAGGGGCGGAAAGGGTGGCCACTAAAGGTACCAGACCATCCGTCACAGTGGTGCGGATATTGGTGGCGATGCGGTTATCCGCCTGACTTAACCAGATAAGCGTGACGGCAAGTGCTACCAGTAATATGAAGCCCCCCCGTGCCATCCAGTGATGTCTGGAAAGGGCGGCGGTGCGTGAGGCGCTTCGGGTGTGGTAGTGTCTCATGACGACAGAGAAATCCTTCGGTTACGAACAGGCTACATCATTTATCATCGCCGAAAAACCCTAAATAACAGTTAATTACGGCACGATACTCTGTTGCGCACAAGACTAGACGCAATCATTTTCGATGTACAGACAAAATCTGGGGCAAAGGAAAACTTTTATCACTACATGATGTGGTGTAGCTGTTTAGTGCCCACCGGTACAATCATCCAGTCGCAGATTCACACCAGACAGTCGTAGCTGCGATTCTACCATTGCTTTCAGGTTGGAGAGTATGTCCTCATCAGGCGCTTCACACCGTACAATGATAGCAGGCTGTGTATTGGACGCCCGTGCCAGCCACCATCCACCCTCGGACGATACGCGCACGCCATCCACTTCATTGACATCCTCTCCGGCATCGCGCAGGCGGTGTCGAATCTCTTCGATGATGCCGAACTTACGGTCTTCATCCACCTCAATACGAATCTCCGGCGTGTTAATCGCTTCCGGAATGCCGTCACGCATTTCGGTCAGGCTTTCCTCAGACTGTGCCAGCAGGTCGATCAGGCGTACCGCTGCATACAGCCCGTCATCATAGCCGTAATAACCATCCGCAAAAAAGATATGCCCGCTCATTTCACCCGCCATGGCTGCGTTTTCTTCCGCCATTTTTGCCTTAATCAGGGAATGTCCGGTTTTCCACATCACCGGATTACCGCCATGCGCGGCGATGTCATCAAACAGGGTCTGGCTGGCTTTGACATCGGCAATAATCGTGGCTCCCGGTTTGCGTGTTAGTACTTCACGGGAGAAGAACATCATCAGCTGGTCGCCCCAGATGATGCGTCCCTTGCCATCTACAGCACCGATACGGTCGCCATCACCGTCGAAGGCAATACCTACATCGGCTTTTTGCTTTTTGACCATCATCACCAGTTCTTCCAAATTCTCCGGTACGGTAGGGTCCGGGTGGTGGTTGGGAAACGTGCCGTCAATCGTTTCATAAAGCAAAGTATGCTGGCCTGGCAGTTTATCGGTCAGCAGGCGCATGGCTTCTCCGGCGGCGCCGTTACCGGCATCCCAGACCACGGTCAGTTCACGGCCAGCGGCATCAGTATCAAAGCCCTGAAGCAGCCGTTCCACATAGGTCTCCAGCATAGGCTGCTCTGTGAGTGTGCCATCGCCGGTCTTAAGGTCCTGTGCCTCAATCGACTCGCCTAGTGCCGCAATATCATCCCCGAAAAACGGTTTGGTACCCAGCGTCATTTTAAAGCCGTTATGGGTAGGGGGGTTATGGGAACCCGTGACCATAATGCCGCCGTTGGCTTCCAGGTAATGCACGGCATAATACAGCATGGGGGTTGGGCCGATACCAGTGTCAATCACGTTAGCACCCGCAGATATCATACCTTCTGCCAGTGCCTGAGCCAGTGCAGGGGAGCTCATGCGTCCATCCCGGGCCATCACGATCACCGGGGTGTCGGTGCTAAAATGGCGTGCTACGGTGGTGGCATAGGCCTTGCCGATGGCCTGTGCCACATCTTCGGTCAGGGATTCCTCATACACGCCGCGTATATCGTAGGCACGCAGAATACGTGGATCAACGCTGGTGGCAGATGTGGTGCTTTCAAGTGGCTGACCCATGTTAATCATCCCTGTGTTGTCCCGTAAGTATTAAAAACAATCTTAACTAAAAGCTGTCATAGTGAGAAGCAGTTATCCCTCTTAAAACCTTTAGAGGATATCTGAACTGGTGCGAAATCTAGGGAATGGGCACCCATTACGCAATAAAAAACTGTACATTTATAATTGTTAAAAAATTAATTTCTGATATGGTGCGCCGCCGGAATATAGAGGGAAATGGTTTCATGATTCAGGCTGTACAGCAAACACAAGGCGATCAGATCATCGTGCCTGTTATTTTATGTGGCGGCACAGGCAGCCGTCTGTGGCCGATGTCGCGCAGTCAGTTCCCCAAGCAGTTCATCAGTTTTGGTGATGACCCCAAGGCCAGCCTGCTGTCAGAGACGGTCAGACGTATCAGGCGAAAAGCCCATGTTGCGCGTCCGGTAGTGATGACCAATGAAGCACACCGTTTTCTGGTAGCAGAGCATTTGCGTCATTCGGGCTACGAGCAGGCAGATATCATTCTGGAACCAGCCATGCGCAATACTGCGCCTGCCATTACGGCAGCTGCACTATATCTGCGTAGCCGTTATAAAGATGCGCTGATGCTGGTATTGCCCTCCGATCATGTGATCGACGACGAAGCAGCCTTTCTGGAGGGTGAGGAAAAAACTGCCGCCGCAGCGCGTGCGGGGCGGCTGGTGACATTCGGTATCACACCGGAATATGCGGAAACCGGTTATGGCTATATCCGCCAGGGTAAGCTGCTTAACGGCCCGCTGGATGGCAAAGGCATCCATGAGATAGGGGCGTTTGTCGAGAAACCGGACAGCAGCACGGCGAAGAGCTATCTCGCATCCAGCGATTATGCATCGAACAGTGGTATGTTCATGTTCCCGGTGCAGGAATATCTTAAAGAGGTGGAAGCGCACCAGCCGGAAATATACACGCATGTGCAGACGGCGTTAGAGGAGGGCGAGACCAGTCCGGATTTTACCCGGCTGGCGGCGGAGCCGTTTGAGTCCTGCCCGTCTGTCTCCGTGGATTATGCCGTAATGGAACATACGGAGCGCGGTGCGGTCGTGCCGCTTTCCTGCGGCTGGAGTGATGCCGGGGCATGGGATGCGCTATGGCGCATTGCTGAGAAGGATGAGCAGGGTAATGTTATTCGGGGCACAATCTATCAGGCTGATACGGAAAATGCCTATCTCCACCAGTTTCAGGGGGGCGCTCCCATCGCAACCCTTGGTGTTGAGGATGTAGTGGTGGTCTCCACCGGTGACATGGTGCTGGTAACAAAGAAAAACCGGGCGCAGGATGTTAAAAAGCTCATGGAAATCGTGGCGAAGGATAACCGGCAACTGGTGGAACACCATCAGCGGGTCAGCCGCCCATGGGGGTACTATGAGACGATTGGACTGGAAGAGCGTTACCAGGTGAAATATATCCATGTGCATCCCGGCGGGAAATTATCGCTGCAAATGCACCACCATCGGGCAGAGCACTGGATCATTACCAGTGGTACGGCCCGGGTGCAGTGTGACGACGAAGAAATGGTGCTTACTGAGGGGCAATATGTTTATATCCCGCTCGGCTCGATCCATAGCATTGAGAATATCGGAAAAATCGGTCTGGATTTTATTGAAGTCCAGCACGGCACCTATCTGGGGGAGGACGATATTATTCGCCTTTCCGACCTGTATAGACGCACGTAATTAACCGGCAATCCAGCGATCCAGCATCATATACAGATAGCGATTCACCTCATGCAGACTGTCCTGCTGCATGACGATTTCTGAAGCAGACTGAATATAACGCCCATTATTCCGTAAATCATCGCCGACATGGGTCATCATTTTCAGCAGCCGCTCCGGAGTCATCTCCGGATGGCACTGCCATGCCAGTACACGCTCACCGTAGATGAAGCCCTGCATGTCACAGGCGTCACTCTGGCCCAGCGGTATGGCACCCTCCGGTAGCGCAAACCGTTCTCCGTGCCAGTGAAACATAGGCAGGCGCTCCGGCAGGCCTTTGCATACCGGGTGGGCCAGTGCATCCGGGTGCATCGTTACCGGGAAAAAGCCGATTTCCTTATGCGGATTCTGTGTAATCTCCGCCCCCAGTGCTTCGGCCACCAGCTGTGCGCCAAGGCAAATGCCGAGCACATGAATGCCTTGCTCCAGTGCCTTGCGGATATAGGTTTTTTCTTGTTGAAGCCACGGATAATCTGCCTCGTCATGCACGCTCATCGGCCCGCCCATGCTGACCAGCAGGTCAATCTCCCCGAGGTTGGGGAACGTGGGGTCAGTATCAAAGAAGCGTGTGCGGGTGATGATGGCGTCCCGCTGCTTGGCCCAGTGCTCAATCGCGCCTAGCGCTTCAAAAGGGACATGTTGGAAAACGTGCAGATGCATGGCTTCTGGCTAGCGTAAAACGCCCGGATGCGCAAGCTTGACGTTATGGCGGCATCTGCGTTACACAGGGGAACAGGCGAATATGAGTGAGGAGTCCATGGCAGGCCATTCCAAATTTAAGAATATCATGCACCGCAAGGGTGCGCAGGACAAAAAGCGCGGTAAGATTTTCACGCGGCTGATTAAGGAAATTATCGTGGCAACCAAGTCCGGTATGCCTGACCCGGCGATGAACCCCCGGCTGCGGGCGGCGATTCTGGCAGCTAAAGCCGAGAATATGCCCAAAGACAAGATCGAGAACGCGATCAAACGCGGCTCCGGTGAGGCGGATGGCGATAATTATGAGGAAATCCGCTATGAGGGCTATGGGCCGGGCGGCGTAGCGGTGATTGTAGAGGCACTGACCGACAACCGCAATCGTGCCGCCGCTGATATCCGCACGGCGTTTTCCAAGAATGGTGGCACCATGGGGGAGACCGGCAGCGTAGCCTTTATGTTTGACCGCGCCGGGCAGATTACCTACCCGCCGGAAGCTGCTGACGAAGAAGCAATGCTGGAAGCGGCCATCGAAGCGGGCGCGGAAAACTGTGAATCCGATGAAGACGGGCATGTGATTACCACGGCCATGGAAGAACTGCACGAGGTGGCCGGGCATCTGGAGACGCAGTTTGGTGATCCGGCGTCAGCGAAGCTGGCGTGGTTGCCGAAGACCACCACCCCGATCAGTGGCGACCCGGCAGCGACATTGCTGAAAATGATCGACGCGCTGGAAGAGCTGGATG
>CAYMGS010000003.1:0-3767 GCA_964390025.1 uncultured Rickettsiales bacterium | reverse complement strand
ATGATGTGCAGGACATCACCACCAATCTGGAAATGGACGCGGAAGAGCTGGAGCGCCTCAGCGCTTAGTTTATGCAGATGGATTAATACGCATCCGGGGCATTTAGATAACAGTTTTTATCACCGTCATCGGTCGTGAGGTATTCCGCATTATCGCGGTCGTCCTCGTCAATGGCATTGGTACACTCATTGATATACCCTACAATGATGAGTCCGCGCCCCGGTTTGCCGTCATCGACTTTCAGGTCTACCTGATAGGCTTCCTGTGGTGTCAGAAATGCACGTCGGGCATTGTTGTTTAATAGCCGGATGCTCAGAAAATTGCCGTAATAGCCATGGAACAAATCCGAGCTGATATTAATCATGCCATCATCCTGATAAAATTCTGTCCACCAGCCGGTGCTATCCATCGGGCCGGCCATCACATTCTCACCTGTTATGGGGTCTTTAGTGCCGGCAGGGCCGCTTACGCCGGAATATTGTTCGGGCAATAACTCGGCATTACTGAGATGCTGCCAGAAACGAAAAAACTCCCGGTCTGTAGCACCAAAACCATCATTGATTCTGCCGTCGCCGTTGCCGTTACAGGTGGCTTTGGGGTTGGTAGCATCAATATCATTCCCTGTGCTGGCGCAGTTAACAGATAAATCCGCACCACCGTCGGCGCGTCCCCAGATCTGTGTGGCGTTGGGCAGATCACCCGGCAGTGAGCCATATTTAACCGTGAATGCTTTGACGGCAGTCGTAATCTGTATGTACTGTTCACTGATCGTACGTAATTCAGCGGCGCGCAGCAGGTTGCCCCCCATGACGACTCCGCCCAGCACAAGGCCGACAACGACCAGTACCATCGCCATTTCAACCAGTGTAAAGCCGGATTCGTTTGTGCGTCTATGCATAACATGCCTCTTAGCTGTCTGATAAATAGCGTAAACCAAGAGTGCTAATAAATGGTTAGTGTATTTTACAGATGGAGAACAACGCCAGATACGGTATGACTGATTCATGGATTTTCTGACGGCATGGATACCTGCAGACCCGACCCATCAGGCATGGCTTAATATCGCGCTGCATCTGGCGCATTCCGGCATGGTGCTGTTCATGCTGCTTGGCTGGATGTACCGGCCCCTGCTCGGTGCACATCGCCTGATGCTGGCCCTGATCTGGGCCTCGTGGCTGGGGCTTGGCCTCTATGTGGACTTTATCGGCTACTGTATTCTGACCGACTGGCACTGGCGCCTGCTCTCCGTGATGGGGGTGGTGGCCCTGCCGCCCTCATATATCGAGTACATGCTGTGGCAACTGGGTGCGCCCAATCTGCCGGACGGGTAGGTGATGACAGGGACGGCGGTTGCCTTTGTGCTGATCACGCTGGCGTCACTCCTGCGCAGGCGGCGCTTGCCTGAGGCGGATAAAGCGGTATGCTGATCTTAATAAGTAGACAGAGGATGAACGGCCATGCGGATTCTAGGCATTGATCCCGGTCTCGTGAAAACGGGCTGGGGTATCATTGAGTATCATCGGGGACGACTGTCTTACGTCGCCGCTGGTACCATAACGCCGCCTGCCCGTACGCCCATGGCTGAGCGCCTGTTTCGGCTGCATGGAGGCATTCATGACGTCGTGCAGATGCATAGCCCCCGCTATGCCGCAATTGAGGAAACTTTTGTGAATATGAACCCGGCCAGCACCCTGAAACTGGGGAATGCGCGCGGGGCGATTATGCTCTCGCTGGCCATTGCCGGGCTGCCGGTGGCAGAATATGCGCCGTTGCTGGTGAAAAAGTCGGTGGTTGGCGTAGGACGGGCAGATAAGGGGCAGGTGGGGATGATGATCAAAACATTGCTACCCGCCTGTGATGTCACGGGTGCTGATGCGCTGGATGCGCTGGCCATCGCCATCTGCCACGCGCATCAGGGGCATATGGGGCAAATGCTGGAGCATGGTTAAGAAGGAAAGGGGATTTCCGCTTTTGCGGGAAAGATAACGGAGTAAAATGAAACGCGAACAGTATGTTCGCGCAGAGCCATCAGCCCGCGAAGCGGCGCGCCATCGGAGGGCCAGGAGGCCCGCACGGGGCGCATACTAAGGAGAACCTATGATCGGAAAATTACGAGGCAAGGTCGATACGATCTACGCTGACCGGGTGATAATTGATGTCGGCGGCGTAGGGTATATCGCCTTTGCCTCCGCGCGTGCGCTGGAGCAGTTGCAGGGCCTGACCGGTGAAGTGTCACTGGTGATCGAGACCCATGTGCGGGAAGATCATATCCATCTCTACGGCTTTCTCTCGGAAATGGAACGCGACAGCTTCCTGCTGCTGACCTCCGTGCAGGGGGTGGGGGCGAAGCACGGGTTAGCTATTTTGTCCGCTTTAAGCCCGGAAGAAATCACCACTGCGATCATGGCGCAGGATGTCACCAGCATGACCCGCGCACATGGCGTGGGCAAAAAGCTGGCTGAACGTATCACAAATGAACTGAAGTCAAAGATAGGCTCACTGCCATCTGCTATTGCTGCACCTAATGTGAATGCTCAGAAAAAATCGCCTGCGACAGCTCCGGCTACAGGAGCCACTTCAGCTATCCGTGATGATGCGGTTTCCGCGCTTGAGCATCTGGGTTATGCCCGCATGGATGCGTTCCAGGCCGTCGCCCGCATCCTGCAGGACGATGCAGATGCGGGTTTGGATACCGTAATTACGCGCAGTCTCAGGGAATTAGCGGCGTGAGTATACCACCTGCCGTCACGAAACATTAACATTCCTCTCCGCGATTATTTGCTATAATCTCCGCATGGCAAATGAACAAAATACAACGGCACAGGAAAATGAAAGCTCCCTCTGGTGGGGGCGCTGCCTTGATGGTGCAGCCGTAGGTGGTGCGGTCGGTGCATTGGGTGGCGCTAAATATGGCTTCAAAACCGGGACTGTTGGCGCGATTGCTACAGGAGGTCTGACAGCCCCTGTAACGATTGCTTTGGCAACGGCAGGCAGTGCACTTGTCGGCGGTGCAGGAGGTGCTGTAGTCGGATGTTTAGCATGGGCCGAAGGGAGAGAAGCTCTGGATGAGAATCTCACTCCATCCCCCACACCCAATATGGATGGTGTGCGCGAGATGTGCAAAGATAAGGACGCCAACTGCCGTTAACGCCAGCGTGTCATGCTGAGCGTCAGTGAAGCATCTTTCCCGTGCACTCAATTCCCTCGACACATCTTTCTCACTGGGTTAAAACGTTAACCTATGACTCAGCCTGCGATTACTTCCCCGGACATACAAGACGGCGATCTCGCCGAAACTTCCATTCGCCCGCAGGCATTTGCCGACTTCACCGGGCAGGCGCAGGCCTGCGATAACCTCAAAGTCTTTGTCACCGCCGCCCGTGCCCGTGCGGAAGCACTGGATCATGTGCTGCTTTATGGCCCGCCGGGACTGGGCAAAACCACGCTGGCACATATTGTAGCAGCGGAAATGGGCGTGGGCTTTCGCGCCACGTCCGGCCCGCTGCTGACCAAGGCGGGCGATCTGGCGGCAATCCTCACCAGCCTGCAACCGCGTGACGTGCTGTTTATCGACGAGATTCATCGGTTAAACGCCAATGTGGAAGAGGTGCTTTACCCGGCGATGGAGGACGGCAAGCTCGACCTGATTATCGGCGAAGGCCCGGCGGCGCGCACGGTGCAGATTGATCTCTCTCCCTTTACGCTGGTCGGGGCGACCACCCGGCTCGGCCTGCTTTCCAACCCGCTCAGGGATCGTTTCGGTATCC
>CAYMGS010000002.1:24370-41618 GCA_964390025.1 uncultured Rickettsiales bacterium | reverse complement strand
GGTTTTGATATCAATAGTTATGATGGCCGCTACACCGTACATGGGCTGGACTCATGTAGTACCTACGGCGAAACAGACCACCCGGAACGTCACAGTATTTATGAGTCGTATCACTTTAACCTGATAATACCGGCTAATGAACTGCCGCCGGTGGAAGGCAGGGATGATCTGAACTGGGCAGGGTGGGTCAATGTCAGCGACATCAGCGTGAAACCTGAATTAGGCAAACAGCCGTTTGGCAGCAGTCAAAGCCGCTACACCGCCTATATCGCCGGTAAAGACCTGAATATCCGGGACTGTTACGGCCCGGCCATTGCCGAGGCCATCTGCGGTGCACGCAAAACCATGCTGGAGACCATCCGGCAACCGGAGAAAACGGCAAAGCCTCGTCCCGATCCGGCAACAGACCCCCTGCGCGAAAACAGGCAAAGTACATTTATGAACAGGCTGGCCAGAGAACGTGACAAAGCGGCGCAGCGACAAGATGCCATGACCATCTAGGGCTTGGTTTATCTGCTGTTTTACGCTACAACGCCCCCTATGAGTATCACGATAGCCGCCCTGTATCACTTCGCCCCCCTGCCCGATTATAAAGCCCGGCAGGTGCCGTTGCGTACGTTCATGGAAGAACGCCACATCAAGGGAAGTATTCTATTAGCGAGCGAGGGTGTAAATGGTACGGTTTCAGGCAGCCGCCAGGCTATAGACACGTTGCTTGAGCACCTGCGGGGCTGGCCGGGTTTTGGAGCATTGCACACCAAGTTTAGTGAGCATGCCGAACAGCCCTTTGCCCGCACCAAGGTCAAACTAAAAAAGGAACTGATCTCGCTCGGCGAACCGGCTGACCCATCGAAAGACGTGGGACAGTATGTGAAGCCTGCCAACTGGAACGCGCTGATCTCCCAACCGGATGTGGTGCTGGTCGATGCCCGCAATGACTACGAATATTACATGGGACATTTCAAAGGCGCCCGTGACCCGCATACGCGGAAATTCAGCCAGATTACGGACTTTACCCGTGAAACACTCGACCCGGCAAAGCATAAAAAAGTCGCAAGCTATTGCACCGGGGGCATTCGCTGTGAAAAATATACCGCATGGCTGAAAGATCAGGGATTTGAAACCGTGTATCACCTGGAAGGTGGCATCCTGCAATATCTGGAAGACATTCCGGCAGAGGAGAGCCTGTGGGAAGGCGATTGTTATGTGTTTGACGAGCGCATTGCTGTGGGGCATGGGCTGGAGGTCAACCCGGAGGTAGAAGCCTGCCCCGGTTGCGGGCACCCTCTCTATGCAAAAGACCGTGAGCATGCGGACTATATTGCCGGGGAGCGTTGCGGTTATTGTGCTACAGCGATTCCCTCCAATGCAGACACCCGACCGGATGCGGGGCGCTATGCCAGCTAAGCCCTGCCCTCAATGCGGCAAATCCGCCAGTGCTAAAACCGCTCCCTTTTGTTCAGATCGCTGTCGCAAACTGGACCTCGGCAACTGGTTTAATGAATCCTATGCCATCCCGGCTGTTGAGCTGGACGACCCGGATCTGGAAGAATTAGCGGAGAGAAACCCGCTTTACAGCGAGGAATGAATCCATTATAAGCAACGCTCTTTGAAGCGATACCGCTTATGTGCCCAGATAGCTCAGTTGGTAGAGCAAGGGATTGAAAATCCCTGTGTCGGCAGTTCGAATCTGTCTCTGGGCACCACTTTTCCCCTTTTTTACCTGCTTATATTCTGTCAGCCATCAGGAGTTAATTCTGGGCGGAACATGGTTAACACAATACCCCGCTTATCTACCGCACCCGCTACCTGTAGTATAGTCGGCAATTGACAACCATAATATATTGTGTTTTTCTGCCGGTAATCAGGAAACTTCTCCTGCTTTCAACCACTTGCCGGAGCCCAGACCATGCGCCGTACTTTTTTCCTGTTAAGCACCACCATTTTTATAACAGGCAGTATGGCGCCTCAGGCTAACGCACAACACAGTATGCAGGCGCGTGCCGGACAGCCGGAATATAGCTACGGCACATTGCTGGTACGCCGCAGCAGCTCATCATGGCAGCGTGAACGCGCCAATGCACCGGCTCCTGCCGCAGCACCGCGCGCTGTGGTGACCACTGCGCCCGCACCAGAACCAGCACCGGTTGTTACCGCTGAACCGCCAGATATGAAGATGGCACCGTTTTATGTCCCGCAAATGCAGGAGGATCAGGAACCCGGGCCTACCGTCGTTACCGTTACAACACCTCCTCCGGCAGCCGTTCCGGTGGCCACGCAGGCCCCAATGCAACAGCAGGCCATGGCTCGTCAATTGCCTCAGGGCCAGCCACCACAACCGACTCCCGCGCAGTATGCCGCTTATAATGAACCGCTGGCTCCCGATCCGTTTCCGCGTGTTCCGCAAAGCAAATATGATGACACATCGCGTTATGTATCGGGCCGCCCGATTCAGCCACATCCCGGTGAACAGCATCGTAATGAGGATGGCAATATCGTATTTGTCGGCCCTTCAGCTAAAGACGACCGGTATAAGCCATCATGGTTCAAGGCTCGCTTTGGTAACGGATACCGCACCGATGATATTGAGGTGATCACTTTATCCAATGCGCCACCTGCAGGCGTTGCACGTTCTGAGACCAAGGAAGAATGGGATGGTGTTTCCATCTATGAAGTCAAAGGCGGCCTGGAATATACCCACCGCGAGAGTTTCCTCAACGGTCTGCATGTGGAGGGTGAGGCTTCCTACGGTAAAATTATCGATGGTGATGCAGATATCGCCGTTGAAAATCAGCTGGACGACGGCACCCGTGTAACCAGCCAGCAATTCTCCGGGGACGGCGGCGATGGCAGTGTTATGGGCTTCCAGGCCAGTGTCGGTTACGAGTTTTCACCGGATTTCCTGGGCAAACGTGCGCATACCTCTATTATCCCGATGATAGGTTATGCCCTGCAGCAGCAGGATTTAGAGCGTAGTGATATGGCCCAGATCGCTCCAACTCCCGGACTGCTTACCTCAAGCTGGAATTATGAGACAGAATGGAGCGGCCCATTCCTTGGCATGAAATTCGGTTTCGAGTGGCCTGATCACCGTCTGGCCTTCCGTGGCGCGTATTACTATGCGGACTATGAAGCCGACGGAAACCTGATTGACCCGGCAAACCCGGCCAATAACGTACGCTATCAGGATGAGGCCGATGCACAGGGCTTCTCGCTTGGAGGCAATTACAGCTATAATATCTACTACGGCCTTGAAGTATTCGTAGATGCTGCCTTCCAGACCTGGAGCACCGACAGCGGCACCTCTACCTTTACCACAGCTTCCGGCGTCAGCTTCGGCAGGCTTGATGAAGTCACGTGGACCAGCCAGTCCTATCAGATTGGCCTTTCCTACAGATGGTAAAGATTCCGGCTACTTCTGTTTAATCTTCGTACCCCTTAACAGCAGGCAAGGCTGCGCCTTGTGTTGCTCGCGTGCCTACATCCGAATGGTTAATAAAGGTGCCCTTTGCGTTAACTATTGTTAAACATTTCTGTGCTTGAATGGTACGTGCAGTTAGCAAAAAAGCAATTAGCTAATGAATGCGTCTCAGTCAGGTAGGTTGAACGCGGTTAGGTAAACAAAGAGTTAGGCCTAGTCACGTAGGAACGGACCTATCCGATATGAGGAGCATAAGTAATGGTAAGCTCAATTGGCAGTGTTGCCGTGAGCGCCCAGGCCGGTATTTACGGCCTGAATCAGGCGCTGGATCAAATCTCAATTTCAACAGCACGACTTTCATCAGGGAACCGAATCGTTCGCCCGGCAGATGATGTAGCCGCCCTGACGCAGTCTGTTAAACTTCAATCTAACATTACATCGCTGAGGCAGGCGTTGCTGAATACAACGCAGGCAGACAGTTTCCTGCAAACCGCATATGGCGGACTTAGTACTATCAGCGATATACTTACGAATATGCAGGGAATTGCCGTGCAATCATCCTCCGGTTCACTCACCAATGCCGACCGGGCATTTCTGGAGCTGGAATTCACGGAGCTTTCCGATGAAATTGATCGTATTGCACAGAACACCTCGTTCAATGATATCAACCTGCTGGATGGCTCGCTCTCGGAAGAGAATATCCTGCAAACACCGGATACGGCAGCTACCGCTGCTTCCGCTTCCCTCACCTTTGCCGCGAATATCGGCGCGGGGGAAACCGTGGTAATTAATGGCACGACGTTAACGGAGGGTGTTGAATTCGCTGCCGGAGGAACGATTAATGATTCTCTGAATAATCTGGCATCAGCGATCAACAATTCAACCGATACCAGCATCAATAACATCGTTGCCAGCGTCAATATTGGCGTACTCACACTCAGTGACCGCGGCGGCGGCGTACAGGGTTTCACTAACCTGGTAGACGAAGGCACGTCCACCGCCAACTTCACTACATCCGGTGCAACGACAGCACAGGCGAATGTGTTTGCCTTTGATGCCGGGGCCAATGACGGGCTGACGCAAGACTCCGTTGTCCATGTGAACGGTGCCATTGGCGATGCTCTGGTCAATACGCTAAGCCAGACGCAGGCGGAAGTACGTTTGAACTTCACCGGTGTGCCGAACAACAATAATACGATCCGTATTGATGACAGTGATGGCGGTACGATTAATTTCCGTTTTCGTACTACGATTGCCGTGCCGAATACGGATGTATTGCGTGGCTCAACGGCAGAAGAGTCTATCCAGAACCTGATTGAAACAGTGAATAACTACACTGGTACCAATCGCTACGCACTGGATCAGCTGGACTTCATCCGCGAGGGCAATGAACTGGTGATTCGCAGCAAATCCACCGGCAACCCGCTGGATCTCAACGGTGCAGTGCTCAACGTCACCGAAGCGGCGGCCAACGTGACCATTACCGCTACGACGCTCAGTAATGGCACCAATACCGGTGTGAATACATCCGGCGTGACGAATGATGACTTCATCGGCACTGTCAGCGGTTTTTCCGCTACGTTCAACGGTGCAGACGACGTGACCGCAGAAATCACTGTTGGTGATTTCACCTACCGCGCGGAGATCAATGATACCACTCCGGCTGCCGATACATTCGTGCGTTTCAGTTCAACGACCACTGGCGGCGGTTATTTCGATGTTGAGCTGGCTACCGCAGGCGGTCTGGCCGTGGGCAGTCAGCCAGATGCAGATATTTACGCTGCACGTCTGGATGCTGCTTTTTCCACACTGACCTTCAGTCAGAATCGCCAGGCAACCAGCTTTACCGGCACCGGCGACCTGATTGGTGCGACAGCAGAGTTCCAGCTGGGTGATTTTAACAATGTAGACATCGACCGCATTGATGTCTCCGCTCCGCCAACCACCAGCACCAGCGCAATTATTGAGGTGGAAGTGGATGGCGAAGTGTTCCGTAGTGATACGGATATTGGAAACAATATCAGCCAGTTTGAGATTATCGAACTGAACAGCCTGACGACGTCCAACAAAATCACTTTACGCACCGGCGACAATGACATTGATCTCTCAACGGATGCACTTGCCGAACAGTTTGAGACCGATCTCGAAAACTCATTTAATCTGGGTTCCGGTTCCGGTGCTGTCAGTTTCCAGCTGGGAGCTACGGCTGAGAATACGCTTGAGGTGGGCATTGGTTCTGCAACCACAGACAAATTGTTCAGTGGTCAGACGCCAAGCGTGCTTACTCAGACGGACGCGGCAACAGCAGAGACCATACTGGATGGTGCTATCGATGAAGTATCCGGGCTTCTTGCGGAGGTCGGGGCATTACAACTGCGCGCGCAATATGCTGCGGAGGGGTTAAACAGCGAGATCCTGTCAAAGGACGAAGCGCGCGCAGCCCTGGCTGACACGGATATTGCGTTTGAGGCAACGCAACTGGCGCTTTCCACGGTACAGGCACAAAGTGCTGTCGCCGTGATTGCACAGACGTCTGCCTTTGCCAGTGAACTGGTGTCACTGCTGCGCAATAATAACTGATTACTCCTGTGACGCGTCTTCAGTGGACGACCTTGCCCTGGTGAGGTCGTCCATTGTTTTAGTCATCAGCCGGTACGCATAATCATCCAGCTGATACATCCAGCCGGAGGTGATGGCGTTGATGGATTCTATCTCGGCTTTCACATCATCTTCCGGGATAGCCAGCTTTTTGGATGCTTCGTCTTCCCTAACAAGTTCGGGCACGTAGCGCGCTGCAACGGTCGCCCAGTGCATGCCGCCAATAGTCTCCGGAGCAATATCTATCTGCACCTCAAGCCCGTCCAGTGTGCGGTAATACGCAACCGTCTGCACCTTCCCCGGCAAGTCATCCGAGTGCAGCACATTGCGCAGCTTCATATTTTCGGCCGCCATCGCGATCGTATAGATATCGTAATGAGCGCTGACTTCCTTACCCTCAGGAATACCCTCTAATGTGAAGTCTCCGGCAGCACGTTCACGATTAATCAATACGGTTGGCTTCCCTTTATGGTTCAGCTCAACCTGCCATACACGCGCACGCGGCACATTGGCCACCACCTTCTCTACCCATGTCAGCGGTTGTGCCGAATAGGTGATGTCTTCTGAGATCATCCAGCTTTGATCTTCACCGGGCAGGCGCATGTACGTACCTTTAAATGTAGGGTCATAACGCCCGGTCAGCACATCGGCTACAGGGTTTTCCGTATCTGCTGTATAAGCCTGAATTCGCACCGCATTCTCGTCATCTACAGAGAGCCTTGAAAGTAAGGCAGGGTCGGCCGTTTTTTTTGCTTTATATTCGCTGGCCGCCAGCCGGTAAAGCATTGCACGCAGCTTCTTCACATCTGCCGGGTAACCATCCAGCTCTTCGACATGCCAGCGATTATCGCCTGATTGCGTGATGGTGGAGGCATGCTCTATATCACTCAGTTTAACCTGTGTGACTGTATTGACATTCTCTGCCAGTGCAGGCGCCACTTTTCCGGAGCGCATATCTTCTGCCGCGTCCGCTGTGCGCTGCGAGGTCTCTTTGTCAAGCACCACCAGCGCAGTACCGGCCAGCAGCGCGGTCAATGCCACCATAACGGTCAGTTGCTTACCTGCCACCTTAACTTCTCCGCATCCCAAGCCGCGCGGGAATAATCAGCGCGAGCAGCAATACCAATACCGGCACCAGACCAATATTGATAAGCTTAACCTTAGTGCCAAGCGCTTCAATTTCTTCACGCAGAGAACGCTGAACAGAACGCAATTCCTTACGCGTGGTGAGCATCTCTTCGCGGAAGCGGTTAAGCTCTTCCTGCTGCCCCGGTGACAGCAATACTTCACCTGTCTCGGACTCGCCGCCATCACCTGCGCTAAGTTGTTGTAAGCGGCGCTCCAGATCAGCCAGACGAGTTTTTAGCTCATCTTCTCGCTGACGGAAGCGGGCTTCCGCCTTCAGTCGCATGGCTTCCACGCGTTCGAACGGACGATCCGCCGCCATCCGGCTACGCAGACCGATCAACCCGCCTTCACCGCTCAGATAATCGAGAATATTTAGCACAAAACTCCCGTTATTCGCTGTAGGAATCAGGATGGTTTTGCCCATGAAATTCTGCTTATTCACCCAGAAACCATCCCGCAGCATATCGACATCACCAATGACCACCACATTGATATCAGATTCAGATGATGCCAGATGCTTCGCACCGTCACGGTCAGGAAATGCGGTGCGAGCCGGGCCGGAGAGCCGGGCCGCCATCACGGCACGCCCCTGCAGGGGCACGGCTTCTCCCATAAACTGCGCAGGGTCAAAGTTGAACATCAGGTTCGTTGTCGGCACTTTTGCTGCCTGCGGGCCGGAAAGCACCAGCGGTGTCATCGTCACCTGCGATGCGTCTTCACCCTCCGCTGCCTTAGGCACAAAATGCCCGCTCACGATAAAACGCATCGTCTCCAGGTTGGCACTGACGATTTCCGAACTGTTGAAGTTTTCCTGCTGTAATGCCAGCCATACCGGGTTACTGATGGTGCTGAGCACAGAGCCGCGCTGCTCATCATTGCGTACACGAATAGCATATTGCGGATCGGCCACCGCCTCCTCTTTCGGCATATCAATGCCCCACGCATGATACAACGTCTCCAGGCTGGAAGCCGGATGCTGAATGCCATCCATTTTAGTATAGGGGTCTGTGAAGATCAGTGCTCTGCCACCGCGCAGGATAAACTGGTCAATGGCATACAGCGTGTCTTCCGGCACACCCTCATCCGGATGCACGATCATCAACACATCCACCTCTTCAGGAATTGAGATACTGTCTTTATCAAGCACCTTGACATCAAAGCTTTCCTGCATTTCTTCATAGATCACCCACGGCCCCTGCACATCGAACATGGTGCCTCCGCCGCCCTGAAGCGGCAGCCATGTCATCAGGCCGATAGTCAGCTTTTGCGGGTTGGAAAGATCATGAATCATGCGCGTCAGTTCATATTCAATGAACGGTGCTTTATCCGGGTCAAAGAACGGGATGACAATGCGGTCATCAGTCGTGTTGCTCGCTGCCAGACCGAAATACAGCTTGTTACCGGAATTATCGACCGATAAGCCGGCAATCCCCAGCGCAACCGCAAGGTCCTCTTCTTCGGAAAACACCTTGGGGTTAATATACTCAACATGAACCTGCCCGTCGGAGATCAACTGGTATTGCGCCAGCAGCCCTTTCAGGCGGTTGCCATACGACTGAATAATCGGATACCCGTTTGCCATTTCTTCACTGTAAAAAAACCGTAGCGTGATGGGTTCCGCAAGGTCGGATAGCATACTCCGCGTGCCATCTGAAAGCGTGTATATCCTGTTCTCCGTGAGGTCGATACGCTCCGTGCGCAGCAGCTCATTCGCCAGAATATTAACAATGACAAACAGCACAATCGCAACGGCAATAGCGGTCAGATTCATCCAGCGTGTATGTGTGCGCCCCCGGTTACTCATCCCTTTTTCACCTCCAGCACCAATACGTTGATATACAGCCACAACGCAATCAGCGTGAAGAAATACACCACGCTGCGCCATTCCAGCACACCCTGGATAATATCACTGTAATTCGTCAGGAAGCTGAACAGGCTCAGCGTCTCCACCAGCACCTGAGGCAGGAACGCGGCAAAGGCATTAATGACCATGGGAAAACCGGTCATGGTAAACAGGAAACACACCACGGATGCCAGTACAAAGGCAATGACCTGATTGCGTGTCAGCGCCGAAATACACGAACCGATAGCCAGATACCCGCCTGCCATCAGCAGGCTGCCCAGATACCCGGCAACGACCACGCCATTATCCGGTGCCCCGAGGTAATTCACCGTAATCCAGATCGGCAACGTGCCAAGCAGAGCAATGGCCGTAAACGCCCATGCCGCCAGGAATTTACCCACCACCAGCTGCCATAGCGGCACCGGAAGTGTCACCAGTAATTCAATGGAGCCGCTCCTGCGCTCTTCTGCCCACAGGCGCATGGAAACGGAGGGGATCAGGAATAAGTACAGCCATGGATGCCAGTTGAAAAACGGCTCCAGATCAGCCTTGCCGCGCTCAAAGAAATTCCCGAGATAAAAGGTAAACAGGCCGGAGACCAGCAGGAAAATCGCGATAAACACATACGCAACCGGGGTTTGAAAATATCCCAGCAATTCACGGCGGAAGACAGCCCATAGCCCACTCATTTCTTGTCTCTCCCCGCTTTTTCCGCCACTGCACGAAAATAGTCATCCAGCGTCTTGTGCTTGGATTTCGCCAGCAGTTGTTTTGTCGTACCATTGGCCACCAGCTTGCCGCTGGCAATGATCACCGCACGCGTGCAGACCGCGTCCACTTCTTCAAGAATGTGTGTAGAGATGATGATGGCTTTATCTTTTGCCATCGTATTAATCAGTGTGCGCACTTCATGCTTCTGTAATGGGTCGAGCCCGTCGGTCGGCTCATCCAGTATCAGGACATCAGGATCATGCAGGATCGCCTGCGCCAGCCCGACGCGACGCTTAAACCCTTTGGAAAGGGTGTCGATGGACTGGTGCAACACCGGCTCCAGATGCAGCACGCCGGTCACAAACTCTATCCGCTCTTTGATCCGGGCTGAGGTCATATGTCTGACCTGACCGATAAATTTCAACAACTGTGCAGGTGTCATGTCCGGGTAAAGCGGCGCACCTTCCGGCAGATAACCAATGCGGGCCTTTGCTTCCAGCGGTTTCTCCGCTGCATTCAGCCCATCAATGCTGACACTTCCCGCATTGGGCTCCAGATAGCCCGTAATCATGCGCATGGTGGTGGATTTACCGGCACCATTCGGCCCCAGAAACCCCAGAACCTCGCCACGCTTCACGCTCAGCGATACATCGTTCACCGCAGTAAAATCGCCAAATGTTTTCACCAGATGCGAAGCATCAACCAACGCTGTCATAGGGCGTATCATCTCCACATATGAAAAGATTTATTTCTAATATAGAAACCCGCACCCGAATTTCAAGAGGATGTGAAGCGCTTTATGGTTTTAATTTATACTAGGAAACGAGGTGTGGCTTCTCCGCCGCCTGCGGCTGGCCGGAAATATCATTAAGATAGGTCATGCGAATGTCTTCAAACAACGCCGATACTGTCAGCGTATAGCCTTTTTCTTCCTTCAGCCTCTCCCGACCACGGCTATATTCGCTCAGCGCTTCCCCCGGACGCAACAAATCGACATTCTGTGGCTTCGCCTTCAGCTCCATCAGCGTCATCACCACCATCAGATCACCCAGCAGTCTGGTATCTCCACCGCCACGTTCATCAATAAACGCCATCAGGAAGATGATCGAGCTTTTCTGTGCCCGGCTGAGCTTAGCATCTTCCACACGGCTTATGAGCGCCTGCGAAATGCTGCTTACCGGTGCACGCTCACGTGACGACACAGCGCCTGCTGAACGTTTGACGTTCAGGCGCGGTGTCTGCAACTCCTGACCCGGTTTGGGCATACCACCTCCAAAGGCTATCACCTTCATGACTCTTCCCCATTAATAAAACCGGCTATTACAATGCCTTGTTATTATACAAACATATCGATACTGCGCCCCAGCACGTCACGCGCCAGCGCAAAGGCGCGCTCCATATCCTGCGTTGTAGCGACCGCCAGAAAATCACGCTCCTGCCTGTTTTGCGGCGAAATAAACTGCGAGCTCACCTGCTCGATCGCGATGGCAAAAGACAGCTCTACATCATTGTTATAACTCAGAAAGTCGCGCTCTGCGTCATAGCGTGTCCGTGCTTCATCAAGCGTCATAGATTGCTGTTCTGCCGGGTTACCGGAGGCCTCCAGCACCCGTACCAGCGTTGCAATATCATCCATGAAAGACGGATTACCCTTTTCCCGCTCATCGACATAAGCGGTCAGCCGGATCAGCGCGTCTTTCTGCTCTTCAGACAGGCTGGAACTGGCAATGGCGTCCAGTGTGCCGATCGTATGCGTACTGGCATCACCGGAACGACGGATATCAGCCAGCTTATTGTCGGCATCTGCCGCAGGGCTGTGATAAATCGCATCGCGGCGAATAGCCGTCGATGGCGTAAATAACTGACCTGTAACCGTAGAAGCAATTTCAGCGGAAGACATGTCTACCTGACCTCTAAATAATCGCGTTTTACTGCTCTACATGAGCATTCAGATAAATGTATCACAAAATTAATACCCGCGCCAGTTTTTCACCCAACCATACGCCGCAGAATAGCATCCACCTGCCGGTGGTAATGCGCGCTGCGATAAATGCGCACATGCACCAGCAGCGGATAGAGCAGATAGAGATCCCTGCGCAATTCCCAGAAACCATCATGGATAGGTTTTATGTCGTGATAACGCCTGAAAAATGCATCGGAAAAGGTCTGAAACATCGTAATAAATGCCAGCTCAATTTCCGGGTCAGCGTAATAAATGGCAGGATCAATAAAACCACTGATGCGCCCTTCACACGTGAGCACATTACCGCCCCATACATCCCCGTGAATCAGGGAGGGTAACACATTCTCATCAAGATACTCGCCTATACGTTCAGCCAGTTCATAGCACTTTTTTAATGTCGAAACAGAGAGCGCACCTTCCTGATGCGCCTGTTCCGCCATGTAGATCAGACGGTGTTTGGAAAAGAATTCCCTCCAGTCATCACAGGGCATATTCGGCTGATGCAAGGGACCAATCAGCGTATCGCGCTCAAGCCCGAACTGATCTGCATGAACCCGGTGTAATGCTGCCAGCAGTTCAGCACCCTCCTCTTCCCCCGAAGCACTAAGCAGGCCGGAGGCCGGGACATAGTGCATCAGGAACCATGAGGGCTCTGCATATAGCACAGAGGGCACTGGTAAATTACTATGGTCTGCGAGATATGTCAGCATCCATGCCTCGAGACTCAGGTCACCCCCATCAGTGGACACTTTAGCCACAAGGTCTTCGCTCTGATGCGTATGGATCCTGTAAGCATACGCATTATGGCCCTCAGCCAGCAAAGTTACAGACGCTATCGCACCGCACTCATGCGCAATAATATTGCGTTGCGTTTCAGTCAGCACGGACTTTTGCCAGCAATTTCTCACATCCCTCAAGCACCAGGTCAAATGCCAGTTCGAAATCACGTGCCGAGCCGTAATAAGGGTCTGGCACTTCGCGGCCTCGCCCTACGCCTGCATGCTCAAGGAAAAGCACCACCTTGTCCCGCACCCCGGGTGGTGCCAGACGCTCAAGCTGGCGGACATGACCTTTATCCAGCCCAAGGAGCAAATCAAAAGTCTCAAAGTCTTCCGTCATCACCTGACGCGCTACCTGCCCATCAAGCGGAAAGCCGCGTGTAGCGGCAAGGGCTGCCGATCTGGGGTCAGGAGACTCCCCTATATGGTAGCTTTGCATCCCGGCGGAATCGACCACAATACGATCCTGCAGCTCATCGCGCAGCACCAGTTGCCGCATTACACCTTCGGCTGTCGGTGAACGGCAGATATTTCCTGAACAAACAAAAAGAAGTTTCATGGATCCCCTGAAGTCAGTATGTGTGAATCATGGGCATATCATCCACATCCGGCCCGCTATTACAATATACTCATGATTGGTTCGCGCATGCCAGTACGCTATCTTTTCACCGCCACCATCCTGCTTAGCGCATTCCTGCTGTTTCTGATCCAGCCAATGCTCTCTAAGCTGATACTTCCCAAACTGGGTGGCAGCCCGGCTGTTTGGAAAACGGCGATGATGTTTTATCAGGCGTTGCTGCTGGGCGGGTATGTATACGCTCATACATCCACACGCCTGCTGGGTACACGCCTTCAATCCAAAGTACATACGGGCCTGCTGATTGCCTCGCTCATCATGCTACCCATCAGCCTGCGCGTCACAGAGATGTTTGAGCCCACCGGTGAACCCGTGGCATTTCTGCTAGCAAGCCTGTTCCTCTCCATTGCCATCCCGTTTTTTGTACTGGCAGCAAATGCTCCGCTTATTCAGCACTGGTATGCTTCACACAGCGCCACGCAGGAACGCGACCCGTATGTATTATACAGCGCCAGCAATCTTGGCAGCTTTGCCGCTTTACTCGCCTACCCGTTCCTGATCGAGCCCCTGCTTTCTATTCCCGGCCAGACCAACACATGGTCCGTGCTCTATGCATTGTTCAGCGCACTGCTGATCGGCTGTGTGTATCAGCTGAACCGGCATTTTACCCAAGAAGTACCCGTGGAAGGCGAAAGTGAGGAATCGCTGGAAAATGCCGCGACACCAACCGGGTTTCAAAAACTACACTGGGTGGTGCTGGCATTCGTACCATCCAGCCTGATGCTGGGGCTCACAACTTATGTCACCACCGACATTGCCGCTGCGCCACTGCTGTGGATCGTCCCGCTTGCACTATACCTGCTGACCTTTGTACTGGCATTCCACACGCGTATGCATCTTTACAAATTTTTTCTCACAACGCAAACCGTCATCATAACCGCGCTATTGCTGCTCAGGGTCAGCCATATCGACACAACGATGCCCTTCCAGCTTATTCATTTTCTGACCTTTTTTACCATCGCCATAGTGTGTCACGGGCAGCTTTCATTACAACGCCCGAAAAACCAGCACCTTACAGGCTTTTATGTCTGGATATCCGTAGGAGGCGCGCTGGGAGGCGTTTTTAATGCACTTATTGCCCCGGAAATATTCTCCATGCCTAT
The DNA here is from genome assembly GCA_964390025.1 of uncultured Rickettsiales bacterium. Taxonomy (GTDB): domain Bacteria; phylum Pseudomonadota; class Alphaproteobacteria; order Rickettsiales; family UBA998; genus CAYMGS01. The sequence goes on along the minus strand of CAYMGS010000002.1, from coordinate 27,435 downwards.
CGAATATTTCCTGGTCATCGTGCTCTCATGTTTCCTCAGACCACAAACCGCTGAGTTTCCACGCGAATGGCTGGAGAGAATTCTGGATATGGTGATACCACTTGCGTTGCTGGGCATACTTATTTTGCAATATTACCTGCCGGACATACTGTTTCATTTCTTCCCCGAAGCGATGGAATCACTTGTGACCGTATTCGCCCATACATTTAATCAGATGGCACCGGGGCGTTATATACTCACCATGCTGATATTGCTGGCCACATGTGTGGCGATTCCCAAACTATGCGATCATCGCCCCGTACGCCTGGGGCTGGTGGTCACCATTATTTTTATGGCACTGCCCTACACCAATGCCGGCAAAGGGCAGGAAGTACTATATCAGGAACGTAACTTCTTCGGTGTAAGTCGTGTAAAACGCTCGGAAGATGGCGAGTTTCACTTTTACACGCATGGCACAACTCTGCACGGAATGCAGAGCCAGCGGGAAGAAACCAAACTACGGCTAACCTCTTACTACGACCACCTCAGAGAGTTATTTAACAGCCTGCCCGCTGCGCTGCATGAACGTCCTGTGGCTGTGGCTGGTCTGGGTGCAGGTACCCTCGCATGCCTAGGCGTGGTAGGACAGCAATTTGATTTCTATGAGATTGACGTCGCCGTACAACATATTGCTGAAAACCCCGAGCTGTTCACATACCTGAGAGACTGCCCCACAGAATCCAGAGTGATAATTCGTGATGCCCGTCTTGGCCTGCAGGAGGCAGAAGACGGCATGTATGGTGTTATCATTATGGACGCTTATTCATCTGATTCTCTGCCCGTACACCTCATGACGCGTGAAGCGCTGCAGATATACATGGATAAGCTTGCTCCCGGGGGTATCCTTGCGTTTCATATCAGCAACCGTTACCTCAAACTGAATGACATTCTGGCGAACCTTGCGGATGACGCTGGACTTGTTGCCATAGAACGGCGGTCACGCGCACGCAACCGCATTGACGTGTCCGCTCACTGGGTGGCCATGGCCCGCGATACAGACGACTTTGGCGAAACTCAGCTGGGAGAAGAAGGGTGGAGGATTATGGAACCGAATGGCAACCGCCCATGGAGCGACCATTACTCCAATATTGTGGAAGCACTACGCTTCTAGAAAAGAACGAGACCCTCTGAAAATAAGGAAACCCGCCTGCTCGGGGAGGAAGTCGGACAGGCGGGCTCTAGAGGGAGATTTAAATATAGCCCCGTAATGCAGGGGATGCAACCAGATTATTTGCAGCCATGCATTCTCCACATACTGCCTTTATGCTCATCAACTACATGCTGGCACCAAGCATCCATGCATGCTTCTCATGTATAGTCAGCCTGTCCGTCAACAAACCAGCCGTGGCCGCGTCACCTTCATCCTCAGCAAGCTCGATCGCTTTCTGTAGGTACTTTGCCAGTGACAGATTGTCTTCATACAGGTCTTTCACCATTCCGGTGGCATCACGGTCCTCTCCGGCCTCTGTCAGCGTACCCAGTGCCGCAAATGCCTTAAAACTACCGGGAGCGAGCTTACCAAGTGTGCGAATACGCTCAGCAATCTCATCTATCGCTGCAGCCAGATCCGTGTATTGTTGTTCAAACAACACATGCAGCGACGAAAAATTGGGGCCGGTAACATTCCAGTGATAGTTCTGAGTCTTCAGGTAGAGGATATAACTATCCGCCAGAATGACTTCCAGTTTCTCTGCCAGCTTTGTATTACTACTCATCATGTACTCCTTACGATGTTAATTGATGATAGTGCAAGCTTAACCTGTTGAAGCACTGAGATAAAATACAAGCTTGCTATGAAACAGATAAGATACGCCTATGGTGTTTCCGGTACGCCGGGAATCACGGCGCAGGCCACACGCCCTCCGGCACCACCAATAGGTTGCGTGCGGTGATCGTCGGCGGCTTCGTGAATCATCAATGCCGCCCCGTCTTCATCGGCCAGCGCAGGCTTTCCACCCCTGCGCGATATAGTCAGACCATCCGCAAAAAACTCAGCCTGCGCTGTTCCGTCCTCATGCGCATAGATATTTGGCAAATCTCCCACATGACGCCCATCTTCATTGAGAAGACCATGCGGTGTGTCGAGATTCCCGGTGATATGTCCCGCTGCCGTTTTAAAGTGTTCATGCGCATCGCAGTTGCCAACACGATGGAAATGCACGCCATGCGCCCCCGGGCTCAGTTCACTGGCCTTAATATGCACCAGCACGCCATGCGGCCCTTCCCTTAATGTCACCGTACCCACCTCCTTACCCTTCTTGCCCAGCAGTTTGGCACTCAGGGAGGCGTCATCGGCAAAGGAAGGCATAGAGAGTGCTCCCACCATCATACAGGTGATAATACCTCTTAACAGATACGTAGTTTTCATATGTCCTCCTTGTTGTCTGACGTCCACATCGTACCTCTGCCTAGCATTGTCGCCTTATGGATGCAACGAGGGAGATTGAAGTGTTAACCATAAAAAGGTATGATTCCGCTATGCAATATATACTCACAGTACTGATTGCTCTGGCATTTACTTTCCCCTCCCTCGCACAGGAAGTGGAAGAAAAAGCACCGACTACAGTCGAGGAATGCACCGAAACTCTGACGCAGTTTTTATTCCCCACTCAAGAGATGGCACGCGAATTCTGCCAGTGCGTGGAAGATGAAAAAACCGCGCATCCCATGGATGCATCCAAAGGGGCTGTACTCGCTGGCCCCAGCGGTATGGATAATGCAGGCCCCTGGCCGAATATATTTAACAACTGCATGTCAGGCCCATCAGAGGATACAAACAACAATGAGTGAAGAATCAAGGAATCGCATAGGGAATGCGCTCAGATCCAAAATTAAATTTGGGCACTTTCTGATATTGATGTTTACAATTTTTGCTGTCTATTCCTGGTTCAGGCTGAAATATATCAGCCCGTGGATGCCATTCTTTCAATAGTCCTGTATTTAAGCGTGCTGCGCAGATTTACGAGCAGCAAAAGCTGAGGGATCAAAATCCTTGGCGGCCTGCTGCTTGGCGGCCTGTTCGGCGG
>CAYMGS010000002.1:0-24360 GCA_964390025.1 uncultured Rickettsiales bacterium | reverse complement strand
CAACATGCCCTTTATCCGCGACTTCCTGATCCGGCATCTCCACTTTTTCGCCATTTGCTTCACGTGCTTCCGAACATCCACACGCTTTCAGGCGCTGGCCAATACGCTTCAGTGCCCGGTCAATACCACTCGCAGGATGCTCACCACGCGCTGCACTTCGTGTCTCACCTGTAGTTTCAGCCGCCGGTTCTTCTTTAGATGCCGATGTGCGCTCCTGCGAGGCTGCTGTAGCAGTAGCCGCTTCCTGTCCGGTCAGGGCGGAGGATGCGTCGGCTGTTGTCACTTCCGTACCCATATCCTGCGCAGCCATTGCGATACGAGAGGCTTCATGGCGTTCATCATCAACGGCCAGAGAGGTTTCCTCAGCAGCTTCTGCAGACATACATGCCTCTTCCTGCACCTGCTTCGCTATATCCACATTCATATTATACGCTTCACGCGCCAGCGTCACTGTCGCCCCATCCGGGTCACTCGCCGCCCCGGCAGCCATTAAATCCGCCTGATGTCCCCAGTGGTCTAACTGGTGACAGTTTCCACCAATTTGCGGCTCTTCAACCTCAGGTGCCTCCACAGCGACATACGCCTCATCACCAGCCAGCGTAGATGCCTGCTGGTGCTCTTCTTCGGGATGAATACTCTGATCGTATACACTCACGTAATAAAATCTCCAGTGCTATTACTTTAGCGTAACATAGGAGGGTGACAGTTTTATTACATACGACTAAAATTTTACTGATTTATAGTTAACGGAAATTAATTTATCTGCACATATTTTAGGCAAATTGGTTAACCGTCCTAACCGCATGGCAACAACAGGCTTTCATGCGATGCCATTAACAAGAAACACCTCTCGCCTTAATACTATCTTAATACAAATTTGATATCATTTAGGAATGAAGCACATGGTTTACAGGGCACAAAGAGGCCTGATGTGTGCAGTTATCATGCTCGGCCCGGTTTATGCTCACGCCCAGTCGTTAACGCAGGCACATCACCCCCTCAGCATCAACTCGTTTGATCAGTATATCAGCGGGCAGCATAACTTTGTGGGGGCGAGCGTTATAGACCCTTATACCGGAAAAGACGTCGAGCTGGGCACGACACTGGCAACCGAATATACTGCCCCCTATATGTCGTATCTGCGTGAGTCTCAGGGCAGTGCGCCGCAAGCCATTAGCTACGCGATTGGCTCCAGCGGCCTGAGCCTCAATTATGATCCTAATTCCGGCCGCATTCACTCCGAATTCAAACTCACCAGTAGCGAACGGCGCAAGTTCCGTCTCCGGCTCAAGCCAAAAGAGATTAAGGCCATTTACACCTATAAATTCAACTAGCGTGCAATTCTGTCATGCAGCGGCACCCCGGAGCGCTCAGCCATGCGCTTGCGATAGTCGTTCACCGCTTCCGGATATTCAAGCCCTTTGACAATAGAAAGCGACCGCAGCGCGGCAAAGAGATGAAAATCATCCTCGGAAAGCGTACCATTCACAGCATCGGATGAACGAATCAGGGGCACCAGCTGCGTTAAGTGCTCATTGGCCTGTTCTTTCAGCTCTACTGAACGTGCCAGCGCTTCTTCAAACGGGCCAATCATCGCTTCTTTCTTCTCCGTGAAAAAGGCACGCGCGCCTTCTGTTTCAAACTCATCCAGAGGCGCTTCCACCCAGCGTGGCATACAAAGTTCATAGATGTAGTCCCGCGCCTGCGCAATCCATGCCTCTATGTCGGGATTGGTGTCACCGGTGATCTTCTTCATGCCGTATGTCGCGTCCACATCATGCACAATATCCATGCTCTCCGGCAAATAGGAGCCATCATCTTTTTCCAAAATAGGGAGCATCTTTTTGCCGATCATGTTGGTTGGCGTCTCAACATCATCGTTCAGCAACGTTTTCATTTTAAACGGCAGGTCTTTCAGACCAAAGATCATCCGCGCTTTTACACAATAAGGGCAGTGATCATACACATATAGCGTCATAACATCTCTCCTGAATTATTTATGAGAAGACGTTATGCGCATCGGTACAAACACACAAGACGTTTTTGCCAGCTTACGTCCAGTCGATGTTCCACAACACGCCTTGCAGGTGCATAAGCATGGATCATACCTGCTACACCCGGTGCATAGTCAGAGATGACCGCCAGATGTTGTGGTACACCGTCCAGCGCAAACAGAGCCACATCCCCTGCCCGCATATCGTCTGGCTCCACCATATGTAAAATCGCAGAAAGCCGCGCCATAAGCAGGGAACCGTCCGGAGATTTGCTGTAGGCCTGCATGTCATGTTCCACCAGCAACCGCCCGTCACGCCCTTTAAGCCCCAACTCATGCGCGATACCGGCAAGCAGGCCAAGGCAGTCCACACCACCCGCATCCCCGCGACATGCCTTACGTCGCCCCTGATGCGAAAAACGTGTTCCCCGCCAGCTGCGGGCAACACGCACAATTTTCTGATTGAGGAGCTCCGTTTCCATCACACAAATGTGCGAGGAACGGGCGAACGCAGGAAGAGATTATTTTTCCTTTTCCGGGCGGAAATGCTGGCGCATGGTGGGGCGGGCAAATAGCGGGCGCTGCCCAAGCGTTTTGGCATACGCCCAGACCAGCCCGGTCATCAACACGATGGCCAGACCGAATATCCACACTGTTGCCGCCACAGTCTGACTACCGTAAATACCGATAATACTGGCAGATACAAAGATCGAGATGGCAATCAGGAAACCCAGCACCTGCCCCAGCACCGTACTGGTCGCATGCACCTTGAGCGCCCTTTCCTCCCATGCATGACGGTGACGCTGCTCTTCCTGAAACATCTCCAGTATTTTTTCCGCCGAGCCTTCCACGACATAATCATAGGCTTCGAGTGTTTCCGGGTTGGGTAGCGCTTCAATGCTTTTACGCGGCACAAATTTTTTATTTTTGCCGCCGGGCTGGTTTTGATGATTGGGATTACCCATATTCCTCATCCTCATCTCGTATGACACAGGCAATATCCTCACCAATCCGCAGCCAGTCACCACGCATGGCTTCCCCGGCCTGCCGATAAGGATAGCGGTAAAGCGGCGAACGCGTCACTTCAAGTGGCAAGGCAATGCCTTGAAGAATATGTTTAAGAAAACCTCGCATGTCCGTTATTGTACTCCATACAACAGACACACGAAAGCAGATATTTTTACCACTCAGAGCGTGTAGATGCCGTTTCCAGTATACGATCAGTTCCCGGAACATGAGGCTCGCCGCGAAAATTCACCGCATTGGCAAAACGAAAGCGGCAGGTCTCCAGCGTTTTATCGCATCCCTGCGTGACGATGTAACTGTCACCTGGGTTCACCATATAAGGAAAAGGCAGGAATAACGTGAAGGTGCCAGGCACATAGTCCTTCACTTCTACCGCCAGCCCATCATTCGCACCGCTGGTAAATGTCAGTGTGCCGAATGAGAACACGCCGGCTGGCTCTGCGCGGGTGCTGTCATGGATAATATGGGGCGACGCAACATCCGTAACACTACCAGCCACCCTCACGGTGGTCAGATCAATCTTGCAGCGATCATCACCAAATGTCGCCCGGCTTGACGGGCTGTAAAATGCACCGATACGCTGAGAGAGGCGCTGTGCCAGCCCGCGCACCTCCGCCACAAACCGCCCGTCTTTTATCTCCACTTCGCCCAGCCAGCCTTGCCTGAGAGGCAGAGTGCCCTGCGCTGTATCAGCATAATTCACCTGAAACACAGAAATTTCTGCGTGGTCATAGAGTCCTGCCATAATATCCGCTTCCTCGATCACCCCGGAACTGAGCATGCCTTCCACATCCATATTATCCACATTGAGTCCGGAAGAGGAGGAGACAGCAGTCGGCGTAAAACCTGTGGAGGCAGCATAGGTGACGGCTTCTACCTCCAGATCACGATCATGATCGGTAAACCCCATGACCACATTATCCTTGCGCGTCAGCTTCCAGCAGGTGGCCAGCGTGGTGACTTCCTGCTCCAGATGTGATTGCAGATCAGGCGTGATGGGCTTCATGTCTACTCCTTGATGTAATGGCTCGCACCATCATTTTGCCTAACCCTCTGCCCCGGAAGGTAGAAATGTCATGCAACATTCACACTTTGCCGGGCACAAACAGGGTATAACTAAGCTGGGAGGATATGCCGTGCGAGAGCGTCTGGAACATAAATTTAATGTGGTCAATGAGTCCCGACCGGGGAAAATCCGGTTTGACGTTACCTACTGGCCTGATCCGCAAAAACCTCCCATTGCCTTCCATGTACGTGGGACGGATATCAATACCTCGGAAACAAAGTGGGAAAGTAAACTTAGCGAAGAGCAGCGCCTTGAAGTGTTTAACCGCATTCTGGCGGAATACTGGCAGCTCTCCGTTAAGGAAGATTTATCGACAGCCGCATTAGTGGTGACGGACGTACCAAGAGCGGACGGAAAGGGCTTACACACAAGGTTGTATATCCACACTAATACCACCGAAGCTATCGGTTATCATAAAGATTGTGCTGAAGTGAATGTAACCAGAACAATGCTGAATACCACTCAGGAAAAGGGCAATATACGTGAACTCTACCTGATAACCGGTGATAACAAGGCCCCCCCAACCAGAAAACAGGACTTACAACAGGTGATCCCTCCCTGCGGCAAGTGCAGCGATATGCTGGAGAAATGGGTAGATCAGGTACAAAACGGAACGGTGTATGTGCTGCCAGGCAACGATGGAAATGTGCCGCTGACCATCAACACTGCGGCACGCACTCCCGCCGGTGTTGGGCAGGGCGAAGTCTGGAAAATCCCGGTGCATGACAAAGCACAGGGTTCCGCTACGGCACTGCTGGCCTACCGACAGGTCGACCTGAAAAAGGAACCGCACAGTCGTGCAAAGGTGAAAGCACAAAAAGACGGATGGGCCGCACTGATTGATGAATCCCGCCATATCCACAAACCGAATATGGATGAGCTTAAACAAAGAGCCGCAAGTGGACAGAAACTCAGTGACGATGAGCGTCACCTGCTTGAAATAGAAAAAGCTGTGTATGAGATCAGGAACTCGGACAGGGAAACGATTGCCACACTCGAGGCGGAACCCAGCCCGGAGCGCATTAACACCTACATGGTGCGCCAGATTCAGGAAACCTATTCAGAACGTAAAAAGGCATTTGCCGAGAGTGGCAACGGCTATGAGGAGCCGCAGAAGATACGGTGTGTGGTGGTACGCCTTGCCGATGGCAGTTTTCACAAAGGCATGGAAGTGGTGGGCAAAGGCAGTAATGCCAGCCCACCCGCCGAGATGAATGCCATTGACCGGGGCAATGCTACCTATAAAAGCGTAACGGATGTGTGGGTGATGGAAGTCGATCCGGCGGATATAGAGCAGAACAGGCTGACTACTTCAACCAAGGAAGGGCTGGAGCGATTATTGAAACGCGCACCCAAAACCGATGGCATTCAGGATGCGCAGGGCAAACCCGTTAAGGGCACACTCAACATCCATTACATCCCGTTTAACGATGGCACGCTCAGTCGAAAACAGGTGGAAAACATTACGATTAGCAAACCGTTTGAGGAATTTTTCCCCAGCGCTTTTATCGGCTCGGCACAAATGAGCGAAAACGGTTCATTAAAAACACATGGCCGATGTTGACTACACTCTAAGCTCTACCAGCGGGATATCCGCCCAGCTATGCACCCCATATGCATCCAGTTAGGCCGCAAGCCGGTCGGTATCAAACCGCACCGGCACATCGAATTCAAAATCTGCTGTCACCGCCACACCATTTCCCGGTGCGGAAGAAAGCGTCACCAGACCGGTCGTGTCATCCACCGTGAAACCAGCGGAGACAAGTACAGAGTCCAGATATACACTGACCGTGCCCGCTACCGGCTTAGTGATGCTACGTACCTCTTCCACGCCACCACTACTGTAGCGTCGTTTGACCAGTTGAAACTGGCTACTGCTGCCATCACCCGTAGCCAGCAGCTGATTGATGCCCTGATAATCCGCCCAGTCTTTAAACCGGAAGCCGTATGCTCTACCCTTACGTGCCCGGAAGAACGCGATCAGCGCGTCCAGCTGCGCCTGCGTTTTGATGCCATGCGCCACATTGTAGCGCGCCCGTGCCGATTGCCAGACAATGTTGCGCTGCTCATGCCCGCTTTCCGTTGCCACCACATCCGTGGCATATTCCGGCCCCCCACCGGAACCGTAGGAAATATCATCTGGGAACCGTGTCTCCACAAAACTCATAGTATGCACCTTCATAGGATTGTCATACACTTAGAGTAATATGGGTAGCGTGTTCAGGAAGGCATAAAATGACAGAACCACCCGCACTACCACCGTCAGATGATCTTGATAAGCGGCTAGAACAGGCGAAACATTATCGCTACGAAAAGCTAACGCTTCAGGATAATCACTGGCGCGATCCTCCGCCTGATAAGGTGAAACTTGCCCTGACGCAAGAAACCGGAGAAGCATTTTATATACTTATTTTACAGCAGGCAGCACGATTAGCCGACACTTATGGCCCGGTTCTGGGAGTTGACAAACGGGCAGCTCTCTCTCTGAGAAGCTCCCTCTTCAGCCTGGGACAATCCATCCAGGAGAAAACAGCCCGCACAAAAGGCCATACAGTTGTCGAACCGGAATATACGGCCGTTATACGCGATAACCCACAAGCCAACCGCGTAGGAGCCGCACCCTTTCATGCCATTTTATCACTGGATGTACTCAACCTGATGTTCGGGCCAGAGTTTGCGCAGGACATTGCGGATAATGTATTAGAGAATAAACAGTATGACGCTCATGCACTCTGGCGTAACGTCAGGCCGGTTATTGATACGGAAGCGGAGCATACTACATCTTCACCACAGAAGCCTGATTCAATAATTGATGCCACAACGTCACATGGCCCGGTGCAGATGCAACTGGATCTGGGCACCGGTAAACAATAATAATTATTGTATTGATGTTTCAGAAGGCTGCATGGCCGCCTGTTCACGCTGCTGTGTGACCGCGCGGGAGAACGCACCGGGCTGCCCGGCAACAATCTGGGACTGTGGCGCAAGCGGACTGACCTGATGCCCCCCTGTCATGATACGCGGCGTGGGTTGTGCCTGTGCCTGCAAATGTTCAAAACGTTCCCTGACCATCACCTGCACACGCTCATCCATCAGTGATGCGGGAGGCAATGCACCTGCGTTGATCAGATAGGCCTCATACCGGCACAGCTCTGTCAGGCGTGGATGGTCGCGCAGCATGGTACGGGCCTGTTTATCAGAAGGTAAATCACCAAAATCATCACCCATATGACCTTTAATTTGTAATGCCAGCCCTTCATCGGCTGCGACGTGCAATGCAAACAAATCGAGCGGCGACACGCCATCTTTCGACTGCACTTTGGCATCAATCTGCTTAATGGCATCAAACACGGTATCATCCCGCTCTTCACCGATCATACCATCCATGATGGAATCAGCAGCCTTGGAAGCAGCGATAGAACCAGCCAGTCCGGTAGCCGCACTTCCGATCCCTAGTCCGGGAATCGCACCCAGGATGCCCCCTCCAACGGCCGCAGCCGTCGTCACAACACTGCGCACAGGCTTTGTGATACTGCGTTCATCCAGTTTTTCCAGCTCTTCACGCAGATGCTTATGCTCCGGTGAGTGCTCCGCCATCTGCCGAAGGTCTTCCAGCGTTACCTGTTCCGGTGGAATACCGATACTGGCAGCCACCGTATCGCGATACAGGTCCAACAGTATTTTTTCTTCCCGCTGGTTTTGCAGTGACGTGCCTACCACACTGGCAGCACCGCTTAATGCCGCTACAGGTGCGGCGGCTTTACTAACCAGCCCCCCAGCAGCATCCAGGCCCATCACCGCCATGTCCGCCAGAGACTCCTCATTGGTCAGCGGACGATACGCTCCCACGCCATTCATCCCCACCACCGGTGTTGCTACGGTAGCGTGATACGGCGTCTGTGCTCCCTGAGGCACCCCGGCTACATGATATTCAGGGATACTCATGCACCACCTCCTGCCAGCGCAGCTTCATGCCCTTTCAGGCGCCCTGCCTGCGCCACCTGCGCCACTACCGGGCTGGGTTTCTCCTGTGCCTCAGTAGCATTGTCAGCCTTAGCCACCTGTTCAGGCGCTTTGGCTTCCACACCCTGCCGCGTTTCCACCACTTTCTGCGTATGCTTGCCTAACACCGGCTTGAAATCATCTGCAGAAGCAGCCGGAGATTGCATGGCCTGCTCAGCCTGTTTCTCAAGCTTCGCCTGCACCACGGCAGCCTTTTGATCAATCGCACCCGAGGCAATATCCTTGAGTACATCCTGCGGAGTCGCCTTCGCTTCGGTATATTCATTCGCCAGCGCCAGCACCAGCCGGTTATCTGCGCCCAGGTCTTCCGCTTTCTTGTAAGCGGAGGCAATAAATTCTGCATACATACCCTGATTGAGTGGCTGCCCGGCTTTTTGCATTTTCTCCATGGCGTCATACATCTGGATACTCGGGTTTTTATCGGCCATTACCTGCCCCAGCATCGGTGCAGCCATCAGCCCGGCCATCGCCATCATTCCACCGCCATTTTTCTTCATCAGGGGAATATTAAACCCGGCAGCCACCGTCTCGGCAATTGTTTCCGGGCCGTAGCGATGGAAAAAATGTGAGCGTGCTTCCGCTACGACGGGCGGCAAGTGACCTGTCAGCACATGCAGCGTAGAAACCGGCTTGCCTTCCACTGCTGCAGCCATGCGCTTGAGCACTCCGAAATCATGCTTCACATGAAAGGCCGTATGCCCGACTTCTGCTGCTGTCCCCGCCATGATTGCGCCGGCAAAGGCGCTCTGATGCAGGTCCATTTTACCGACCGACTCCGGCAGCTTCTCCAGCGCACCCGGCACATCCTTCCAGAACCCGCCGCTTTGCGCATGCTTGCCCATTTTCACCAGCGACTTCTCAGCTGACTTCAGCGGAGCGGAAAGCTCTTTGAGTGCAGAGGTCAGTTCTTTATCCCCGTGGTGAATGGCAAACACACCGCCCAGATCACCCCGAATCTCTGCCAGCAACTTATGTGCTTCAGGAGAGTGCGCGGCTTCCGGCATATCGTGAAGCAGCGTATGCAACTCACCCAGCTTCCCACGAATATTATCTACGTGGCCCGAAGCCGTGCGCGCAACACCTTCCAGACCTTCTTCCATCACATGCAGGGAAGGTTTTTCTACCGGGTTGCCGTTGGAGTAAGCGTTCTGCCCCAATGATCCCGCGTGTTTCTCAAATGCGGCTTTTGCATCATTCATGCTGGCTTTGAGTTTTTCAAGTCGCTGCGTCGCCCATTTTTGGCGCAGGCCACCGAATGCACGCATAGGCGCATCTACACGACGCAATACATTACCCGCTGAACTGGTAGCCTTGCCAAACACCATACCCACATTTCGGTTAAGAGCAGGTTCTGCTTCCGCCGCCTTAGCGGCCAGGTCACCCATGCCCTTCGCAACGGCGCTTTCTTCACCGAACCATTTGCCCGCTTTACCATGTAGCGTTTCCGTGGTTTTGGAAAGGCCTTCTTCCAGCTTTGTGGCCTCCATGAACTGCCGGGGAGCATTGACTGCATCCGCCCGGCGTTTAAACCATCCCCCGGCATTCTCAATACCTTTGAAACCCGTCCAGCCGCCAAGCGTACCCAGTCCGGACGCAACAGCGCCGAGCATCGCACCCAGCGCCATGCTGCCGAAATCAAACATAAAGAATTTGCTACCCATGCTGTTGGTAGCATCCAGCCCCTTCACCACGATGCCGGGCTGGTCTTCAAGCTGCGCTGTCTTCTGCGCTTTGTCTTTTGTGCGGGCGGAAGGCGTATTCGGCACCAGACCGGAAGCAGACATGCCACGCGCAGCCCCATGCAATGCAGAGGTCGAACCATGGGCCGCCGCACGATTCAGTACGGAAGTGGCGGCGCGTGATGCTGCGGGTACGGGTAAGGGCATAATCTCCTGTTCAACCTATTATTTTCACCTTACCAGTATAGCGGAAATACAGGGGATAATTGAGTGCTGTTTTGTGAAGTTTCCATGACAGAAAGCGGCTAAAGCGGCTGGATTTCCGGCTATTTAGAACATTTGTACATTGCCATAACGAGCGCTGGGATCAATCTCCCCGCCCGGCCCGGCATGCATGGGGCCGCGTGCCAGAATCGCACGGCGCTCCTTAATCAATTCATCACGGCGTGCGGATTCCGCTACCTTGCCCTCAACCCGCTCATGTTCCATCAGCCGCGCTTCCCAAATTTTTGTTGAGGGCACTTTACTGGTCTGGCGGATATGCTTGGCCTCCTCAGCCACACCGGAGACCCCCACAGAGCGCACATGCTCATAATTCTTCATGGATTGCGCCGGGTCTTCGGGAATCAACACGCCACCACCCATAATGTACAGCGCTCCGGCAATACCAAACTGCTTATCGATAATATCATCAGCAATCAGGCTGAGCGTTGGCTTGAGCGCCTGAATCTGTTCTTTGGGGATAAGGCTCTGACGCTGATCCAGACGGGCGGTCTGCATCACGCGAATCAGATTATCTACCACATCTACCTTCGCTTCTTTGCCCAGGTTATTAATCTGCACATCGTTTATCGCTTTGGAAAGCATGTCATATGCCAATGGGCGATAGAAAATAGTACGCTCAGCACTGATAACAAAGGAGTTAGCCACAATCCCTGTCCACAGTGCCGGTATAAAGGCCAGACCCGCTCCAATCCTCATCGGCGTCTGCCACATAAACCGATCTATGGCGCTTACCACGATCGGGTTGTTACTTTTTCGCATGTCTGTAAAGCTGACATCTTTTGGGTCTTTTCCAAGCTCCGCCCCAACCGCCAGTTTATAGTTCGACAGCATTTGCTTATATGTATCGTATGAGTGATAAGCGGCCAGAGAGGTAAAAACTGCCGACTCCGCAACATTGAAACGGGTTTTGTAATTGTCTGCATAGTCTTCAAGGTTAAGAGGTTTGACCTCTTTTGGCTTTGTTATTCTTTCCGTGAGGCCTTTCGAATCAACCTCCATAGCTTCAACATCATATGGATTAAAGACAGTTTTAGGGATGGTGTCACCGTATATCTGACGCGCTATTTTACCCTTCCAATTGAGAGGACGATTATCAGCCATATCCTCCATTGCATGGTAGTGCATTCTTTGTAAAGCCCTGTTAGCCGGAGAATACCCTGCTTCAAATAAATACCCTGTCAGACGAAGCATGGGGTAATATGACAGGAAAGAAGAAAGATTAAAGTTGAGCCCCGCTTTACTCAGCTGCGTATCTTTTTTGCTTTTTGCCGCGTGCGAGTTTAATAGAATCGGATGAAAGTCAGGAGTAGTATCACGCGAGGCGGCACCTTGCTGAGTCTGTACTTCCTCAGTCTGAATCTGCGTGTTTTCTGACGTGTCTGCCATGTAACTGAATACTCCTTAAGCTCCGGCAAGCATTACCGGAAGTACTCAGCATATCAGAGAATTATGACGATTTTATGAAACGCGCGGATAACATTAAAGACTTAGTGGCCAAATAACAGCCTTTCACCTTCTTTATCATTTTCCAGTAAAAAGTTCATGGCATGATATTTTTCACGCATCATATCATACTGGTAAACCCGATGCTTGTTTAAGTCTGGTTCAGATACCCCGTCACCACCCTTCAGCAATCGCTGCATTTCATTATACTCCCGGGCATCGGGCTGAAGCATATTATTAATCTCATTCATTAATTCCCGCTCAGCCTGCGTAGGGTTATCGATCCGTGACTCAATGACTTTTCCATTTCCAATTGTGTAACGCAGCACACCCTGCGCGTAGTCCTTCAGAAACTCAGCGTCCTCTTTAAAGATCCCAAGCATCTGGTGATCATTTTCACCATACGCGCGTTCTTTAATAAGCTGCACCGCCTTCGACGCAAATAAATAGCTATGGAACCGGTACACTTTGTCTGAGAGCACTTTTACATCATCTTGCGTGGGAGCTTTATCAATACCCCAGTGTTTGGCGGCCATGCCCAGCAATCGAGCTGCTTCCGGCAAATCCATTTTAGAATTAGTTTCAAAGAAACTATCAATATTCTTATGTCTCTTTTTTTCCGAACGTCCCGGAGAAGAATACGGTCCCATTGTAGGGCCCGTATACATCAGATCATGAACCACATCATCATTCGTTGATATACGGGTATGCTTAGAATGGTGCTGAAGCCGGTTGGCAATGTCATAGAAATAGGCCGTTATCCCCTCATAAGATTCTACATCTCCCATGCAACCAAGCGGGTTGACGAAACGCGTAAATAACTCCGGGTTTACATGCATTCTTGGACCGATCACACTTATGCAATGCATCAGCGCTTCTTTTTCTTCATAATTCATGGTACCAGCGCCCCCATCCACATAAGAGGCAAGTGTTTTGAGAGGCGCCTGCATGACCGTGATAAACTTTGCAACATCTTGTGCTTCATGGGCAAGAGGCGCCGCATTCTTCGAGTCAAATATCGTGTCAATGCCATAATCGTTTTTCGTCTCATCGCGAAAAGCTTTTTGGTCATAGCGATTATAAGTGGTAGTGGATGGCATAAAGCCCCACATCTCACGTGCTCCTCCCGTTAATAAGATATTTGGATAAAGCCCAAGCCCCTTGAACATTGGCGAACCATTATCTATGCCCAGACCCAATGCATTACCATTTTTATTATCCCGTTCTTCTCTGTACGCATGGGCTTCCAGCGTGCGCCATCCCTGAGAAGTCGGCGCATCGGCCTCTACATCAGGATAATCTTTATCAATCAGGCTACGCTTGGTGGTGGGCTTTTCGTCAGACATTACTCGCCTCCCTGCATCGTATTGTCAGCAGAAGCGGCATGCTCCTGAGCCTCTTGCAGTCTCGCGTTACCAATAGCCGCCAGCGTATCAATCGACGCACTCATTTGCGCTTCCAGTTCCGCATCACGCGGGCCGAAAAGCTCTTCAAACGCCGCTTCTACATTTGCCTGATACTGTGCATTCCGCTCCTCTTTGCGGGCGCGGGACGGATTGACTTTCTTCGACCATGCGCGTGCATCGCCGGGTTGCTGTTCCTTAGACATATTTAACCACCGTTATATTTTTTTATGTTCCCTTACGCTGTAGGGGACGGTGTTTCTACTAGCAGGCAAATATGACAGTTTGATGACTGTCCTGCATTTTTTTACCCGCCTAATTCCTGTGCATGCACCTCATGCTCCCTGCCCTTATGATGGGCATGGTGCACCTGATTATGCGGTTTATCCTCTTGCATATCAGGCGCTTCATCATCATAACGGCCTTCAGGGTGCTCGTGCTCAGCAAAAAGTTTCTGGCCTGCATGTTCATATAATTCACCCAGTTTCCGTCCATTCGCAAATTCCACACGCGCGGCATTCACCAGGGCAAAATCAAGTTTATCCTTATAATCTCCTTTGGTGCTGACCGCGGCCAGTACAGATTTTGTATCACCCTGCTTGGCTTTGGGCGCCACATCCCTGATCAGTTCTATTTCATCTTTGCTCAGCCCGGCTTTTTCCAGCTCTTCATCTGAAAGTGAACCGACATCCAGCACCGCCTTGTTCAGCGTCTCAGTGAAATGCGCCTTGGCATGCTCATGTGCTGCTTTGATTTCCTGCTCTTTGACACCGACCCTCAGCGCCACTTCTTCCGGCAGTAGCGAAATGAAAAACGTACGCTCCTCGCCTTTCAAACCACTCAGGATGGATTTCAGATCCTGTTCACCAATACTGGTCTCCGCAAAATACTCATCTGCATCGACACTGAACTTCGCAGGCATTCTTTCGATCTGGTCGGCGATGGCCTTATGAATATCTTCCCGTGTGGCAACGTGCTTGCCCTTATCCTTGATGATTTTGCGCTCACCTACCAGATTCACCAGTGCCATCGGGTGCATTTTTCCTTCCGTGATCGCGTTCGCAATTTCCTTGCATGCAAAATCCAGCTTTTCTTCGTAACGCTTACCAATCTCCGGCTGCCCCATATTCCTCTGGTGGGTCTGGAAAATATCTTTAATATATTGTTCAAACGGCACCCCCTTAACGGAAGTTGCCTCGTGATCGTCAATGACCGTATCCGCAAGCCGGCGAATCATCATCAGCGCAGGCTCGGCCTCTTTATTACGTTTGTGTTTACCCTCCATATGGCCACGCAGCATCTCGGTAATCACGGCACCAATGGGCACAGCGTATTTTTCAATCGCTTCTTTGGTATCTTTTATTTCTTCCTTGCGCAGTCGTTCATCCTGAGCGTTCAGTTGCCCCATCGATTGGACGGCTTTAATAGCATCCTGTTTTTCATAACCATATTGCTCGACAAATTCAGTCACCTGTTCATTAAACAGCTGTGATCTGCTTTTAGGGCTATCAGGTTTAGGGTCTGCCGCTCCCGCCAGCCGTGCTTCATTGTTTTTATAACGCACATAGAGCGTGGGCAGTGATGCTGCCAGATCCGTCATATCAAATGCGGTATCCCGCACCAGCTTCTGGCGAATACATTTACGGGCATGCGCCAGTACTTCATTGTTAGAAAACTGGCTACCAATCAGACCAGCCGCTTTTCCCTGTGCTTTAAGCACTGGCTGCACATCTTCGGCTAATTGCTTATTGGCTCCGGCATAATTGGACAGGTTACGGTAAGCCCCGGCAAGTTCTTCCGAGAAAATCACTAACCATGCAAGTGACGTTGCGGTACGGCTGGTCAGGTTTCCTGCCGTCCCCTGAGACATGCCAAGGCTTTCCAAAACACCCGGCATTTTGGCATGAATCGCCCCTTCACCTTTTTCAATGGCCCAGGGCTTGAAGGTGCTTTTAACCAGATTAACGACGGCAGCCGTATTGGAGGGCAGGGTAATCAGACCACCGAGAATCTCGTTGGCTTTGTCTGCCTCGCTTCCTGAACGGCCATTGCCGTTATCATATGTATCTTTATATGCCATAATGCCTTTGCATAGTGCCTCATCTTCCACCCTAACACAGCATTGTTACAGTTTGATGACTCGCAGCCTCTATAAACAGCATGTCAAGCTTCATCGAATCTTCACACACCGATGCCTGTATATTAGGTAGAATAAGCTGGAATACACATGGAGTCCCTTTATGGCACTAAGCAGAGATCAACTGGATACGTTTGACGCTAACAGTCAACACGAATTTGTGCTAAAAGCAGCGGACAGCGTGTCCAGATATATTGAAGATGGCACTGATATATTTCTGGACACAGGGTTACATATTCCTCATACGCTGCAGCTTGTAGACAAGCATGAAATTATCAAAATTAAAAATGAACATATTCAGGGTGGCTCACGCTATGTCATGGGGCAGGCCGCCGATACTATTCCTGAGTTTCAGGAATGGTCACAGGCACTTGAAGCCTTTGTTTCTACAATTGTAAACTTTGTCCGCGACAAAGTCGGCGAGGCCCTGGGATGGGAAAGCAATCAGCAAAAACTGGCTGAAAGCTTTGCACAGGATACCCGGCAGATCGGTCAGACAGTGAAAGAGCTGGCCGAGAGTGAAGGAGTAGAGCCGACAAGTATCATGAATGCAATATCCGGCGGCATTCAGCAAGCCACCTCCAGTCTGGATGCCATACAGAATGAATTAAAAGATGAAGGTCGGGAAGCTATTAGTGAGTTACTGGGCACCGAAGGTGACGCTGAGAATAAAACCGGGGCGGCGATAGCAGCGGCAGGCGAAACCTACCGCAGAGTTTACCGGGCAGCCGTCAGGGATCTCAAGGACAAAAATCTTGATTATGATTCCAGCCCGGATACACAGGATGCAGTGCGCAATCAGGCACACCGCATTGCAGCGCAAATCTCCGGCATGCAATATGATGGCGAGAATAAGGAGCTTGTGCCTACACGTACGGCAAATGGTCAATATGCCGGTATGTATGGATACATACGCAACAATATTGAGGCGATTGACCAGGGAAGAACACCTGAAACAGAGTTTACGCTCGCACCTGATATGACTGCTGCGCTGGAAGCGGTGCGCACGCAGCAAACACCAGAAGCAGCCAGTGACGGGCGGGATGTCGACGCACCGACCACCCCCGCTCCCACACCCGGTGAGAGAACAAACACCAGGGCCATTGGCGAATAACCCCCTCCTTCGTTGTCACGCGACTGTCCCGGTTTTTACACAAAACCGTAACATTGCCTTGCTATACTATAAGGTGAGATAACAGGTATACTATAAGCAATGGCATATTCATCTTCTGATTCAACGACTTCTTCCGGCGATCCGTTTGTGCTGAGCGGAAATGTGAGCCTTGAGCTATTGCAACAACGTATAGAGCGTACCATTATTCAGGCCTATGAGGATCAGGAAGGAAAGCCACCGGACGGTCAGGCCATGGGAGTACTTACCGGTAACGCAGAACAAATAGCCGCACTTACCAAAACAGTACTGGATGAAACCGCCGCAACCACGTTTCCTGCCCATACAACCCACGAACAGGCAGCAGAACAGATTGCCAGCCGGGTTTCAGAGGCACTTAAACGACAATATGCGGCCACGACCAACCCTCTTGACCCATTGAAGATCATAGTAGATGGGGTGCCTTTTCTTGATCAGGAAGGCATGGGAGAAACAAAATATTTTGCAGCCATAGAATCCGGCCTGACCACTTCCCTGAACCAGAATTTTGCACAACATGCCGCAGCGTTTGAAGGAATGAAAGCAACGCAGGTTGCCGCGCTCCCACCAGGTCAGGGCGAGGCGGAAACCAGAACTGATGTTGATCCTACATCACTTTTACCGGCGGATGAGCAGCAAGAACAAGCTGCAGCAGTTGAAGAACAGGGACAGTCCACGGCAGATGAACAAGCGACCACCGCCAGCCCCCCCGCCACATCGCTTCCCGGTTCACTGACCGGAATATTCCTGCATTTCAGGGATAAGCCGCCTGGTGAAATGATGGCAAGTTTTGGAGATCAGGCACAATTAGAAAACACCATCCGCGACATGCTGCGCCAGCGCGGACAGGATCCGGCAGATTTCTCAGATGAACACATCAAAGGTCTGGCCACAGCAATCCAGACCGGTGCCGGTAGGTTCATGCAAAGCCGAGGTGAAAAGATAATGGCTGGCGACCTTAGCCATGAGCAATTGAGAGAGTATAGCATTGAATTTGCCAGACATATACGTAGCGAATTGACCCCGGATAAAGTTGGGGAGTTTGCAAAGGAGAATCTGTTTGGCAGTTTCCCGGATGAGATCGCCGGGGTGGATGCAAATGGCAGACCCGGACAACGGCTCACCATGAACATGCAGGGTATTGCCGAGGCCGTACTGACCGCCCAGTTTGGTAGCGACGCAGCCAAGGAACGCTATCTGGGTCTGGCGGCTATTACCGAGCGCAAACGTGAGTTTTATGGTGCAGGGTCACCCTTTAATGGCGATGCCGCTGCGGACGCTGCCGATGAAGAACTGAAAAGGAAAGGCTACAGCGATAAAACCCGCAGCATCGTGGGATTACTTGCCCGGGAAGAGTTTAACAAACCAGCTCAAAGCGGATTTTTCGGCGCTGTAGGCGATTTTTTCAATGCGCTGCTGAGTGGCAACTGGAAAATGCTCTTTGAAATTATCAAAAGTATCTTTACCGATGACAATGATTACTCGCGTGCACGCAGGGAGTCTGATCTCGTTGGAAAAAACGTGACCACATGGCGCCGTATTATGGGCAGTGATGCCGCCAGCCTTGGTTACGAAGGCCCGCCGGAACAATTCAACCAGTGGCGCGCCGACCTTGCGGCAGATGCTACAGGCATTCGCCAGCGTCCGGATGGGACGATTTATGACCATGACAATGGCACACCACGCGGTATTTCCGCCGCCATACTGGGGCTGGAGCCAGACGGCACCATACCGGGCACGAATATTGTGGGGCGCGATGCATGGACCGTGGAACAGCTGCACCGACGCACGACTCCTTTGCATAGCCCTGCGCAGCCAGATCAATCACAACAGGGACGACAACCACCAGATCAACGTGATCCCACATCCACACGCGCCCCTGAGTCGCAGCTATTATTATTACCCGGTGAACAGGTACCATCCAACACGCCACAATCACAAGGAAATGAGCAACCTCTCAGATTACCGGGCTCCCGGTAAGGGCATGCCCACCCTGAAGTCATCATCTGTTTTTTTACCTGTAATTTGCTTCATTTCATGAAACGGTAACAATGGGGTGATACACTATAGTAAGAATTAAAAAGCAGAGTGTTATGCAGAGCATCAGAGACTTATTTACGCAGACGAAAGAGCAGATTCTTGCTTTAGATACAAATGAGTATCTGGCAAGCATTGATGATTATATTCGTCTGGGCGTCGATCAAATGCATCTGGCCTATGAAGATGGCAGAGACGGCGTATTCCGTATCACGGACGAAATGCGCAATGATGAATTCTGGTCTGGTCTGACGGAGAAGGTCGGCAGCCGCACCACCGTAACCGTGGATGAAATGCGTGCCTACGTCATGGAAGTGCGCGGTGTGGCCATTGATCAGACCCACAGGCTGGTGGCACTTGCCGATGACGCAACCAAGGGCGAACTACGCACCCGTGCCACAGAATGGATTGATCACCATTTCGGAGAGCCGGTCTCGCTTATGGAGTTTATGGCCAGCGAGTCCAATGTCACCCCGGAAATGCTGGAAAGAATGAGCCGGGAGAACCCAATTTATAATAAAGTGCTGGAGGGCCTGCAAGGCAACCCCGTCCTTAATATCAGCAGCAGACTGAATAACTCTACGGAAACACTGGCCTATGTGATTGCAGATAACGCTGCCAAGTCCACCAACGTTACAAACCTGTTCTCGTATGCGATCGACGCATATAATAAAGACCGTGAGCAGGGAACCACTATGTGGGGAGGGTTCCTGAAGCTTATTTATACGGCTCTTTCTTTCCTGCCGGGTTCAATCGGAGAGTATTTTCAGCAGAAGGATAGCTATCGCGAATCAGCCATGGCTCTGGGCCTGACAGATGTGGCGCAGGGTACAGCGGAGTCATTAATCAAAGACTATAACATGCGCGAAGCCGATGCCTATGAAGTCGCACAGCTCATCTATCGTAATGGCCTCGAAAGCCAAGGCTACACTGTAACAGATACGCCATTTGACGATAAAATCCATGAAGCGGTCGATGCTAACTTCCCAGCCTACCATACCGGTTTTTTTGCAACATTCTTTGGATCCCATAAGCAGCACGGCGCCGTCTCCGATCGTATGGATACATTGCGCACAGAACACGCGCAACGCCAGCAGGAAGAGCGCGCCGCTTCACAGTCTCAAGAAACACAAGAACAGGAAGAAAAGTCATGGTGGCAGCAAGGCAAAGAGTTTGTGACGGGTAATAACGAGTTTAATTACCCGGAACTGCTTGAGGCTGATCTCTCTAAGCTGGGTATGGAAGACACCTCCACCAAAACAGCATTTCGTGGTGCGGTTGGCTTGAGCTGGAGTGATGAAGGGATTGCCACGGCCGTAAAAAACTATTTTCCGGATGTGGAGCTGGATGACTTTCATGCGGATAAAAACGGTAATGTGTTTGTTACGATTCAGGATCAGAATTTTTACCTGAACAAATCCGGGGTTTCGATGCAGGATACCAGTAGACTGGCAGCGGAAGGGGCGATGTTCATACCGTTCTTTGGCTGGTCTGCCCGGATAGCGCGGGGCGCTCAGCTCGGTGTAGCGGGAGCACGGGCACTACAGCTCTCCAATGTATTCCGTGGTCTTAGTGCGCTGGCAGCATCAGACTTTATGGTAGATCGGCTGGCCAACGTCTGGGGCGGTGGCGAGCCACTCTCAGCCGAACGAATGGGAGAAAACGTAATCAACGCATTCGGCTATCTCGAGATGGCAGGTGCAGGACTGGGTACCCAGTTTATAGGAAAAATCAGCGAAAAGATCATTAACGGAACCCCCCTCACCGCGCTCGAACGTGTGCGGGCAAAACTGGGAGGCATCGATCTGGACAAACTTACGGAAGATCTGGCAATGATGACCCGCAGAAAAATGGTGGAGATGTACGCAGCACAAGGGCAGGCTGTGCCAGCATCACTTGCCGGCGCCGCTGTCGTCGGAGGCAGCACGGTAGACGCAGCCGCCGGCGAGCCAGTTCCAAGCGCAGACGTACCGGACGGTGAAACGGTCAGACCGGGTAAAACTCCTGCCCAGGACGTCCCACTGGAACAGCGCGACCTGTTCTCGATAATAGGCGGCCCTTAAATCTGTGCTTGCCCTTGATATCTTAACCTCTTATTACCATATCCCGCTTTATACTCCTTACTTAGAACCACTCATTTACACAACAACTCATACGAATGAATCTAAAATTTCACCTCATTATTTCTTCCGTTTTTCTGCTGCTGATTTTGGGCGCACTTCTGGCCTATGATCTGACGCAGCCCAGGAAAGGTGACGACAAAGGCATCATGGAAGACCGTTTTATCCAGATCTCCGATGCAACCTGGGGAGAGAACTGTAATGGCTACATCAAGGCCGTACGCGAGCAGGCTAAACAACGCAGCAGCTCAGAGCCTGTTCCGGAACTGGTTCGTAAAAACAACGTATTGCGTACTGTATCCTCCTACTGTAACGGTCACGAAATCTGCGATATACCCGCTGTAGCTTCTTCATTTAATGTTGAAGCCATACCGGCATGTGACAAGATACTCAGCGTTGAGTATCGATGCTTTGTGATTGATCGCGTCCATAAAGTGACGGCAGAAGAAGGCCGAACCCTCACGATCAATTGCCGCGGATAAATAATGAGTGAAAGTATGCTGGATATTTTGCCGAAGCATATCCCGCTGAAATGGCTCATGCTGATTGTCCCCCTGATGACACTGGTCGCGTGGCATTATTACCAGCACCACATCTTTGAGAAATACACCCAACGTGCCAGCACAGAAGCCTATAACCACCTGCTGAAAACGACAAAATGGCGCAGCATTCAGATTATTGGGGTCTGGATTGTGGCCGTATTGCTGGTGGCCAACGAGGATATTCGTTATTACCGGTTGATCGCAGAGATTGAAGCAGTACAGGAAGAGGTGGCAACTAAGGGTACAGATACGCCGTCTCTGGAACCTTTGCCTTTCACTGATACGGAAGGTGCATCGCCACAGGCATCGCAGCAGCCCATTCAAAACACTGAAGAAGTGCTGGATAATCTGAAATTCAGATACGAAGACACGTTCGTAAGTTACTTCTACCTCCAACGCTGCAAACATGCTGATGTTGCAGATCTTTCCGTCATTAATGAAGCATTGGCGAATGACGTCATGCAAATGGGCGGCGATGAAACACTGCAATACGCTATATTTTCGGCGGCTCAGGGCTCATATGAAGCAATTTATGCCGATACGCCATGTGAACCGGCATATGTACAACCGGTTGCCGCACAATTCGAAGCCTTTATGCAAAGTATCCGTTAATTTCCGGGGCTTTCAGCTTAATTCTTTCTTTAAGTATTTCCATTAAAATTGGTGGATAATATGCGTTAGTGCATCATATATACTGAGCAGTAATTACTATCATGAAACACACGATCATGATCTTTCTGATTTTGTTCGCCATCACACTCGGCGTACTGCTTGGCCTGCGTGAATTCAAGCCTGCCACCTTCCATTCCATCATGATTACATTTGAGCTGACCCCCAATGCCGAGCAGGAAAAAGCACGCCTGGATAAAATTCGCCTGCTTGCTATATCAGATGAGAAAAAACAGATTCTGATCAACCGCACTATTTTCCTCGGTGCCAGCACCAAGATGGTACAGCTGGCGCTTGGAGACCCTATCAATACGCAAAACTTTGAAGAATACAGCCCTCCCATAACACGATGGGTGTACCATTTCGCGGATGATAGCCGCCCGACCGTACTGGAGTTTCATGACGGCAAATTAGATTCCGCGTTTAAAGTATCCGCCCACAAGCTGAATGTCGCACATCAGGAGACACAACCTCCCGCACCGGCACAATAATAATATTTACGCAGCTGTATATACCCCTTCTCCTGCACTCTGAATACTAATACGGTAGGTCAGCGTATTCCGACTATCAACAACACGCTCATAATGTGAAATGACCCCGGGTACCGTCATCATGCCACCGCTGACAAAATCCAGCTTCCACGAACTTACCTCGCCGGAAAAGGACAGGCTGCGCGCGCGCTCTTCTCCCGCACTGCCATCAAATTCACCCTGACCAGACAAGCTGATTGATTTCTCTCCCGCTGACGATAACAAGTGACGCCAGCCTTCATCTCCCAGATAACCGCCTGCAACAGGTCTGCGTACGATCACCAGCCGGGTGAGAGTCATTCCGCCAAGCGCCAGAAACGTCTCCGGCTCTCCCCCGTTACCAGCAAACAATTGTATTTCGTATGCATTCTGTCGTGCCATATTCTCCCCCCTATACTGTCGGTTCTACAAGCGCTCTCGCGAGTAATCGCCCTTCCCATGTCATACCATCTTTAAGCAAAGTGGCGTTCACTGTTTCCACACGAAGCCAGACAACCCTGGATTCGTCTGAAATGGCAGGAGGCTGATGATGCAATAAATCATACACCCGCGCGGTAATATCCAGTAATTCCCTCCGACCGGCCTGACGGGAATAAACGCGCAGCTCCATGGTCATACGTTCCGCCTGACGTGTCGTATGCGCGGCATCCTGTGCACTCACCGGACCAAAGACCACATACGGCAGCACTGTTCCTTCCGGCACGCGATCATAGACACCGGAAATCATCGCCCCAAGTGTGCCATCTCCTGATAATACACCGAATACGGCCTGCTGGAGTGCTACCATTCTGTTATCATTCATGAGCCAGCTCCCTCTTCTGCCAGTATTTCCAGACTGCGTTTTTTATATTCATCGCGCAACAGGGCCCGAATGGCAAAGATACGGGTGCCAAAGACTATCCGCATATCGGGTGTAATATCCTCCCGGTAACGTAATGTAATGCGATGTGTCACCTGTGAAGCGAGTTGCCCGGCGGCCATACGCTCATCACCACTGCGAGTGCGGATACTCGCCCATACCGTGGCGATAACCTGCCAGTCCCGTGTATTGCCACCCAACCCGTCAGGTGTCAGCACCGGCTGTTCAATACGGATACGCTGGCGCATACGGCCCGGCAACACCCGGCCCTTCTCTACCGCCCTGCTCACAGTGTCACCTCGCGATACGGCAGAAAAAGGGCAAGCGCACTATCTGGCAGAAATCCGGCTGCCGCGCGGCCATCGAATAACTCAGCAATGTGCGACAACATGCCCTGCCTGATCGGATATGGGATATCGGCTGCCATTCCGTAGCCTGCCTCGTAGGTTATTTCTATTCTGTGGGCGCTGACACTCTGCGAGAAGCATAGGTGAGTGCGGGCAGCGCTTAGTGTATAAAGGGACGTATCGACAATCGTCTCCGTGCTGTCTTCTGCTATCATACGCACGTCCACGATGCTTTGAACCGGCCCCATGGGTAGTGGCACACGACCTGACACGCAGTCATTATAAGCGAGCGTCCATTGCCGGGTTATCAGACTGCGGCGCAGATAGTGCTCAGCTGCCTCACGGGCGGCCACAATCATATCGCTGATCAGGCTGTCTTCGTCCGTGCCATCTACCCTCAGATAAAGTTTCGTTTCTGCCAGTGTCAGAGGCTCCGTCGCCGGTGGAGTTGCCTCACTCAGCAAACGCTCTGTATATCCATCACCCATATTACTTCCTTTATGTTCTTCTATGATTGTTTCATGCCGGGTGGCAGACATGATTCTGCAGGCAACGCCATTGCACAGGAAGGTATACGCTAACCGATCCACCACACTATATTTACCGCCACGGTGAAAACAGCGCACACGCAGGCCGTCTTCAGACCCGCGCCGGGTCTCAAGCATATGAATCAACATGATATTTAATCTAAAATGATGTTATCGATGGAAGAGCGATTCGTAGTTTTCTGACTGAATGCCCTTTTTCACTAATCGATCCAGTTCCTTATCATAAGCCCTAAACAAGAAGCCAATTGAGCCCAACATACCAATCGCATTTGGAATCTGCCAGTTCACAAAATACTTCACTTTTTCCTCTTTAATACCAGCCTTTTTAGACAGTACATCGCACATTTTATCCTGTATCTTCTGGGTCATACCGGGGTTTACTTTTTGCATATAGATGATAGCTCCAAGATTCATCGCCTTATCCGTTGCAATCGCCATCCCCTCTTTTCCGGCATTCACAAAGTGACGCCGCACAGGGTTGGAAATCTCATTTGACATTTCCG
>CAYMGS010000001.1:51002-55003 GCA_964390025.1 uncultured Rickettsiales bacterium | reverse complement strand
GGTTAATCAGCATACCCAGGACTATGTGACCATAGGCGAGCTGATGCACGCATTGCATGAGCGGGGATTTGGGCTGCTGATGCTGGTACTGGTGTTGCCGAACTGCGTCCCCGTGCCCCTGCCGCCCGGTATTTCTACCATTTTGTCTCTGCCGCTTTTATTCCTTTCGGTTCAGATGATTATCGGGCTGGACTCCCCATGGCTACCGAACTGGCTGCAAAAAAAGCGTATTAATCGCATCACGCTTGCTAAAATCATCTCTGTGGCCAGCCCAAGGCTCAGGAAAATAGAAATATTCTTACGCCCGCGCTTGTCATTTGCCTCCAACCCGACCGGGGAAAAAGTGCTGGGATTCTTCTGGGTATTATTTGCAATCAGTATTGCCGTACCCCTGCCGATGACCAATTTTGTGCCTGGCATTGGTATTTTAGTCTCTGCACTTGGATTGCTCAGTAAGGACGGTGTCATCGTGATGGCTGGCATCGCGATTGGTATGGCGGGCTTAACCCTGACGACAACCGTGCTGTTCCTTGGCGTAGAGGCTGCGCGCGCACTGATTGCGTTTGTGCTTGGGTTATTTGGCGCCTCCGGGGCCTAAAGTGCGCTACCGTCACAAAAACTTCACATAAATCAGGCGTTTTGACGTTGGGTCAAAGCGGCTTATCCACTATACTTAAAGGAGGATTAACAGGAGAAAAACAGGCCCATGGGGCGCGCACAAGACGATAAATTACGGTTTGAGGATAACCCGATCCATACCGGCGTGACAAAAGACACTGCCAGTACGCCGGGTTATTTCCGTTTGCTGCTGCCCGGACTCGCAGGCCGTTATATCCTGCGTTGGGGTGTGGGTATCTCCAAGCACCTGACTAATGATCTGGCAGATATGGGATGGGAATCGGCCAAGATGCGGTTTAGGGATTCCAAACATATTATTGCCGGTGCGGAAGAGCTGGCTCAGGAATACGGCGTCCGGGCACAAAACATTAAGCGCGGTGACTGGAGGGAACGCAGCAGAATACTTGGAGACCTGATGCAGGAGGACAAAGCGGTTGAGGTACAGAGCCGCATGAGGGAACATGGCCTGAAGCCGGGACGCCTGGTAGAAGCCATAGAAAGCCTGGAACGAAAACAATATCGTACCAGTATGAGCCGAAACCCCATAAGCCCGGGCATTATGCCATATAGCAATGCATGGGAGATATTCAGCTCAGACGTAAAAAGTGATGTCAGTGCAAACGTTATTAATCGGGGTTACGATTATGCACTCGGTACCAGCAGCCTGTTTTTGACCGGGTACTATGCCAATCGTGTGGTCAGTGACATCAAAAAAGTATTTGCCGAGACAGTCGGGTATGAGATGGACAAAGACCCGAAGGATGTCACCTACCGGGATATCTGGAATAGCAAGAACAAGATGGTGGAGGAAGTTCGCGGCAACTTTATCCGCAAGAATGCATGGCGTGTCGGCTCGGACCTCGTGCTCTTCGGTGGTGCGCTGGCGCATCTTCCAAGACTGGGCTTTTTAAAAAAATACCCGATCAGTGATCTGGGAGTTGGGGTGAAGGGTGCTCAGCTGATCGGCCAGATTCTCAATAAGCAAACCACCGTATTCGTGGATCTGGTACAGCTGATTGATACGAAAATGAACCCGCTGAAAGGAATGGGTGCACCGATTGAAGTGGCGGATATTTTTGACCTGTATCAGAAATATACGCTGGAGCATGACCCGAAGGCGACCTTCCGCGATGCGGTGAACGGCCAGAATCACGATGGGCGGGACTGGGAGAAATCGCAGACGATCTTTCAGCGCGCCGCCGACCTGATGAACCAGACCTATAAATACAAACATGTGGTGCGGGAGAA
Organism: uncultured Rickettsiales bacterium; assembly: GCA_964390025.1. Lineage (GTDB taxonomy): Bacteria > Pseudomonadota > Alphaproteobacteria > Rickettsiales > UBA998 > CAYMGS01. Next base: position 53,137 of record CAYMGS010000001.1, on the reverse strand, counting down.
TGTACCCTCGCCAGATGAGAAAGCAAATTTCACCCTGCCGAAACTCCTCTATCTGCTCGGCCATGATTTGATTGACACCTATAAGCCGGAAGAGACACTGGCCTATATCGAGGTGGCTAACCGGTATGGTATCCCGGCTGTGCGGCAGGCGCAGCGCGCACTGGAACGTGGTATTCCCGTCGATCAGGCACTGGTTAACTATCCGGTAGAACTTCAGGAGAACATCCAGCAATTACGGGAAGCATCCGATGAGCACCCGGAAAGCACGAAGCCCCTGTCATCCGCGTCACGTACCAGCCAGTCGCCGAAAGAGGATGCCGGGAAAGCAGAGGATATGCCGGATACGACCGTTCATTCGGCAGCAGATATGATGCGGCTAAAAGAGCCGCATGTGGGCGTGCATTACGGCGCAACCTGATTGGCACGAAGTCAGAGAGTCTCTGCCGGGGGGTTGATCATACTATCCGGCTCATCATATCCACCCTCGATATGGACCTTTCCATCAATAATACGGAGTTTATCTGCTGCCAGCCATGCCAGTGCCTGTGGGTAAATACGATGCTCAGCGGCATGGATGCGTGTTGCCAGCGTATCAGGTGTATCTCCCTGCTTCACCGGGACAGCAGCCTGAATAACAACGGGCCCGGCATCCATCTCAGGTGAGACAAAATGAACGCTACATCCACTGACTTTTGAGCCGAATTCCAGTACGCGTTCATGCGTGTTGAGTCCCTTGAAAGCAGGTAGCAACGAGGGATGTATGTTGAGCATGCGCCCTTCCCATGCCGTGGTGAAACCGGGCGTCAGCAGGCGCATAAACCCGGCGAGGCAAACCAGCTCAACATTCGCTTCTACCAATGCCTGATGCAGCGCGTCATCAAAGACGTCACGGTTGGCAAAATCTCGGTGTGAAAGGATGCGTGTCGCGATACCGGCTTCTTCCGCACGCTTCAGCCCGTACGCTTTCGTATTATTTGAGATAACCAGCGTGATTTCTGCAGGATAATCAGGTGCCTGCGCATGGTCAATCAATGCCTGCAGGTTGGAGCCATTTCCTGAGATAAGCACTGCAGTACGTTTTTTAGTCATGGCATATACTCACAGGCGAACCATCAGAGGTGGTGGTTGTTACATGTCCCAGCTTATACACTGTCTCGCCCTGTTGCTGCAATGTGCGGGTGACGGCATCAGCCTCGTCTGCTTCCACGACCATAACCATCCCAATGCCGCAGTTAAAGGTACGGTACATTTCAAAGGGCGCTATATTGCCGGCCTCCTGAAGCCATTGGAAGACAGCAGGCACCTCCCATGCGCTGGCATGCAACGTAACGCCAAGTCCTTCCGGCAGGATGCGCGGGATATTCTCCAGCAATCCGCCGCCCGTGATATGTGCAAGTGCCCTGATACCGGTATGCTGGCGCAGTGCGTGCAGGCAAGACTTTACATAAATCCGTGTCGGGGTCAGCAACCATGCTCCCAGCGATGTTGCTTCATCCGCTGAAATTGTGGGGGGCAGCGGCGCATCAAAGCCCATACCGCTTTTTTCCATAATCTTGCGAACCAGACTAAATCCATTGGAATGAATGCCACTGGAGGCTAACCCCAGAATCACATCGCCTTCTAAGAGGTCAGTACGCGGCAATACACTTTCTCGTTCCACAGCACCGACGGCAAATCCGGCCAGATCATAGTCATCCTGCGCATACATGCCTGGCATTTCCGCCGTTTCTCCGCCGATGAGTGCGCACCCGGCCTGCTCACAACCAGTGGCAATGCCGTCAATGACCTGAGCGGCAGTGGTTGTGCTTAATGTGCCGCATGCATAATAATCAAGGAAAAACAGGGGTTCAGCACCTTGTACGATCAGGTCATTCACGCACATAGCGACCAGATCGATACCCACCGTGTGGTGGATCCCGGTTTCCAGCGCAATTTTGAGTTTGGTACCCACCCCGTCTGTCGCAGCGACCAGCAGAGGGTCATGATAGCCGCAGGCTTTCAGGTCAAATAATCCGCCGAATCCACCAAGACCCGACATCACGCCGGCCCGCTTTGTGCGTTTCGCCATCGGCCCGTTCAATACCGAGGCGCACATCAATCGCGCCATCGAGGCGATGAACGAGATCGCGGCGCAG
>CAYMGS010000001.1:46347-50992 GCA_964390025.1 uncultured Rickettsiales bacterium | reverse complement strand
TGCTTAACCAGCTGGTTGCCGGCTTCTATATCCACCCCCGCCTGCGCGTAAGTGAGCGTTTCCTGTCCGGGTTCCTGTTTTTTTGTCTTACTCACCTGCTTCCTCGCCCTCAGGGTTTGTAATTCATGCCATTTCGCGCTAGGAATACTTGAGCTCAGTGATTTTGGCAAGGATAGAGACAGGATGCTCCGTATCGTATTTATAGCTCTGCTTGTGCTGTTACCCGGAAGCGGTATCAGCGCATACCACGCACACGCCGAACCGGTGACGGTAGAAGTAACAGCCGAGGGTGAAACTGCACTGGTCGCGCGCAGTAATGGGCTGCAAAGCGGTGAACGTAAAGCCTTGCTGAAAGTGCTGGGGCAACGTATGCCGGAGCGTGCTGCGGACATTGTCGCACGAATCGGCCCTGAAAAAGCCGGGCAGCTGGTGAAAAAATTTGATGTGCTTCAGGAAAAAACCACCGCCCGCACTTACGCCGCACGGATTGCGTATGAATTTGATCAGGAACGGCTGGATCGTATTATTGCAGAAGAGCGCGGACTGGTGCCAGAAATTGACTCGACGTCGCTGCTGATTTTACCGCTTTGGCAGGAGGAAAATAGCCTGCTGCTCTGGGAAGCGGGCAACGTGTGGCGGAGTATTTTAAGTGGTATTGCCCTGCAGGAAGGGCGCGGCAAGCTCATTTTGCCATTTGGTGACCCGCAGGACGCATTTATCATGGATCATGAAACAATTCTTGCCGGGGAACGCGAGGCACTGGTGAAACTGGCGGAACGCTACGGCACAAAGAATGTGGTCATTGCGCAGGCGCGCAACGTGGCAGAGATAGGTGAGCCGGTTCATATACAGGTGCTGCTGCGCCGACCGGCAAGCCAGTTAAAGGAAGAAATTCTCAGCTTTGATTATGAGGCCGAGCAGCCATCGGATTCACAAACCGATGTGTTGAGCCAGGCCGCGCGCGATATTGCCCAGCGTCTGATGGCCTCGACCGAACAATACAGCCTGTTTCTGGACGAAGAAGCGCGTCGGGTAAAGGCACGCATTGTGCGGGCAGAGTTTCGTCATAACCGGGAGTGGAAGTCGCTCAAACGTGCGTTCGAAGGGTTGCCACAGGTTGACTATATCGATATTGGTGCCATTTCGCCCACCTATGCACAACTCACCTTTTATTTCAGGGGTACGGATACCATCATACGTCGGGCGCTGATGGCGCGTGGACTGGAAGTAGGGGAGGTGGATCAGTACTGGCTGGTACGCCTGCCGCAGTAAGAGGTGATGATGACAGCATTACGTAAACCTTTAATGTCATCGCGACGCTTCTGGCTGTTTACCATTATCGCGCTGCTGGTATTCATCTATCTGGTAAAAGGGATTCTCCTGCCCTTTGTTGTAGGGCTGGGTGTCGCGTATTTTCTCGACCCGGCTGCCGATAAGCTGGAAGAATGGGGGTTATCCCGCACGCTGGCGACTGTGATTATCACGCTGCTGTTTTTCCTTGGCATGGGTGCAGGCCTTGCTGCCCTTGCACCCGTACTGTATCACCAGATGGTTGCCTTTATCAGCGAAATACCGGCATACATTCAGATGATGGAAAACAATTATCTGCCCCGTGTAGAAGCATGGTTGTCTCAGCTGGGACAGGAAGAAGCGCTGGCATCGGATACGATCAGCAGTGTGGGTGCAGATGTCGCTTCTTTATTCAAAGGTCTGCTGTCAGGCATTTTACAATCATGGGCAGGGCTGGCGTCGCTGGCATCACTCATTGTACTCACGCCGGTCGTGACCTTTTATCTGCTTCGTGACTGGGACCGGCTGGTGGAAAAGGTAGACGATTTACTGCCACGGGACCATGCCGAGACGATTCGTGAGCAGGCACGTGAAATTGATCGTACCCTGGCATCGTTTGTGCGCGGTCAGCTCAATGTCTGTGTAATTCTGGGCACGTTCTACGCTATTGGCCTGTCGCTGGCCGGATTAAAGTTTGCCGTGATGATCGGTGTGCTGGCCGGCCTGCTGGTCATTATTCCCTACGTCGGAACGGTGATTAGTGCGCTGCTTTCCGTCGGCATTGCATATGCACAGTTTGAAGGCATAGAAGATGTTGCCATCGTTGCAGCTGTATTTGTGGCGGGGCAAATGCTGGAGGGGTATTTTCTGACCCCGACACTGGTGGGTGACAAGGTGGGACTGCACCCGGTATGGGTGATCTTCGGTATGCTGGCGGGAGGTGCGTTATTCGGTTTTGTCGGCGTATTGCTTGCCGTTCCCGTGAGTGCAGTTATAGGAGTACTGGCCCGGTTTGCCCTCGCACGTTACAAGGAAAGCGACGCATATCAACGCACGGAACCTCCTGCGAAAAGCCCGCGCCGTAAGAAAAAACCCGCAGCTACATGAACCAGACGACCCTGCCGTTTCACTTTGCCCCGAGCTACCGGCACGAGGATTACCTCGTCTCTTCTGCCAATGAAATGGCCTATGGGTGGATCATGCGCTGGCCCGACTGGCCCTCACCGATCCTGAATCTGCATGGTCCAGCTGGTTCCGGCAAAACACATCTGGCGCATATCTGGGCAGAGAAGGCGCAGGCTGGCTGGCTTACGGAAGATGATATAGCAGCATCGCCTGCTCATGATGCAATACGTTCCCATGATGCATGGGTTATGGAGGCACCGGATATGCCTGCCCATGAAACGCGGTGGTTTCACCTGATCAATACCCTTCGTGAGGAGGGTAAATACATGCTGATTACATCCAGCATGCCGTTATCAAAGACAGCAGTAACACTACCGGATCTGCGCTCGCGCATTACCGCTCTGCCTGCCGTGGCTCTTCAGGACCCGGATGACACATTGCTGACCGCGTTACTGACCAAACGTTTTGCCGACCTGCAACTGAAAGTTGACCCCGAAGTTATACAGTATCTGGTAAACAGGATGGAGCGTTCGTGCATGAGTGTCCATAAAATTGTACAACGTCTGGACACACATTCACTGGTAGAAAAAAGGAACATCACCATGCCGCTGGCAAGAAAAATACTGGAAACACAATAAAAAGCTTCTATTGTGTCTTGCATGAGGGTATGTCATAGAGTATGTGACCTGCAGATAAAAACCAGTCATTAAGAATAATAATAGCCAACGTAATCAGGAGGCAGACGGCAGATATGACAGCGGCAAGCCGAACCAGTACAACGAAATTATCATACATCAATGTTTTGGTGGTAGATGGGGATTCTAAAATCTCCCAGCTTGTGCGCCGTGTATTAATGAGTCTGTGCTTTGCCGCCATCTATCTGGCCCGCAATGGTGAAGAGGCATTGCAAATTCTGAAAGATAAACCCGTTGATATCGTCATCACTGAGTGGGATATGCAACCTATGGGGGGTATCGAGTTTATTGATATGGTCCGTAACGGCGATGCCGGTGTGTCGCGGATGCTGCCCATCATACTCCTGACCGGTAAAGCACAGAAGAAGTATGTTGAAAAAGCAAGGGATTCCGGCATGACGGAATTCGTGGTGAAACCTTTTACCGTGCGCACGCTGTGTGATCGCATTATCCTGGTGGTAGAGAATCCCCGTAATTTCATTCTCTCGCCGCGTTACTGCGGTCCGGATCGTCGCCGTCGCAAAGAACCACTGGCCAAGGGCGAAGATCGCCGTGCTAATCCGGAAGATAAATCACTGGTGGTGAAAGAAGATAAGTCCGCAAAAGTCCTGGCAATTAAGGGGGAGGAAATCACGATTGTCGATCCGGACTACACGATTCAGCAAAAACTTGGAGATGACAATAAAATCAGCGATATCTTCAGTCCGAAGAACGTGCGTAAGGCGCAGGAAATTATCAATGCATCACAGGGCGAGTTCCTTGAATGGATTGTGGAAGATATCAAAGAACTGGAAGATGCGTATAAGACGCTTGAGACGAACTCCGGGCATTCCTCCGACGATGTGAAAACACTCTACACCACGGCCACCCGCATTAAATCGCAGGCAGGAACATTTGGCTTTGATCTGGCCTCCAATGTTGCCGAGTCCCTGATGCAGGTGACAGATCAGTGTCCCCATGTGGACAAAAACCGCATTACGGTCGTGCGGAAGCATATTGACGTACTCTATGTAATATTCCAGCGTAATATTCAGGGTATGGGCGGCAGTATTGGTCGTGACCTGATGCAAAACCTGAATTTGCTGACGCAGAAATACCGCGACCAGATGTAAATTGAGGTTGCTACTATTGCGGCTCTCTGTACCTCTCCAGCTTGCCACCGTCACCCGGAAGCGATTGCCATTGCTCGTGGGGAAAATGAAGTGTTGCAACCGCTGCGGTTTTAAATTCCATGAGCGTATGTTCTTCCCGGGAGCGGACAAACATATTGCAAAAGTCTCGTAATCCCGGGTTATGGCCAACGACCAGCACCTGTTCGGCGCTATCATTCAGCCCCTGTACAGCCTGTAAGATTTCTCCCGGACTGGCCAGATATAGCTGTGGCAGATACTCTGCCTTTAGTGCAAGCTCGGCAATACCAAGTGCATCCAGCGTTTCCCTCGCACGCTCTGCAGTAGAACACATCACGGCATCTGGCATAATGCCTGCCTGCTGCAACCATGCGCCCGTTTCAGAGGCTTCCCTTACCCCTTCTT
>CAYMGS010000001.1:39815-46337 GCA_964390025.1 uncultured Rickettsiales bacterium | reverse complement strand
TCGTTCATTTCCGCAGTTCCGCGGACAGCATCGGCGTGGCGTAATAGATGGATATACTTCATGAGACGTTGGTCTTCGGCTGATTTTGTATTATAGTGGAATGCTCTAAAAGAAGAATGGTGATTATTCAGGCCCATCATACGCGATTCACAGGCAGGCGGCAACCAACGGATGAGTAGTAGCAAGAAAACCAGTAAACCATCGGCGTCTGTGACCAGCCTGGCGCCTGAGCATTATATTAACCGCGAATTGTCGTGGATTGCCTTCAACCGCCGGGTGCTGGAACTGGCATTGAATGATACATTGCCCCTGCTTGAGCGGCTACATTTCCTGTCTATCTCGGCCAACAACCTGGATGAATTCATGATGGTACGTGTAGCGGGTCTGAAAGACCAGCTGCGCCACGGCCTCAATGAAACCAGCCCGGACGGACATACGGCTGAAGAGCAGCTGGATAACATTCATGAGGCCATGACGGCACTCATGCATGAGCAACAGGCATGCTGGATCACCCTGCGCACGTATCTTCATGAGCAGCGTATTGAGATACTGGATCCCCGGAACCTCAAGTCGCGTGACAGGCAATGGCTGAAAAAGCATTTTACGGAAGATATTTTTCCGGCCCTGACCCCGATTGCAGTTGATCCGGCGCACCCTTTCCCGTTTCTGCCAAATCTGGGGATTGCACAATTATTTGAACTGAAGAAAACGAAGACGGCTAAAGAGCATATCGCTGTGTTGCCGTTTCCTCATAAGCTGCCCCGCTTTATTCGGCTTCAGGGCAGGGAAGAGCGCTTTATCCTGCTCGAGGATGCCATTTCCTATTTTACGGATATGTTGTTCCCGGGCTTTGAAATGACAGAAACAGGCCTGTTCCGCATCGTACGTGATAGTGATCTGGAAGTAGCTGAGGAAGCCGAAGATCTGGTGCGTTACTATGAGAAAGCACTCAAACAACGCAGACGAGGCAAGGTGATTCGTATCAAGGCTCTGTCTCCTGTTGCGCCGCGGCTGCTTGAATATTTTGCCGGGCAAATGGATATCGAGCATGAGGACGATGTCATCGAGGTCAACGGCATGGTCGGGCTGGCGTCACTTTCCGAGTTATATAACTGTCCGCGCCCAGACCTGAAATTTCCTCCGTATGAGGCGCGGTTCCCTGAACGTATCACGGATTACGCCGGGGATTGTTTTGCTGCAATTCATGCGAAAGATATTATCGTTCATCACCCGTTTGAGAGCTTTGACGTCGTGGTGCAGTTTCTCAGGCAGGCAGCAGCGGATCCGGATGTCATTTCCATCAAGCAGACGCTCTATCGTACCAGCAAAAACTCACCGATTGTATCAGCGCTGGTTGAGGCGGCGGAAGCAGGTAAATCCGTTACGGCGCTGGTGGAGCTCAAAGCGCGCTTCGATGAGGAGGCCAATATTCAGTGGGCGCGTGATCTGGAACGTGCAGGGGTGCAGGTAATTTTTGGGTTTGTGAAGCTGAAGACCCATGCCAAGATTTCTCTGGTGACCAGACGTGAGCAGGGACATTTGCGCTCCTATGCGCATTTTGGAACCGGAAATTATCACCCGATGACCGCCAAGATATACACGGATCTGTCCTTCTTCACGTCGGATACCACGCTCTGCCGGGATGCCGCACGGCTGTTTAATTTTATTACCGGTTACGCAGAGAATGAAACCTATGAGAAGCTGATTTCAGCACCCGTGACCATGCGCAAAGCACTGAAGGCCCATATTAAAGAAGAGATGGCACATGCCAAAGAAGGGCGTCCTGCTTCTATCTGGGCAAAAATGAACGCGCTGGTGGATCCGGAAATTATTGAGCAGCTATATGAGGCGTCACAGGCGGGTGTACAGATTGATCTGGTGGTACGGGGCATTTGCTGCCTGCGCCCCGGTGTACCGGGTATCTCAGAGAATATCCGTGTGAAAAGTATCGTAGGCCGCTTTCTGGAGCATGCGCGTATCTTTTGTTTTGGTGGCGGAGAAAACCTGCCGTCTCCCACGGCTAAGGTATTTATCTCGTCGGCAGACTGGATGCCGCGTAACTTTGACTGGCGAGTGGAAACCATGGTGCCGATTGAGAACCCTACCGTCCATGCGCAGGTACTCGAGCAGATCATGGTTGCCAATATGCGTGACGATATGAATAGCTGGGTCTTGCAATCAGATGGCAGCTACCGGAAATGTGACACCAAAGAAGGCTTCTCCGCCCACCATTATTTCATGACTAACCCCTCACTCTCGGGCCGGGGTAAAGCGATAAAAGGAGGCGGAAAGAAACGTCTGATGCGATTAGTTTCCCCGCCGCCTGCCAAGAGCTAAGCGATGTATAGTGATAAGTCCCGCCCGCTTGTCGGTGTCATTGATATAGGATCGAACTCGGTCAGGCTGGTGGTCTATGACGGACTTAAGCGTGTCCCGCGTCAGCTCTTCAACGAAAAGACGCCCTGTGCGCTGGGGCACGGTGTCTCACAAACCGGACGACTGGACAATGAAGCCAAAGAAAAAACACGGCGTTGTATTAAACGATACGCCCATCTGATTCGCACGATTGGTATCCGCACCGTGTATGCAGTGGCCACGGCAGCAATCCGTGATGCAGAAGACGGGAAAGATTTTATCCGGGAACTTGAGGAAGAAAACCAGCTGAAGATCGATATTATTTCCGGCGAGCAGGAAGCGTATCTTGCGGCGCAGGGAATATTTGCGTCTATGCATAAGCCTGACGGTATTGCCGCCGATCTGGGCGGGGGGAGCCTGGAGCTGGTAGAGCTGAGTGACGGTGCCATACCCCATCAGCAGACACTGCCACTGGGTACGCTCAGAATTTTGGATACGTGCGGGGATGATGCCGAAGCGGCACGCCGCCATATACGCGCAGCGCTGGCGGAGACCGGATGGTTTGAGACGGGATATCGACGCTTCTATGCTATTGGCGGGGGATTCCGAAGCATTGCACGGGTGCATATGAAGATGCAGCACTATCCTTTAAACCTTGTGCATCACTATCAGGTGGAGACAGATAGTTTTTTTCCGTTTCTCTCGCATATACTCTCACTGGATGCAGAAGAGCGTGGTGCATTGAAAGGCCTTTCCTCAAGACGGGAAAAGGGCTTTGTGCCGTCGATCCTGGTACTGGAAGAGATACTCAGGGCGACAGGGGCAGAGAGCGTTGTCTTCAGTTACGCAGGAATTCGGGAAGGGTTGCTCTATGACCATCTCGGAGCAAACGAACACGCCACCGATGCGCTGACCGCTTCGCTTTCAAACCTGACGGGCCGCGAGACGATGACTACCGCCTACACGCGTGCGCTGTTTGCCTGGCAGCAGCCTCTATTTGAATATGAGTCAACATCCCAGCGCCGTATACGCCGTGCATGCTGTCAGCTTAACGAGATTGCGCTGCCGGTCAGCCCTGAATTTCGTGGGGCATGGGTGTTCGATCATATTCTGCAATCGTCGCTTTACGGTGTGAAACACCGGGAGCGGGTGATGCTGGCACTGGCCATGTATCATCGTTACCGCCGCAAATATTCACTGGATCGTTCGATTCTGGGCCTGATCAGTAAGCGTGACCAGCAATGGGCACAGCTGGCAGGTCAGTCGGCTGATGTGGCATTCATGCTCTCGGCTGGTACGACGGAACTGCTCGGTCAGCTCCGACTGGAACGCGACGGAAACAAGATTAGACTGTCTGGCAGCGACGATGCACTGAGTATGGTGCCGGAGACGGTACTGAAACGGGTCGAGGGGTTAGGCACGTTGCTGAGCGCATTTTTAAGTCTTGCTAAATAGTCTGCCTGCGGGATCTCTTCTGCGCCGAATTGTAGCAGATGGTCGTTGATATACTGTGTATCCAGCAGTGTGTAGCCGCTGGCCCTCAGGATGGCCACCAGCGCGACCAGCGCAATCTTGCTGGCATCGTCTGCTCTGGAAAACATGCTTTCTCCGCAAAAAGCGCCGCCTATCGAGACACCATACAGCCCGCCGACCAGCGTGTCTTGCTGCCAGCATTCCACGCTATGCGCGTGGCCAAGTTGATGCAGGGACGTATATTGCTCGATAATCGTATCATTGATCCATGTGCCGCCATCGCGAGGACGGGGTGCCTCGGCGCATGCTGTAATCACAGCATGAAAATCCTCATCAACGCTGATGCGATAGGGCATGGCGCGGACGCGTTTTTTCAGTCGTGCAGGAATATGAAATGTCTCAAGCGGCAGGATACCGCGGCGCGACGGACTAAACCAGTAGAGTGTGGGGTCGTCCCGGTGTTCCGCCATCGGGAAATAACCCTGAGCGTAAGCAGAGAGCAGCAGCTCAGGCGTAAGCGGCGGAGTTTCCTCAGTCATCATCCAGCCAGTCCCGTGCCTTCAACGGGTTTCCTGTAATCATCGCATCCACACCGAGGAGATTGAGGCGGCGTGCCTCCCTGCGTTCATTGACCGTCCATGCGGCCATTTTCAGCCCGGTTTGCCGGGCTTCCGTCACGGTACGCACCGAAATAAGGTCATACCGCACGACAAGCCATTGTGGGGTGCAGGCAGATTCTTTGGTGCGCAACGGCTCGACCGGGGAAGCAAAGGACGCCCCGATGGTCAGGGAGGGGTAGAGGGCTCTGGCTTCCGCCAGTGCCTCATGGTCAAACCCGATGAGGATCACATCATCGTCTGGCAGCCCGTCTTTGCGCAGCAGGTCTATCTGAGCAGCGGCAGAGAGCGTGGCCTCACGGGTTTTTGCTTCGACAAAAAGCATCATATCCGCCCCGTAGCGCAGCAGTATCTCAGACAGCACCGGAACTCCAAGAGCTTCCAGTGACGCCACATCCATACTGCTCACTGCTCCGCTGGCAGATGATGTGCGGTCTAACGTGGCGTCATGAATGACAACCGGTGTGCCGTCCCGCGCGGTATGGATATCCATCTCCAGCCCGTCGGCCTCCTGCGTTCGGGCAAGATCAAAGGCGCGCAGTGTGTTCTCGGGTGCGTCTGCACTGGCACCGCGATGCGCGATAATCTTCACGTTATGTCAGGCGTCCGGCCAGTGCTTCCAGTGCCAGTACATAGCCCTGAGCACCCAGCCCGATAATTATGCCATCGGCAACACCGGAAATCAGGGACATCTGGCGAAAACCTTCCCGTTTATGGAGGTTGGACAGGTGTACTTCGATGGTGGGCAGGTTTACAGAGGCTAACGCGTCACGTAGCGAGATCGAGGTGTGGGTCAGGCCTCCGGCATTGATAATGATACCGGCATACTCACCCCTTGCCTGTTGAATCCAGTCAATCAGCTCGCCTTCATGATTGCTTTGGCGTGCCGTGAGCGCTATACCAAGGGCGGAAGCCCGTTCAGTGCAGCGTGCATTGATCTGCTCCAGTGTTTCGGTGCCATATATCTCCGGCTCCCGCGTTCCCAGCAGGTTCAGGTTAGGCCCGTTGAGTAATAATATGCGATGCGTCATAGCTACCTCCAGCAACAGAGGATAAACGAAATGCAGCTTTTCATCAACGGCGAGGAACGGGAAATCCATGCAAAGACGGTCTTAGCGCTGATTGAAACACTCAGACTTGACCCACAGGATATCGCCGTGGAGCAAAATCTTGAAATTGTGCCCAAATCGCGTTATGGGGAAACTCCCCTTCAGGTGGGAGATCGTATCGAAATTGTGGAGTTTATTGGTGGTGGATGATTCTCTCAACATAGCCGGACAGACATTCACCTCGCGCCTGCTGGTAGGTACCGGCAAATACAAAGATCTGGCAGAGACACAGGCAGCCATTGAGGCAAGCGGTGCGGAGATCGTGACGGTGGCCCTGCGGCGTACAAACCTGAATGCACCTGCCGGAGAGCGCCTCAGTGACTATATTGACCCCAAAACCTACACGTATCTGCCGAATACGGCGGGATGTTACACGGCAGAAGATGCCATACGTACTTTGCGGCTTGCACGGGAGAGCGGTGGCTGGAATCTGGTCAAACTGGAAGTTATTGGTGACAGGAAAACGCTGTACCCGGATGTGGTGCAGACACTCAAAGTTGCAGAGATACTGATTGAAGAAGGGTTCGAGGTGATGGCTTACACCAATGACGACCCGCTGGTGGCCAAAGCATTGGAAGAGATGGGATGCGCAGCAGTGATGCCGCTTGCCGCTCCGATTGGTTCCGGGCTTGGTATCCAGAACCCGCTTAATATCCGCCTGATCGTCGAGCAGGCTACGGTGCCGGTGTTGGTGGATGCTGGTGTAGGCACGGCCTCAGATGCAGCCATTGCGATGGAACTGGGCTGTGATGCGGTGCTGATGAACACAGCTATCGCAGAAGCCGATGATCCGGTCCTGATGGCCGAGGCCATGAAACTGGCGGTGGAAGCAGGCCGTAAGGCATATCTGGCAGGCCGTATGCCCAGACGGGAGATGGCCAGTGCCTCATCGCCCAAAGAAGGCCTGATAGCAGCCACCCGGCATGCTTAAACGGCACAGCCTGTATACGGTTTTATTTAATCATCAA
>CAYMGS010000001.1:5545-39805 GCA_964390025.1 uncultured Rickettsiales bacterium | reverse complement strand
CGCCGCCTTCTTTAGGCGGTGCCGGTGGTGGAGGGGGTGGTGCCGCCGCCGTCGGTTTTGGCTCCGGCACGGCAGGTTGATTATTGCTTTCTGCAGGAGGTGGCGGAGGAGGCGCTGCCGAAGCAGCTTCCTCAGCAGGAGGCGCCGGAGGAGCAGGAGGTTTAGGTGCATCGGCCGGAGCGGAGGCGGGAGGGTTATCAGCGGGCGGAGGTGGCGGTGCAACGCTCTCAGGCTTGGACTCCGGTTCAGCAGGAGGCGGTTCCGGCTCAGCCTTTTTCTTGCGGGGATCGTAGGGTTCCTGTGTGGGAATCTCGATCTGAGGCAGCAGTCGCTTGGTAAAGAACTTATCTTTGAAGTAGAAAATTTTCTTACATTTAATCGGCGGGAAGGATTCCACCAGGATAATCTGCTCATCGCGCGGTAGCTGGATCACTTCCTGCGGTAGCAGCAGGGCGCGCTGCGTTTCTGAAACATGCATCGTACGAGATGCAGGATTGAGATCCATAAAGCGCGGCTTGTTGTGTGACGATTGCTCTACCGTTTTATTTCCCACCAGCTGGGAAATCATGTTAGCCGTCTCAATATTGTTCGCCGAGAAGGTAATGCGGTAGTAGGAGTTGGAGAGGAAGGAGTTCATACCTGCTTCCTCGTAGATGCCTTTAAGCTGTTGCGTATCCTGAACAATCAGGAATAGCTTCACGCGATACCCACGGAAATAGGCGATGCCGATCTGGAATTGTGGCATTTCCCCCAGTGAAGGAAACTCATCGAGCAGGAACATCACGCCATATGGCTCATCCTTGCGTGGCATATGTCGGGTCAGGAAGTCAGTAGCCTGCTGATAGAATACCTTGAGCAGTGGCTCCAGACGTTGCAGGTTGTCAGGTGTCACCCCCACATATACAGTGACTTTTTGTTTCTTGAGTTGCTGTAAGTCAAAGTCACTGGTGGCCGTTGCCGTATCGATCAGCGGGTTAGCCCAGAGCTCCAGCCCGGAGTTCATGGTAGAAATCACACCGGAGCGTTCTTTATCCGCTTTTTGCAGGAACGCGGCGATATTCATATAGGCCACCGGGTGAATGCGCCCGCCGATCGTGTCCAGTACGACCGCAAGGTTATAGACCACATCATCGGAGCGCATGGTACGTACCACTTCACCGAAGGAATTGATTTTCTCCGGTACGGCCAGCAGGTACAGGATCACACCCAGCAGCAGCGAACGCGCTTCGTTTTGCCAGAATTCCTGCTCCGGGAGAATCAGGTTGCAGATCTTCTGCACATCATCGACCATCTGCCCGGGTTTTTCAGAAATCCAGTCCAGTGGGTTATAGCAGTGCGATATACCGTTAGGGTCCGCCGGGTTCCAGACATAGCATTTCTGATTGAGCTTTTCTGTCCGGTAGCCGCTGGTGAGTTCGTAGTTCTCCAGTTTGATATCGTGACAGACGACGGATTCTTCCCAGTAAAGGAGGTTAGGAATCACGAAACCGACACCTTTACCGGAACCGGTTGGTGCAAATAAGAGGATATGCTGAAAGTCATCGGCAATTAAATAATTGGAGCCGGTCCGTCCGAGAAGAATGCCTTTCTTAGCACGCAGCTTAGCCCGGCGAATCTCAGCTTCATCAGCCCATTTGGCATCCCCGTGAATGCTTTCCTGACCCTTAAAAGGACGAAAGTCCATTAAAGGAGCACGCATAAAGAATAACAACAGTGCGCTAAGTAGTGGGCCACCAACCAGTGGGCCGTAAAACTTCATGGCAAATGAACTGCCAAAATATTGATCGGCATAATCCGGGTAGGACGTCTCGTAATAGTCTTTGGTAGACTGAATATACTGGAAAATCTGCCAGAGATAATCAAACTGAGCTTTCATGCCGGCAAGCAACTGTCCCGGCTGGACAGGAGGCTTTTGTGACATTTCCAGAATATGGTTGTAGCCCATCCACGTAGCGGTGAAGAAACCTCCGGCCGAAGGAATCACCACAAGCAGTACGATCACCAGCACTAACAGCAGGAAATTACCAAGTTCTGCACTGTCTTTTTTAGAGGCTGCCACTTATATCGTCCTTGAAATAAATCTCCGACACATAACGTTTGCCCTTCGCGCCGCGTTTGAGCTGCACCACCACGTTGATGATGCTATCGACATATTCCTTGATCTGATCCCGCGTAATGCCGAGACCGGCCTGCATAATCATCAGAATCAACTGTTCATATGCCAGTTTAGGTGAATCGGCATGCAAAGTCGAGATAGAACCCGGGTGGCCCGTATTAATGGCACGCAGATAACTGAATGCTTCTTTACCACGTAGCTCCCCTACGATAATGCGATCGGGGCGCAAACGCAGACAGGCCTCAATCAGATCCTGCATCGTCACCTGTGCGCGCCCTTGTCCGCCCCGTGACGCAAGCAGGTGGGCACGGTTGGGCAAATGCTCCAGATTCACCTCGCGGGCATCTTCCGCGGTAATAATCCGCTCTTCCGGCGGAATTTTTTTCAACACCGCGTTCATAAACGTTGTTTTACCGGTGGAGGTACCACCACTGATAATAATGTTTTTGCGAAAACGTACGGCCTCAGTCAGAAATTCACGGATCGCACCGCCATCAAGCAAGGCGCGTAATTTTTTATCATCTTCATTTTCCATCTGGCGTACGGCGGTGCTTTGGAAGGCGCCAATGGCTTCATATTGCTCAAGGTTCAGATTAAGCACTGTCTGTTTACGAATGGACATGATGACATTCCCTGCTTCACAGGCAGGCGGGAATACGACCTGAATACGATAACCATCCGGCAAGGTGGCTGAGAGAAGCGGATTCTCTTCGCTGATTTTCTGTTCCGTAGACTGTGCCACCAGCCGCGCCATCGACATCAGGTGCTGAATGTCGAATTCCGGCATTTCCCTGCGGTGCATATCACCATATTGCTCTACCCATACTTCACCGGGGCGATTAACAGAAATCTCCGCGATGCCCTCCTGATCAAACAAATCCTTGAGAGGGCGAAGATACGTCTCAAGAGCGGTAATACTCATTCGATAAACGTTGTTTGTTGCAAGACGGTGGTCGGGAAGATCAGGTCACGATTGACCATAACGTTAATCTTGGTGCCCTGATCAATGGTAATCACCGGCCGTGTATCAATGATATTGTCAATCACACGCCGTGCCACTCCGCCAATATTCGCCACCGATTGTGCCGTTGCCTGGGCGGAAGCAGAGCCGCTGCTGGACGTACTGCCGTCAATATCACGTGTGGTTGTAACCTGTCCGTCATCCACCAGACTTTCTGCAGCAGTTGCCACTCCAATAGAGATAATGCTCGTCAGGATAGCAGTGGAGAACAGTTCGCGGAATCGTCCGTCCACAAATCCTTCAAGTCCGGCCCGGCCCAGTTTGTCTACGCCGGGAGAACCCACCATGATATCAACTCCATCCGGGCGAATAATACGTGTCCACACAATAAAGACGCGCTCCTGTCCACGGAAAATATCCGTATTATAAACGCCGATAAGACGGGAGCCTTTGGGAACAAGCCGTGCGCGCCCGGCCTCGGCGTAGATATCGCGGCTGGTAATAGCGCGGATGACACCGGGGAGTTGCGTGTTAACAGCCGTTTCCAGCACACCATGGATTAATTTGCCCTGTGCAATGGTCGAGTACATATCGCCGATATGTCCGGCTTTGGCTTTCTGGCTGCTGGAGGCGCGCATGGCCTTACGGGCAAACGCAAGGTTAGGATCATGCGCTGCAAAGTCATCTTCTGCCGCCTGCTGGTCTTCAAACCCGGCAAGCAGGCTATCGGTAGAATTAAATACCATCATTTCCGAGCGCAGGCGTTCCAGATATTGCTCATTGGTTGGCTCTCTCTCACTCACCACGGGAACCTGGGGCAAGGGAGGCGCATCAGGAACGTCCGGTACAATCGGGCGCTGGGGAGGTGTAGGAGCAGGCGGCGGAGGAGCAGGTGGCGCTTCAAAATCCGCCTTGGCTACACGTTGCGGCTTGGTGTCCTGCACTATTCGTTTGTCGTCTTCACCCGCAAAAATTACGAAATAGACCACGAAGAACAGAAAGGCTACGCCAAGAAACAGAATCAGAAAAAATTTGCCCGGCGCTGCGGCTACAGCAGGCGCTCCCGTTTCCAGCCCACCGCCATCGTCGGGCTGATCGTATCCGGGTATATCACCTCCCTGTGGAGGGGGAGGAGGAGTTCCGGTGCCAGGATTATTTGGATCGTTCACCATACAGCCGCACTACCTTAGATGGCCTCATTATAAATACACACATATTCCGACGCGCTATAGCGCACTACAAAACGCGGCGCCACTGTTCGCACAACGGCAAACCCGTCATCAGTGCGACGTGCACTGACAGGATACTCCTTACCGTCAGGACCTACCACGAACACACGCGGAACCACGCCATTTTGTGGCTGAACCTGAAAATAGGTTTCCGTGCCATTGTCAAAAATCTTGGTGGGAGCCAGCGCATCCGGCCCGGTATAGGTATATTGATAATTATAGGATGCGGTGACCGGCATGGTTGCTTCAATCATCTGTGCTGCCTGCGCGGGGGGGGCGATGCTTAGCCGCTCATCTTTTTCCGGATAATAGAAGCGAATCACGTAAGCCAGCTCTTCAGCAGGACGCAATTTCCCCGTTCCCGATGAACGCAGATCGAATTGATAGGTGTGCTCAGAAGTAATGACGGTCATATTGGTGTGAGCATTCTCTTCCATAGGCCGAATGAACAGGCGACGGCCTACCGGGACAATCTGCCATGCAATGCGGTCACCCACAGAGACGGTCACAATCTCTTCATCTTCACCAAATTCAATATTGGTCTGATAACCGTAATGGGTATAGATGCTGTAGACGTCATATTCATTATAGACAAACGTTTTGATGCGGCTATCCGTTACCACGGGCTCTGTAGCATATGCACCCGCCGTCAGGCCCATTACACAGAAAAACAAAACGCTTAGGAATAATGTTTTCATCGTCTTACCGTTGCATCATCGATTCGATAGTTTAACACCCTAAAGCCCAGCGGGTTAATAAACCTTTCCTTCCGGGCCAATTCCAGTGTGACATAATCATATTCAAGCGTTGCAATTTTGTTATACTCAAACGGCGCCTCGTTCCGAATGCGCTCGGTAATCACGAAATGCACCTGCGCCACTTTCCGCCCATCTTCATTGAGGTATGTTACCACAGGGTCGCTACAGATGCGCTGACCAATTTTACCCAGTCGATTATAGGGGCTGCCGGGCGTTTGCGGTGAAATTTCCCGGCGATACGTGGAATATACCTCAGGATGACTCATCACCCGAACAATATCGCGATTGCGTAAATTATCCGACGTATCATAGGTCTCGCGGGAGCGGACATATTGCCAGACAAAGTAGTTGTCCAGTGCTTCTTTAGAGGTCAGTTCTTCCCGGGTGATCGGCTCCACAACCTCGGTAATGCCTGATTTGTCGTCAATTTGAATAACAAAAGGTTCAACGGATTTAAGCGGAGCCAGGCTCTGTACAGCAAAAACAGCAATCAGGGAGGTAAGCAGGCTTACCAGCGTAATGACGGCAAAGATGTTACGCTGAACCAGCACGGACTGGTATTTGTCGTTATACCAGCTTTTGGTTTTGCCAGCATCTTCCTGCTGGGGCTCCTCCTTGTCTTTGGCCATAATCTCTTCTGTTTAAAGTGTCTGATATCTGGTTATGTTGTATAGCAATTGACAATACTCTACAACATATAGAGTTAGAATATCTAATTCAATGTGATTCATTCGCCGCATGATGCTTTCCTGCTACAAGGGGCTTGTGAAGCAGAAAGTTGCAGTCTAATTTCTGCCTGTTACTAAAGGATTAAAGGCCTGGCGTATGCCATCGGTGCGGGTCATGCTTTGTGCGCCGCGACCCAGCCCCTCCATACCGGGATAACGGATGGAGCGTGACGGAATGAACACATCTACACCGGCAATGGCGGGCGCATGACGAGCTGCGCCGATGGCACGGGCCACACCGGGAACAGCAATCATGGCCTTATGGAGAATATAGGCCAGAATAAGAATCTTCAGTAAGCGTGTGCCGAAAATACGTACGGTATCGGGGTTGGTCAGCAGACTGTGCGGGTGCAGCGGGTCTTCGCTCTTACAGGTAATGCCAAAGGCTCCAAATTCGGTTGGCTCACAAATGCTGCACCATTCACGATAAGGGACGCGAACGCCTTCCACCTGCTGCACCACGGTATAGGGCCGGGCCAGCTCGAACAGCTCCTGTAGATCTTCATCCAGCTCCAGTGAGATAATTACACCGATAAAGGCCGCTACCACAAACACCTGCACCGCAAAAGACAGGAGGTATCCAACCCACTGGTCAAAATAATTGCGGGTGAATTTGAAGAGGGCAAAGCTCAAAAAGATCGGGGCCAGCGCTGTCAGGAACATAATGCCGGTGATCGCAATGAAGTAGCCAAGGATCATCTGGAAGAAGACCAGCACAAACTGAATGGCCATGCCGACACCGAAGAATGCCAGCATGGGTACGGTACCGACAAAGGTCATGAACATCGCGATCAGGCCGGCTTCACAGGGATTGTCCGGGTCCTGACTGACGGCGGCGTTATTGGCGAATTCAGCAAGAATTTCATCCATGCGGTCAAACAGGCCGCCAGGGCCGCTCAGACTGCCCACAGTAGGTGCTACATGTGCCATCACCATGAGAACGGTGTCCTGAATAAAGCCCATCAGTCCTTCGTAGATCAGCTCGATGGTCAGCTGGGATTCCGTAGCGAAATAATACACCAGTCCGAATTTAAAGAGGGCCAGTACGGTTTCACGGGCCGTAAAGGGCAGGATGCCAACAGCGAACCCGGCACCAATCAGTGTGACGAACATGACCATCAATGCGCCCAGAGGCTCCAGTAGCGACCACTGCATCCCGCAATAGAGTTTACCTAACACCTGATCAACGATGTTTTCATAGGTGCAGACGGCATTGCTGAACAGGTTGGCGGTGCCCTGCGGGTCACAGCGGCCCATGCCGTTATCAAAGAGCTGTCCGAGTGCAACAGGCCCGGCACATGAAAAACCAACGGCAAATGCAGCATAATCGACGGCGTTTTGCGCAGAAGCATCCCCCACGCCCTTGGGTAAGAATAATACTACCGCAAGACAGAGTATCAGGCCTGTTTTTCTTATCATCCGCATATGACGGCCTTTTTTTATGTTTAATCACCCCTCACTAAATACATTCCGTATCGGAAGGTCTTCATCGGCATCCTCGGGCTCTTCCAGTGTCTGCCCTGAGAGGCCTGCAATAATATGATCCAGCCCGGCGAGATTCAGCTCACCGACAATGGTCTCGCCTGAGCGTTTGATCAGGAAATGTCGTTCTTCCAGATCCATCACGTCCAGATAAGCAAATTCAAGGTCGTCCAGTCCAAAGGCCTCCTGATACACATCGGAGGGGTCTTCGTTGGGCAAATAGATTTGCGTCACCATTTCACTCATCAGGCCGGGCGTAAACGGTTGCTCCCCGGCAAGATCGATGGATTCTGTTGTTAATATGGCAATGGCGTTGCTCTCCGTCAGGCGGTTCAGCCAGCCGCCGATATTTCCGGCCACATGTGAGTTTCTCAGTAGTGTCCAGGCTTCATCGATCATGAGAATCTCCGGGCGGTCATCACCGATGACATCCATACAGCGCTGGAGCAGGTATGAGAACACCGGGATCAGGACGGCCTCTTCCTGCATAACTGCGCTCAGGTCAAAGCTGATAATATCCGGGTTGGTTGTCATCGGGTCGCTGGTTGCCGTAAAGACATGTCCATGTTTGCCGCCCTCCCGCCAGTGGTGGAACACAGCGGCTGTCTCCGGTGACTGTTCGGACAGAATCTCAATGAAGCGTGAAAAATGACGCTGTTCCATGGGTTGTGACAGGGTGGTTTCTGCTGCCGTGCGGATTTCCGCTTTCTGGTTGTCATCCACCGGGTCCCCTGCCATGCGCAGCAATACGATCAGCCAGCGGGCAATGAATTCGGTATTGGCAGGTGAGGCTTGCAGCGAGAAGGGGTTGAAAATGCCCTGCCCTGTACTCTCCATGCTGACAGGACAGTGCGCCCCCCCTATCAGTTCCATGAAGACTTTGGATGCGCCGCCCGTGTCAAAATAAAAGACGCGAGGGTTAAATTTAAGTGCCTGCGTGACCAGGAAGTTGGTAAGCACGGTTTTTCCGGAACCGTAAGGGCCGATGATAGAGGTGTGGCCGGATTCCTTCTGATGAAAGTTGAAGAAATACGGTGTCCCGGAGGCGGTGTGGAATGTGGTGACTGCAGCACCCCAGTGATTCCCTGTTGCCTTGCCTACAGGGAAATTATGTAGATTGGCGAATCCGCCGATACGCGACAGACTATTAGGTGAAACACGTTTGATAAACTCAAAATTAGCCGGTAGCTGCGCCCAGTAACATTGTTCGAAACGCAGATCCTCGCGGATGGAAATAATGCCGTACTCAAACAGGTAATTTACGGTGCGGCGGACATGTTTCTCCAGCAATTTGATGGAATCGGCCAGAATAAAGACCGTCATTTGCTGTTCACCGAACGAGGTCGGATTATTGGCGTTACTACTGATAATATCGTCAATCTCAGAGATTTTCGCGAGCTTGTCATCCCCGCTGAGTTCCGTCAGCATTTTCTGATCCTGATATTGCTCCAGCGCGGTATCCGTATTGATAAAGTTGACATATTGCGTGACGATAAATTCGATGGGGAGCTGCAAAAAGCCGTCAATGGCTTTCAGTGAGGCTTCCTTATGTTCTTTGATAGTAATGATCGAGGCAAAGCGGCGGCGGTTTCCCGTACGCACCTCCATGGCATTAAAGCCAAAGGTAATTTCACCGCTGGCCAGCGTTGTACATAAATCCTGCTCCTCAACCGGCATGGGCCGCTCGACAAGATTAATGATTTTCTCGAGAAACTGGCTGAGCTCAGAGTAAAACTCGCCTTCTTTCTCATAAAAGGTCAGCCGGTGTGCCCCAAAGGCCTCCAGCTTTTCCATCATGTGCTCTACCACGGTGTTGAGATTTTCGTATGTTTCGTCCAGATACTCGTTGCGCCAGCGAATGTCGCGGGCCGGAATCAGGCCTTTGGAAAAATTCTGTACATTGCCAATGGACGCATCCTGCCCCTCATGCACAATGGTGATATAGACTTCATTCGTATACTGATTCTTAAACCGGTTACGCGATTCCCACGACTGGTGCAAATCCCTGGCAAAATCATTCTCAAACTCACCGGGCGCTGAAAGGTCGGCTTCGCGGCGAATCGTGTGGAACCACAAGGCAAAGGAGTCAGAGGTAATGCAGTCACGGATAGCTTCTCTCAGAGTGCCCCGGAGGTTGGCGTCCTGATGGCCAAGCAGCTCATGTGCGACACCGGTGACCTTGATAGTCTGTAATAGTTCACCGTTTTTTGTAAGTAATGTATGTGGATTATAGTGGCAGGCGTAGGGAACAAAGTCAGATTCTATGACATCATCGGTGATGTCGCGGAAAGCCTCAAGCTCTTCATTGTTGGTTCTGAAGGAAAAGGAGACCATGGTCTGACGCTCCGTCGTGTAGTAAGTTTGTCCTGCCCCAGAATGTGGGGAACCTGCGGAGCCGCCTCAAAGACAACTCCAGCAGGTACCCCAATGGTTAATCGGATTATTATCCGAGGTGTGCTGCGATTAGCACTGGGCGCCGTCTGCACTCAGAGCTTCAACCAGCTCGCCTGCACCGAATACGGTGGCAACGCCCAGGCCGACGATGATCGCCATACCCCAGGATACTTTACCGAGCAACGCACCAACACCGATGATGATGATCGCTAAGGTCGCGATACCAGCACCCGTCGGGCCCGTAAACCACTCTACTACCGCACAAAGGGTCTCAGAGAGCGGGGTCGCCATAGCCATTTGCGGCGCAAACAGGGCCAGTGCGAAGAAGCTCAGTAGGAAAATAGAATTTTTGATATTAGACATGTTTCTCTCCAGTCTATAAAGTTAACCATTGTAGGATACGAAGCCATTTGGGGATGACCCCGTACTCCAAAAGTACCACAGAAATGTTACAGTTTTGTGACAACATAGTATAAATTTTATACAAATACTTATAAATAGAGAGTGTCTACTAATGCTCTATATAGTTGCCCTTTGTTTGTAGGCTGTGACTATTTGGCCAGATTTCTCTGGCCTTCCGGTGGCGGGCTTTGTAACGTATCAACGATACATTCATCAGGTCAGGAGAAATGATTATGAGTACAGAGAAGCGTCTCGAAGAGCTGGGCATTCAACTGCCGCATGTGAGTGCACCGGCAGCCAATTACGTGCCCTATACGATTTCTGATCATCTGGTCGTGATTTCAGGCCAGCTGCCCATGGTAGAAGGCGCGCCGCAATATATTGGTGCGGTGGGGCGCGAATTTTCCGTGGAAGAAGGCCAGGAATGTGCCCGCCTGTGCACGCTGAATGTGCTGGCACACTTGCGGTTGGCCTGCGATGGCTCACTGGATCATGTAAAACGCGTACTCAGGCTCGGTGTATTCGTCCATGCCGCATCTGATTTCACCGATCACCCGAAAGTGGCTAATGGTGCGTCTGACCTGGTGGTGGATGTATTCGGCTCAGAAAAAGGCGCCCATGCCCGTGCTGCTGTGGGTGTATCCGGTCTGCCATTTGGTGTAGCTGTGGAGGTCGAAGGTTTGTTTGAAATCGGCTAAAGACTTACTTCAATCTTCGCTTCGGTGCGCTCCAGCACTTCTTCTTTGAGAACGCCGGGGGCGAGTTCGGTCAGGTGGAACACACCGCCGGTCATCTCAAAAACGCCGAGTTCGGTGATAATCATATCTACCACACCGGTGCCGGTCAGCGGCAGGGAGCATTCACGCACCAGCTTGGCGGAGCCATCTTTCGCATTATGTTCCATCACCACGATCACGCGCTTCACCCCGGCGACCAGATCCATCGCGCCGCCCATGCCCTTGACCATTTTGCCGGGTACCATCCAGTTGGCGATGTCGCCATTCTCTGCCACCTGCAATGCGCCAAGAATAGTCAGGTCAATATGCCCGCCGCGAATCATCGCAAAAGAGGTGGCACTGTCAAAATACGAGCTTTCCGGCAGTTCGGAGATCGTCTGCTTACCCGCGTTAATCAGGTCAGGGTCAATCTCATCCTCGTAGGGGAACGGGCCCATGCCGAGCATCCCGTTCTCACTTTGCAGCGTCACGGTGATGTCTTCGGGGATGTAGTTGGCCACCATGGTCGGGATGCCAATCCCCAGATTGACGTAATACCCGTCTTTCAGTTCGCGAGAAGCACGCTCGGCAATCTGTTCACGTGACCATGGCATGTTAATTATCCTCTGACTGCGCCCCGTGCGGGCCTGCTGGCCCTCCGGTGGCGCGCCGCTTCGCGGGCTCTTGGCAGATGCGAACATACTGTTCGCATGACGTGTGTCGGTGTTCACTCACCATGATTCTCTCATCTTTCATCATCCTTATACCTCGCTTCCTTCACCCGCTGTCTCTGCCTCATGGCGGGTGCGGGTGGTGGCGAACTCAATCCGTTTTTCATACTGTTCGCCTTTAAAGACGCGCTGCACGAAAATGCCGGGTGTGTGGATGCTGTCGGCATCCAGCTCATGCGGTTCCACCAGCTCTTCCACTTCTGCTACCGTCACTTTACCCGCCATGCACATCATCGGATTGAAGTTACGGGCGGTTTTGCGGAATAACAAATTGCCGGAGGTATCACCTTTCCAGGCTTTCACGATGGAAAGGTCCGCCTTCAGGCCCGTCTCCATCACATATTCCTCACCGTGAAATGTACGGGTTTCTTTGCCTTCCGCCACGATCGTACCCACACCGGTTTTGGTGTAAAAGGCCGGAATCCCGGCGCCCCCTGCCCGGATGCGCTCGGCCAGTGTGCCTTGCGGGTTAAACTCGATCTTTAACTCTTCTGCCAGAAACTGCCGCTCAAATTCCTTGTTCTCGCCGACGTAAGAGGACACCATCTTGCGGATTTGCTTATTATGCAGCAGCAGGCCCAGACCAAAATCATCCACACCGCAATTATTGGAAATAATGGTTAAGTCCTTCACACCGGAATCCACCATGACCTTGATGCAATGTTCCGGAATGCCACACAGGCCAAAACCACCTGCCATGATGGTCATTCCATCATGTAGCAGGCCGTGCAATGCTGATTCTGCGTTATCGTAAACTTTCGACATAGTGGCTCTCAACTTCCCGGCATGATACACGCCCCGACCTTACCCGCCAAGCGTTAATGGAGGATTAAGGCCAGCCAATATGGTATAATACAGGGAAACATCAGGATGCTATGGGTTGCTACACATTACTTGAGCCACATTATCGCCGTTTTGGCACCTGGCTGATCGACCAGCTGTATCGGCCCGGTTTTCACGGATTTGATCGTATTCCCGAAAGCGGCCCTGCAGTGCTGATCTGTAACCATGTGTCATACATGGACGGGCCGCTGATGGCGGCAGCGGTGCATAAGGCCGTAGGGAGACCGGTACGGTTCGTGATTTATGAGCCGATTTACCGCCTGCCCATTGTCCATCACTTTATGTGTATTAACCGTGCCATTCCGATCTATCCAAGCAAGGAGAAGGTAAAGGCGGCGCTGGAAGCCATTTCCGAGGGTCTGGCAGAGGGCGACCTGATCTGCCTGTTCCCGGAAGGGCAGCTCACCCCGACCGGCAGCCTGATGCGCTTTCGTCCCGGCATCGAATTCATCCTCCAGCGTGACCCGGTGCCGGTCTACCCGGTAGCGCTGACGGGCCTGTGGGGCAGTCTGCTCAGCCGTAAATATAAAGGCACATGGCGACGTTTCCTCCCGCGTCGGCCCGGATTGCCGGTCAAAGCCCTGTGTGGCGATGCTATCCCAAGCGAAGAGGCAAAGGTCAATGTACTGCAATCTGCCGTGCTGCGCCTGAAATACGCGGCGATGGAGGTTTAGTCGGCCTGCTCCGGCAACAGGCCGTGCTCCCGGGCGAATGTCATGACTTCGGTAGCAATCAGGGGATAGGGAAAATCGCTGTGCGCGACTTCGGGCAGGAAAATCCCCTTTTTGGGTTCCGGCGCGGCGTTCAGGATTGTGCGGCCATGATGCACGGGAATCACTTCATCCTTCTCTCCGTGAAGAACCAGCAACGGCGATTGCAGGTTAGGAATTTTATCAATGGACTCGAATTTAGAGTTAAGCATCAGGCGCACCGGCAAGATGGGGAAGCGCTCCTGTGCCCGTTTGAGTATGGAAATGTAAGGAGCTTCCAGCACCACCCCACCAAGCTTCATCAGTGCACCCAGATGCACGGCTACGCCGCTGCCCAGCGACTCGCCATAGAGGATGATAGATTCAGGGTGGATATCCATATGTTCAATCGCCATCGCCAGCACGGCCCGACCATCTTCGTACAGGCCGTTTTCCGATGGTTCACCGGTACTGGCCCCGTAGCCACGCCAGCTCAGCGCCAGTACACCGAGCCCTTCTTTGGCAATCGCCTCCAGTTTTTCTGCGCGCAGGCCCAGATGTCCGGCATTACCGTGGAAATAAATCACTACCGGGTAGCCGGGCAGTGGCGGTTTCCACCAAGACATCAGATGCACCTCATCCCGGGTCACCGAGCCAAGCGGTTCAAACCCCTCTAAGCCATACGCTTCCGGCTCCAGCGCGTCGCGTTCAGGGAAATAGAGGAAGCGATCCTGCAGGTAATACATCACCAGCACAAAGATGACGTACGCAATCATCGCCTGCAGAATAAAATCAATCATCATGTTTTTCTTTTTGCGCATAGCCCATGCCTGCCACTATAACATGGGCCGGAAGAAAGACGAACGGTTTTACCATGACAGACATAACGCTGATCTTTACGCTGATACTGAGTGCTCTGATGGCGGCAGTGTTTATTTATGATCTCACCCGGTACGTTATTCCCAACTGGCTGAATCTGGCCGTCCTGCTGCTGTATCCTGTATATGTAGTGCTGAGTCCGGCGGATGTGGATGTATTGTATGGCCTGCTGGCGCTGGGTGCTGTCTTTGCCGGTGGATTTGCACTGTTTGCTTTTAATATTATGGGAGCGGGCGACATTAAATTGCTGTGTGCGCTGGCGCTGTGGTGTGGCTGGAGCGAAACCTTGCTGAAACTGCTGGTCTATACGGGTCTGCTGGGAGGGGCGTTAGCTCTGGGTATATACATTCTGCGTCTGACACTTCCCGCCCTGCTGGCCAAGCGCGATACAGACACGCATATTCCCCGGCTGCTGACGCATGGTGAGCCGGTGCCATACGGTCTTGCCATTTCCGTAGCCTTTCTGATCCTGCTGTGGAGTGAAGAAGTTATCTGATGTGAAAGCGCCCTGTGAGGCACGTCACAGAATCTCCCCTATTCCTTTACATAAGGGTTTTTGCCTGTGCGCATGCTGATACGCAGTGGGATGCCAGGTAGTTTGAACGTAGAGCGCAGCGAGGTGCGCAGGTACTGGATGTAACTGTCCGGCAGCCCTTTACGGTTTACGAAGATAATCACGGTGGGCGGGCGGCTTTTGGCCTGCGTGGCGTAACGCAGTTTGATGCGTCTGCCGCTGACCAGTGGCGGCATATGGCGCATAGTGGCTTCATCCAGCCAGCGGTTCAGCTCGGCCGTGGGGATGCGCGTGTTCCACAGCTCATAAACCTTAAATACTGCTTTGGTCAGCTCCTGAAATCCCTGGCCCTTGCTGGCAGACATCGGCACCACGGGAATGCCCTTCATACGCGGGGCAACATCATCCAGCCGGTGGCGAATATCACCCAGCAGCACTTTGGGCTGTTCGGTCACCAGATCCCATTTGTTGACCGCCAGCACGCAGGCGCGCCCCTCACGCTCAATCAGGGAGGCAATCACATTATCCTGCTTCTCCAGCGGTTGTGTGGCATCGATCATCACGATCACCACATGGGCAAAACGGATGGCGTGCAATGCATCGCCGACGGAGAGCTTCTCTAAGCTTTCCTGAACACGGGCTTTGCGGCGTAGCCCGGCTGTATCTACCAGTTTGACGGGTTTTCCGCCAAGGGTGGTCTCCACCATGATCGCATCACGGGTCAGCCCGGCCTGTGGCCCGGCCAGCACCCGGTCTTCGCCGAGCAGGGCGTTCATGAGCGTGGATTTGCCGGCGTTGGGCCGTCCGACGATGGCGATCTGGAGCAGCGCATCTGTATCCTCTTCCGCTTCCTCTATATCCTCCGCATCCGCTTGCAGATGTGGTTCCAGTGCTGCATACAGGTCAGAGATGCCCAGCCCATGCTCGGCAGAGAGAGCAACCGGGTCACCGAACCCCAGCTCGTATGCCTCCATCAGGCCGGGGGATGCCCGGTGCGACTCGGATTTATTGGCACCGAGTATCACCGGATGCCCGGTACGTCGCGCCAGATCAGCGAAAAAACGGTCTTCCGGGGTTAGCCCGCTGCGGGCATCGATGATAAACAGGATGATATCGGCGTCTTCAAGTGCCACCATCGCCTGCGATGTCATGGCACTCTCCAGACTCCCCTCCGCCGCCTGTTCCAGGCCGGGCGTGTCGATGATTTCAAAATCCACCGGCCCCATATCCGCAATAGCCACCTTGCGGTCACGGGTTACGCCGGGCTGATCGTGAACGATAGCGAGTTTGCGTCCGGCCAGCCGGTTAAAAAGGGTCGATTTGCCGACATTCGGGCGGCCTAATATCACCACGCGTTTCATGGGTCTTACCGGAATATATGGAGCGTAGCGTCCTGATCGACCAGATACATCATGCCCCCGGCAAAGGCAGGCGGTGAGATGCGTCCGGAAATAAAGGATCGCTCACCTTCAAACGTGCCATCTACCGGATTAAATGCGTAATAAGTGCCGGATGCCCCGAAAATAATGGCAAGATTATTGATCAGGAATGGGCCGACCAGCGCTTCGGGGTCATCATCGGCGGGCAGATCCGCCACCCATTTAATACGTCCGTCATGGCGATACAGACAGACAAGCTGACGTGAGGCAGACACCACATAGAGAAAGTCACCGGAGACCCATGGCGTGTTGTGCGAGGCAATGGGTTGCTCCCACACACGCGTGCCGGAGTTCATGGCATTGGCAGCCAGCAGGCCATTTTGACTCACCGTGTAGACCATGCCGCCCGCAATGACCGGATCACCACCCACACCGGTGAAAGCTCCCAGTGCCGTAGTGCGTCGGGGGAGAATCAGGGAGTCTGCCCACAACACTTCACCGCTACGCAGTGCCAGTGCATAGATTTCACCTGAGGGGTAGGCCACCACCACTTTGCCGCTATCAACTGCCGGAATGACCGTGCCAAGCAAGGTTGCAGTTTCCTGTATGCCGCGATGGCGCCATAGTATGGATCCTTTCTTGGCGTCCAGTACAAAAAGCTGGCTGTCTACAGTGATCACCAGTACATAACCGGGCACCACGGCCGGAGCAGAACGTACCGGTGTCTTCAGGCTGCGGCTCCACAGAGGATTACCGCTTTTGGCATCCATGGCGACCACCCGGCCCGAGGCAACAGTGGCAAATAGCACACCGGATTCATAAGCCAGCCCGCCGCCAATATAGTCAGATGCGTCCTCTTCCCCTAAATGAATGGTCCAGAGTCGGGACGCGGGAGATGCGGCCTGCGCTGCTGCCACCGTACCGGAAGCATCCATGGTGTAGACCAGACCATCAGCGATAATGGGAGCGGCAATGAGCGCGGAAGGCCAGTCATACCCGTCTCCCGCCTCAGCGGTGATTTCTTCGCTCATCGATTTGGCCAGCTGTATATGGCTTTTCTGGTGCCGGACATTTCCACCGCTTTGCGGCCATTCCGTGGGAGCGCCCGGATCAGGCAAGACCACCGGTGTGGCATCCAGCGAGCTGTTCGGGTTTAAAGTACCCAGCTCACTGAGAATGGGAATCCGGTTGCCTTCCAGTTTGACTTCCTTTTCATCAAACATATCGCATGCGGCCAGCATGGCAGGCAGCAGGAGCGTTACAAAGAGTGATAAGACACGCATGGGCTTATGGCTCCGTTAGCATGTCAGCAGATGCCTCGACCTCGCCATGCTGATGCTGGCCGATATGGTCAAGCAGTAATTGCGCCCGCATGCGCATGCTCTGGGGTGAGAGCGCGTCATCACGGATGGCTTTTAATAGTACTGCGGCCTCAGACTCCCGGCCCTCTGCCAGATGTGCGCTGGCTTCCAGTTCCATGGCGGTAAAGCGAAACACATCAGGTTGGGCCTCCGGTTCCGTGCCACCACGGATCGATTGGGAAAGCAACGCCGCAAAATCTCCATATGCAGTATCCGGTGGAAGCTCGGCAAGTACGTCCCGGGCTTTTTCCGGGTTACCGTTTTCCATGTGAAGCTGTGCCAGCCATAAATGCGAAAGTGCAGATGCACCGCCATCCGACGATGCGGCCAGATTCTCAGCAAGCATGATCGCTTCTTCGCTTTGCCGGTTGCTGTCCAGTTCGGAACTGGTAGCAATAAGCTGGCTGGTCCATTCCGTATGCTGTGATGAGCGGTGGCTCTGCCATATTACCACCCCAACCGTCAGTATCAGGATACCCACGCTGGCTACCACCACATACTGCCCGAATTTCTTCCAGAAGGCTTCAATACGCTCCCGGCGCAGCGCCTCATCCACTTCGTCAATCAGATGATCTGCCATGATACGTCCTTACGTTATTCCCATTCAATCGTTCCGGGTGGTTTGCTGGTCACGTCATAGACGACCCGGTTAATGCCCCGGACTTCATTAATAATACGGCTCGCCACGCGCCCCAGAAAAGCATGATCGAACGGATAATAATCTGCTGTCATGCCGTCAGTTGCGGTGACGGCACGCAATGCGCAGACATACTCATAGGTGCGCGCATCGCCCATAACACCGACAGTTTTCACCGGCAGCAGCACAGCAAATGCCTGCCAGATGGCATCATACAGACCGGCATTGCGTATTTCTTCTATATAGATCGCATCAGCCCGTCGCAATATATCAAGCTTCTCAACAGATACCTCTCCGGGAATACGAATGGCAAGACCGGGCCCGGGGAAGGGGTGACGCCATACCATGTCCTCTGCCATGCCCAGCTCAATGCCCAGCGCCCGTACTTCGTCTTTAAACAGCTCCCGCACCGGTTCAATCAGTTCCAGCTTCATATGTTCCGGCAGCCCGCCGACATTATGATGTGATTTGATGGTCGCGCTGGGCCCACCATGCACGGACACAGATTCAATCACATCGGGATATAATGTGCCCTGGGCCAGAAAATCCGCTTCCCCGGCCTTCTCCGCCTCTACCTCAAACACCTCAATAAAGGTCTCCCCGATAATTTTACGCTTCCGCTCAGGGTTACTGACCCCTTCCAGCCGGTTTAGGAATAATTTTCCGGCATCCACATAGACCAGCGGGATATGAAAATAACTGCTGAACAGCACTTTGACCTGCTTGCCTTCATCTAAGCGCAGCACACCAGTATCGACAAAAATACAGGTTAGCTGGTCACCGATGGCCTTATGCAGCAATGCCGCGACAACGGAAGAGTCCACTCCGCCGCTGACCGCACAGATCACCTTGCGATCTCCAACCTGCGTACGGATTTTCTGAAGCGCTTCCTCCATAAAAGAAGCCATGTTCCAGTCACCGCTGCAGCCACATATATCATGTGTAAAGTGTCGCAGCAGCTTACCGCCGTCAGGTGTATGAACGACTTCCGGATGAAATTGCACCCCGTAAAAACGGCGGGCTTCATCCGCAATAATGGCATACGGGGCAGCCGGGGTCTTGGCCAGAACAGTGAATCCCTGCGGGATACGTTCCACACGATCGCCATGACTCATCCACACCTGATGCGATTCACCGGATTTCCAGTCATCTCCAAAAAACGGAGATGAGGCAACAATCTCTATAAAAGCGCGTCCAAACTCACGTTCAGGACTCATCAGCACCTCGCCGCCAAGTAACTGGCACATCAGCTGCTGGCCGTAACAAATGCCAAGCACAGGGATGCCAAGCTCAAATACGCCGGCCGATATACGTGGTGATGCGTCTTCGTGAACGGAAGCCGGCCCACCAGATAAAATAAGTCCTTTCGGATTCAGTTCCCGGATGGTTGCAATGTCCACGTTAAAAGGGATTATCTCACAATATACACCCTGCTCACGCACACGCCGTGCAATGAGCTGCGTGACCTGAGAGCCGAGATCGAGGATAATGATGCCGTCGTGGTGCATGTGTCTGGTATAAAAATCACATAGTAGTCGTTAATCCTGCTGCTGTGTTATGGCATGTCAGGCCGCATGGGGCAATCAAAACCTGCGCCTTAAGAAAGCACAAAGAGCCAATGGGTTTGTTATGCGATATTATGTAACAAGCCTGAAGCTCTCGCACACTGAAAGCGGCATGAAAGTCACGCATTGATAATTATATCACGCGCCTGGGCAAACTATCCCGAACAGCATTTGTGCCACGAATAGCGCTTGACTCAAAAAAAGCTTTCTCTGTAAAAACCATATGTAGTATCTATGGATTAAATAAGATACAATCAGCGACGTTGCTTAGGGCAAACGCTTTAAGTAACTCATAACAGGGGAAGAATTAGATCATATGCGTCTCGTAGGTCTTATTATTGCATTTGTGTTGGCCCTGGGTGCCGGAGTGGTGGCGTTTAAGCTGTTTCGGGGGCAGGATGCGCCGGCAGAAACGGTTGTCGTTCAAGCGCAGGGGCAGGATTTTGAGACGCTTAATGTGTTGATCGCTGCGCGGCCCATTTCCATAGGCGAGGTGATTGAGCCGGAAATGCTTGATTCTCAGCCGTGGCCCCAGCATCTTGTTCTTGATAACTTTATCACCAGCCCGGATGCATCGCAATCTGTGGTAAAAATGGTAACCCGCTCTTCCTTTCAGCAGGGCGAGCCTATAGTGCAGGCCCGCCTTTCCAATCCCAACGACCCCAGTTTTCTGGCGGCTAGCCTGTCGCCGGGGATGCGTGTGGTTACGGTGGCGTCCGATGGTATTGCCGGTGTTGCCGGTTTTGTATATCCGGGTGACCGTGTGGATGTATTGGTAACGCACAGCATTCCTAAAGAAGAGGCAGAAGAAGGTCAGGAAGAAACGGAAAGTGTGACGGAAACGCTGCTGGCCGACATTAAGGTGCTGGCGGTGAATCAGCGCGCTACCGGTGGTGGTTCGCTCGAAGAGATAGAGGTGCCCTCAAGCATTAGTCTGGAAGTGTCTTTGGAAGATGCGCAGCGCCTGCGACTTGGTCAGGAAACAGGATACCTTTCGCTGGCTTTGCGTGGGCTTGAGGACAGAGAAACAGAAATACCGCCCGTTACGCATGTTGCAGACCTGTCTCAGGCCGGTGTGTATGATGAAGATGGTGGTGCCAGTGATTCCGGCGCGAAAAAGAGAAAGGCCTCGGTGGTCATTATCCGCGGCGTGGAAATGACCGAAGTCAATGTTGCCGAAAGTCAGAAAGAGACATATGAGGAATACGAGGAAGAGGCCGAGTAGATTCATGAGAATTCTCCAGGATACATATATGGGTTCGTCGTTTAAATTTTTGTTTTATTTTGTGGTTGGCTTCATGTTGGTGATGCCGGTAAAAGCTCTGGCTTCCACGGATTTTGTCGTGCCGATAAGCCGCTCCGAATTGATTGAAGTGCCGGTGGAAATGGGCGAGGTGATTGTGGCCAACCCTTCGGTTGCCGATGTGTATGTGCACGGAAAAAACAAAGTTTCCATTATTGGCAAGGGGCTGGGTACCACGTCCATACGCATATTTGATCCGGAAAGCAAATTGATCCGTGCGGTCGATGTGGTGGTTGGATATGATCTTCCGGCGATTCGTAAAGCGCTGAAAGAATTTTTGCCCTATGAAGCCATCGGTGTGGAGATGGTCAATACCAATATTGCTCTGACGGGTCAGGTGAGCAGCATCTCTTCCGCTGATAAAGCGCTTAAAATCGTCAATGAATTTGTGGCCCCGGCCTTTGCGACAACCGAAAACACGCCTGCGGCAGGTGATGCGGGCGGTGCGGAAGGGTTTACCTCAAAAATCATCAACCTTATGTCAGTCACGGCAGGGCAGCAGGTGATGCTGCGGGTGCGGGTAGGTGAGATGCGGCGTACGGCCTTGAAAAATCTGGGTGTCAACCTGCAGGCTATTAATAATGGTGCTGATACGGTGTTCTCTGTGGCAACCGGCGGTGGGCTGGATGCGTTTGTGAATGGTAGCGCTCTCGGCTTTGGTACATTTACGGCCAATCTTGAGGGTGACTCTGCGCCAAGAGGTCTCGTGAGTGGAACGTATCTAAATTCCAGTGGCAACGGTGTCTCCGGTATGCTGGAGGCTCTGGAGCGTGACGGGTTGTTCAAGGTGCTGGCAGAGCCCAATCTGGTGGCTATGTCGGGTGAAAAGGCCCAGTTCCTGGCAGGTGGTGAATTCCCCATTCCGGTGCAGGCGGAGGAAGGGCAGATTAGTATTGAGTTCAAGCCTTTCGGGGTATCGGTTAATTTCCTTCCGATCGTGCTGAGTGAAAGCCGCATTCGCGTACAGGTGGAGCCGGAAGTCTCTGAGATCACGGATGAGGGCGCGATTATCATCAACAATATTCAAATCCCGGCGCTTTCAACGCGTCGTGCAAAAACCACGGTAGAATTATCACCCGGTGAAAGCTTTATGATTGCAGGGCTGATTTTAGATGAAATGCAGTCCAGCATTGAACAGTTGCCCGGCCTGAGTGAGGTTCCTATTCTCAGTGCGCTCTTCAGAAGCACGGCATACCAGCGTGAAGAAACGGAACTGGTGCTGGCAATTACGCCCTACCTCGTGGATCCCATGCTTTCCGGCGATGTTAAGCTGCCGACGGATCAGTTCAAGCCGGCCAGTGTTATGGAGTCTTTCTTCTACGGAGCGCTGGGCTCTATCTCGGATGATGCTGAGCGCATTTCACAAACACCAAGCCTCGAGGGGCCAATCGGATTTATGGTGGACTAATCATGAAACAACTTGTTTTACTTCTCCCTGTTATATGTCTGCTCAGCGCGTGTAATGAAATTCCGCGTGAAGCGTTTTTCAACCGTGGTGATCCCGAGAGTCTGCTGGATGCTTCTTCTGAAGTGGTTAGCGTGCAGCTCAATTCCGAGCGATCTGTTGATGAAATCGTCGACTGGATTGATCAGGATCAGCCAACGCGTGCAGAAATACTGTGCATTCAGGGTGACCCTATCTGTCAGGCTGCTGAAGAGGTAATGGCGCTCTATGGTGTAGATTATAAATTCGCCTCTGCTGCAGAAAACACTGTTCATCTGATTTATGAGCGTGTGCTGGCGCGTGATTGCGAGCATCGCTACATCGACAACCATATCAATCCATATAATATGCCACATCCTACGTTCGGGTGTGCTACGGCATCTAACATGGTGCGTATGGTTACCGATAAACGTCAGTTTATCAATCCGCCTCTGCTGGATTACTTTGATGCTGAAAGAGGTGTAAAAGTATACGAAACTATTTATCTCAATCCCAGTCAGGAATCAGCAGATGACGAGGATATTAGCGTAGAAGACGCAAGCACTGATTAATTGCGTGACCTGAAAGCCGAGAACTCATGGATCAACAAAGCCCTGTCTTAGCAATCATAACGCATGACTCGGAGCGGGAGTTTTATAATCAGGCGGCAGTATCACTGGGATATTCTTTTGCAAATATCATCATCGGAACACCGCTAGAGGCGGCACGTACCCTTTCCGAAACACAATACTCTCCGCAATTTATCATTATTGACATAGAGGA
Source organism: uncultured Rickettsiales bacterium (assembly GCA_964390025.1). Classification (GTDB taxonomy): domain Bacteria; phylum Pseudomonadota; class Alphaproteobacteria; order Rickettsiales; family UBA998; genus CAYMGS01. Next base: position 16,912 of record CAYMGS010000001.1, on the reverse strand, counting down.
TCGGGGCCATGATGTCCTGCCGGAGCTGGATCAGCTGGCGGAGTACTGCAATGTGGATGCCCGGGTGGTGGTTCTGGGGGCTACCAACGATATTGGCCTGTACCGTGCCCTTATTGATAAGGGGGTGCTGGAATACCTGCCGAAGCCGGTTGAAATAGAAACCATACGTAATATCCTGATTAAATCTTCTGCGGATTCAGGTCATGCCAATACACCCGTGATTAGTTTTCTGGGTGCAGCCGCCGGGGATGGTTCCAGCATACTGGCGCTCAACACAGCTTATGCGCTGGCAGAAGGTCAGAAAAAGAAAACAGTGTTAGTGGATCTGGACTATCAGTTTGGCATGGTGGCAAAAAATCTGGACCTGGCCGGGCAATATGGTATTCGCGAAGTTTTTGACCACCCTGATCGTGGGATTGATGCAACGCTGATGGAGCGTATGGTGGTATCTTACAGTCCGCATCTGGATGTGGTCTCAGCACCAGCTCAGCTGCTTTATATGCCAAATGTGCGCCCTGAGACAATTCGTGACTTGCTGCAATCTCTGCAGGAAAAATATTATTACACTGTCTTAGACCTGCCGCATCTGTGGACGAACTGGGTGACGGCAGTACTCACAAGCTCCAGCCACATTGTGCTCACAGCACAATTATGGCTTAAGTCTGTGACGCACTGCTCACGGTTGCTGAATGAATGTGTAAAACTCGGTATTAAACCAGAAAATATTTCCGTAGCTATTAATCGCAGTGGCGCAAAATTTAAAGAAGCCGTCAATGCCCGTGATTTTGAACGTGTGACCTCTCACCCCATCAATTTTTATATCTCGAATGATATTAAGACAGTGGTGAAAGCAGAGAATAAAGGTAGCACGATCATTGAATTAGGCCGCTCCAGCCTGGCAAATCAGCTGGAGCAAATGGCAGAGTCGATTTCCGGTAAAGTGCATTCGACAAAGGGAGGCCCGGCATTTAAATCCCCGGCCAGTGTCCAGATAGCGCATAATGAAGTCAAACGGCTTACATAGGGTAAGAGATGTTTGGTAAAAAAAATACACCTTCTTCAACAGACCCTGATTATACTCGCACCTCAGGCGAAGAAGTAACTGAGTCCGACCAGCTTCCGGCGGTTGTCGAATCGGATCAGTCCCATGGGGGGCAGGTTGTTAAGGCACAGCAGGCATCACAGGCACTCAGTGATCATATGCGTCAGGCCGAGGAGATCAGCTCCCGCAGGCAGGAGGACGTGCTTGCCTATACCGATCCCAATCTGGAGACCCCGGAATATCGTACAGCCAAAATTGCTCTGATTGAAAAAATGGTGATGTCGATCGACTTTGCCAGTTTACAAAAAGTCTCACCTTCCCGGCGTAAAGAACGCGTGATGGAAGTAGCCTCGCAGAGCATACAGGAAATTGACGCACCATTAACAGGGGCACAGATTGAACTGCTTAAACAGCAGGCACTGGATGAAATTCTGGGGCTTGGCCCTATTGAACCCCTGCTTTCTGATCCGGAAGTCTCCGATATCATGATCAATACAGCAGAACGGGTCTATATTGAGAAAAGCGGCAGAATATACCTGTCAGATATCTCGTTTCTCAACGAAAAGCATTTGCGTGGAATTATCCAGCGTATTGTCTCTCGCGTAGGACGACGCATTGATGAAAGCAGCCCCATGTGTGATGCGCGTCTTGAAGACGGATCACGCTTTAACGCCATCATTCCGCCACTGGCATTAGACGGGTCGCTGGTTTCCATCCGGAAATTCAAGAAACACAAAATGCCGTTGAGTGATTATGTGGAGTATGACTCCATGAGTCCGGAGATGTGTAGATTCCTTGAAATATGTGCAGCCATACGGCTGAATATTATTGTTTCCGGTGGTACCGGATCAGGAAAAACGACTCTGCTCAATGCGCTTTCTGGCCATATTGATACGGGAGAGCGCGTCATTACCATTGAGGATGCTGCAGAGCTGCAAATGCATCAGCCCCATGTACTAAGGCTGGAGACACGCCCACCCTCCACAGAAGGTTCTGGAGAGGTGACGCAGAGACAGTTGGTGAAAAACGCATTACGGATGCGTCCGGATCGAATTATCCTGGGCGAAATGCGTGGTGACGAGGTGATCGATGTGCTCTCAGCAATGAATACAGGCCATGATGGGTCTATGGCTACGATTCACGCCAATTCCCCCCGCGACTGCCTGGCGCGGATTGAAAATCTGGTGGGTATGTCAGGCGTCAATGTGACGGCCAGTTCACTGCGTTACCAAATTGCCAGCGCCCTGCATCTTATTGTACAATTGCAACGGATGCGGGATGGCCGCAGGAGAGTCACAAAAATAGAAGAAATCGTGGGTCAGGAAGGGGATGTTATCGTCAGCCAGACATTATTCGAATATAAAAGTCATGGTATGGGAGATGACGGAAAACTGAAGGGGGAATATACGCCACAGCCATTCCGTCCCAAGTTCCTCGCTCAGGCCGAATATTTTGGGCGGGATCAGGAAATAAAACACTGTCTCGGGTTGCAGTAGAAAAGAAAGGGTACGTCATGCTGGAGTCTATCGTTATCGCGTTGGTCGTATTCTTTATAATCTTCGCGCTGCTTATGAAATTTATTCTGCCGAAAATGCTGGGTACGGCAGATACGGAACATACAAAACACGCCCTGCGTAAAATTATGGAAGAGAGTCAGGCCGTGCAGCAGGAAGCATCGCCTGAAACTGTGTTCAAGAGTGATTTCACGGACTCTGCCCTGCTGCGTGCGATGATGAATATGCCCGGCGGATACTCGCTGGCATCCAACATTCTCAAGGCGGGCTATGGGCAAAAAGCAGGTGCTTTTATGCTGTTTACGCTGCTGCTATTGCTTGTATTCTTTATGATAGCCAGCAGTATGGGCGCAGGTATAGTTGGATATCTGGGGGCCATATTGCTGACGTATTTCATCCCCATGAAGTACCTGGAGATGCGCATTAAGAAACGTAATGACCAGTTCATCAATATGTTTCCGGACGTGCTGGATATGATTGTACGCAGTGTACGTTCCGGTTTCCCTCTGAATACCGCTATTCAGATGGTGGCAGAGAATATGGAACCTCCCGTGAGCACGGAGTTTAAACAGGTGGCTAACGAGGTCGCGCTGGGCCGTACTATGGACGAGGCGCTGAGCCGGCTTGCTGAACGCATTGACGAGCCGGATATTAATTTCTTTGTGGTCGTGCTGAATGTTCAGCAGGAAACGGGCGGTAATCTGGCAGAAGTGATAGGAAATCTCTCCAGCATTATTCGAAGGCGCAAACAACTCCGCTTAAAAATTAAAGCGATGACCTCTGAGGGGCGTGCCACGGGTTGGGTGCTTGGCGCCTTGCCAGTCGTGGTATTTGGGTTGTTATTATTCATAGCGCCACATCACCTTGATCCCTTATTTGATTCCATGGAAGGCAATATGCTGCTGGTCGTGGCAGGGGGGCTTCTGGCCTTAACGTTCTGGATTGTACGCCAGATGGTGGATATCGACATTTAGGAGCAAGAGATGGAAATCGACAGCGCATTACTGATAGCCGGCCTGGCCTTTATTCTCGTCTTTACGCTTTATATGGCAGTCGATGCGACGTTTAGCCGTAAGGAAAAACTTCAGCAGCTGGAAGAAAAAATTGCAGCGGGTGCCGGTGGCGTTGCAGAAGATGATATGGTCGGACTGGATGAAGAGAAGAGCGGCTCTGCAAAATTCTGTGAAGGTCTGTTGCGTGGCATCGGTGTTGATGTCGATAAAAAAATAGACGAGGTAAGGCCGGAATTATTGCCTGCCGGCATGACCTCGATGAATGCTCCCATTTATCTCTTATTCATGAACTATATTGGTCGCTGGGTATTGATAGCGCTTGGGGGTATGTTTGTATTTGCCGGTCTTCAGGGATCAGATGAGACGTTGAATTACTCCGTGGGTCTCTTCCTGCTGTTTATTGGAATTTTGGGCCCCAAAATGTATGTGACGAATAAGAAGCAGCACCGTCAAAGAACCCTGATTCGATCCTTTCCTGATACGCTGGATCTGCTGGTGGTCTGCGTGGAATCGGGGCTGGCACTGGATGCCGCTCTGGGCCGTGTCTGTCAGGAATTAGGCAGAGCGCACCCCGAGATTACAAAAGAGCTGAACCGTACACGTCTGGAGCTGGCATTGCTCAATGATCGCTCCACGGCACTGCAGAATCTGGCGGAGCGTACGGATCTGGTGCCGTTTCGTTCACTGGTCGCTGCGCTGATTCAAACAGAGAAGTTTGGTACCAGTCTGACTGATACGCTGCGGGTGCTTTCGGAAGATTACCGTCAGGCCCGTCTTTCTGCTGCTGAGGCTAAAGCCGGACGTTTACCTGTCATTATGACGATCCCCCTTATTCTGCTGTTGATGCCGGCTTTGCTTATCGTGATTCTCGGCCCGCCATTCGTCAGGGTACAGCAGCAAGGCGGATTGTTTGGCGAATCAAGCCAAAGTGCTCAGCCCAGCCAGTCCCAAAGCGATAACTAGACCGCACCAGATACCGGAGAGTAACGATGACGGCAGCAAAGGGATTTTCCCTGCAATCTGCTTATGAACCGGCCGGTGATCAGCCTCAGGCAATTCGTCAGCTGACTGAGGGGATACATGCTCATGAAAAAAATCAGGTACTGCTGGGGGTAACGGGTTCCGGAAAGACCTTTACCATGGCGCATATCATTCAGCAGACGCAGCGGCCTGCCATGGTGATGGCCCACAATAAAACGCTGGCTGCCCAACTCTATCATGAAATGAAGAGCTTCTTCCCGGATAATGCGGTGGAATATTTCGTCTCATACTATGATTATTATCAACCAGAAGCTTACGTCCCCAAAACAGATACCTACATTGAGAAGGATGCATCCATCAATGAACAGATCGACCGCATGCGGCACTCGGCTACGCGGGCGTTGCTGGAGCGCCGCGATGTCATCGTGGTCGCCTCGGTTTCCTGTATTTACGGTATTGGATCAGTAGAAGCCTATTCTTCGATGATCATTGAACTGGAGCGCGGGATGCATCTGGATATGCAGGCACTGGGGCGTCAGCTCATCGAACTACAGTATCAGCGCAACGATATGAACTTCCATCGCGGGGCATTCCGTGTGCGGGGGGATACGCTGGATATTTTCCCGGCTCATATGGAAGACCAGGCGTGGCGTCTGTCCTTCTTTGGTGATGAACTGGAAGACATCAGGGCGTTTGACCCTCTGACGGGTGAGTCTCAGGGGTCGAAAGATACGGCCACCATCTTTGCGAACAGCCATTATGTAACTGCACGCCCGACCATTGAACGCGCCATGAAGCAGATCAAAGAGGAGTTGAAAGAGCGGCTGGATTTTTTACGTTCACATGACGGCTTGCTCGAAGCACAGCGACTGGAGCAACGCACCGTATTTGATCTCGAAATGATGGCAGAGACCGGTACGTGCAAAGGCATTGAGAATTATTCACGCTATCTGGCAGGTACGGCACCGGGAGAACCGCCTCCGACCCTGTTTCAGTATTTACCGGATGATGCATTGCTGTTCGTGGATGAGAGTCACGTTACCACCCCGCAAATTCGTGGCATGTATAATGGTGACCGTGCACGAAAACAAACGCTGGTGGAACACGGATTTCGCCTGCCCTCAGCGATGGATAACCGGCCTCTCAAGTTTGAAGAATGGGACGCACGACGTCCGCAGACGATTTTTGTATCTGCAACGCCCGGCTCCATTGAGCTTGAATATACATCGGGCTCATATACGGAACAGATTATCCGGCCTACTGGTCTGATTGATCCTGAATGCATAATCCGCCCGGTCGAAACACAGGTGGATGACCTGATGCATGAAGCACGGGCGCAGGTGTCGGAGAACCGGCGCGTACTGGTGACCACCCTGACCAAGAAAATGGCGGAGCAGCTCACAGAATATCTGGATGAGCATGGGGTCAGGGTACGCTATCTGCACTCGGATGTGGATACGCTGGAGCGCATCGATATTATCCGTGATTTGCGGCTGGGCAGCTTTGATGTGCTGGTAGGCGTGAACCTGCTGAGGGAAGGGCTGGACATACCCGAGTGTGGTCTGGTGGCGATTCTGGATGCCGATAAGGAAGGGTTCCTGCGCTCTAAAACTTCGTTGATTCAGACAATAGGACGTGCAGCCCGGAATGTAGACGGCAAAGTAATTTTATACGCAGATAAGATGACGAATTCCATGAAAGCGGCACTCGACGAAACGGAACGGCGGCGGAACATTCAGCGCGATTATAACGAAAAGCATGGTATTACACCGAAATCTACGCGCCGTGCCATTGCTGAGGCGATGGAAGACGAACAGAACCCGTACGCGCAGGATCATCGCTCCGTCCATGTACGGGCGGCAGAAGCGGATGCCCCTGCGTATAAGGCCGGTGACAATCTTGAGGCACACCTTACGCATTTACGGGATAAGATGCTCAAGGCGGCAGCAGACCTTGAGTTTGAAGAGGCGGCAAAGCTACGCGATGAGATTGAGCGGCTTCAGGAAGCCTCATGATCACAGTAGATTATAGACTGTTCATATATGGATGGTTATCTTTCATAGACTTCGAGCGGTAGCCCGTCCGGGTCGGCAAAGAAGGTAAAGCGCTTGCCGGTGTGTTCATCCACGCGGATGGCCTCCACCTCCACTCCCTTCACTTCCAGCGCATCCTTGTAGGCGGCCACATCGTCTACTTCAAATGCCAGATGCCGGAGGCCGCAGGCTTCCGGGTAAGAGGGACGGGGCGGTGGATCGGGGAAGGAAAACAGTTCGATTTGCTGCCCGTCACTAAGAGCAAGGTCAAGCTTGTAGGAATCCCGTGCTTCCCGGTAGACCTCACGGATGACCGGCAAACCCAGCACTTCCGTATAGAAGGCCTTGGAGCGGGCATAATCCGAAGCGATGATGGCGACGTGGTGGAAGGTGAGCATATGCATCCTTTTGTTATTGCTTGTTTTAGTTGGATACCCCCACCTTACTCCTCCCCCTGACAGGGGGAGGAAATGAGTTCCGCTGTAGTGTTAACGAAAGCGGACGAATAGGAGGGGGGGCGGAATGGATGATTTGTACAAACCGAGTTTAATAGCCCGTTATTTTTGTGCGAATAATAAAATCTATTTCAACGCGATTGCAAGTAAAGTAGCTTCTTCTATTTCTTTCTTGATGCGCTTTTCCATCTCTTCCATTTCTGTTTTGAGTTGATTCAACTGTTCAATAGTTGCGTGCGCTTCTTTTTTTATCTCTCCATATTTTTTTCGGGAATCTTGAATTTTCCCCATTCAACCAAAACCTCCGACACTTTTCCTCCTGAAAAGAAAAAACAAAGCAAGGCACCAAAAACAGCAATAAAAGCGGCAAACCCATGACCGATAAATGCAATGCATGTTGCTCCTGCCAAGAAGCACAGCCCAGCGAGATTAAATAGCACGTGTTCCCTCTACAAAATAAATTTCGACAAATCCGAATCCTTCGCTGCGTCGCCGATTTTCTCCTGCACATAGTCAGGCGTCACTTCGACCTGCATACCGGGGTTGTCCGGTGCTTCAAAGCTGACTTCTTCCATCAGCTTTTCCATCAGCGTATGCAGGCGGCGCGCCCCGATATTTTCCACTTCGCGGTTAAACTTTGTCGCCAGTCGTGCCAGCTCACGCACGCCGTCTTCGGTGAAGTTGACGGTCGCTTCGTCCGTATCCATTAACGCGGTATATTGTTTCGTCAGGCTGGACTCCGGCTCCATCAGGATGCGGTACATGTCATCCTCACTGAGCGCCTCCAGCTCCACACGAATGGGCAGGCGGCCTTGCAGTTCTGGCAGCAGGTCAGCAGGCTTGGCCATATGAAAGGCACCGGAAGCGATGAATAGAATATGATCGGTTTTCACCGGCCCGTGTTTGGTCGGCACCACGGTGCCTTCCAGCAGCGGCAGCAGGTCACGCTGCACACCCTCGCGGCTGACTTCACCGCCTTTCATATCGGAACGCGCCGAGACTTTGTCAATCTCGTCGATAAACACGATGCCATGATTCTCCACCGCTTTGATCGCTTCCTGTGTCAGTCGGTCTTCATCCACCAGTTTCTCCGACTCCTCATTGATCAGGATCTCGTAACTCTCATCAACGCGCATGCGCTTGGTTTGCGTGCGACCGCCGAGCGCTTTGCCAAGCATATCGGAAAGGTTGATGACCCCCATGGAAGAGCCGGGCATCCCCGGAATATCGAAGCTGGACATACCGCCACCGCTGCTCTCCAGCACGTCGATCTCGATCTCTTTATCATCCAGTTCACCGGCGCGGAGTTTCTCACGGAACTTACGGCGTGTTTCTTCGCTGGCCGTTGCGCCCACCAGCGCATCCAGCACACGGCTCTCCGCATTCGCTTCCGCTTTTTCCTTCACGTCTTTATATTGTTTCTCACGTACCATGTTCATGGCCAGTTCCACGAGGTCACGCACGATGGATTCCACGTCGCGCCCCACATACCCCACTTCGGTAAACTTGGTTGCTTCGACTTTGATAAACGGCGCTTCCGCCAGCCGGGCGAGGCGGCGGGCAATTTCGGTTTTACCGCAGCCGGTCGGCCCGATCATCAGGATGTTTTTCGGTACGATTTCATCGCGCAATGGATCATCTACCTGTTGCCTGCGCCAGCGGTTGCGCAGCGCTATAGCCACGGCCTTCTTGGCTTCTTCCTGTCCGACAATAAAACGATCCAGTTCGGCGACAATCTCACGGGGGGTATAGGTCATAAAGATTCGACTCTCAGATTTCCATTGGTATACACACAAATATCGGCGGCGATGGCCATGGCTTTGCGCACGATGGCTTCGGCATCCAGGTCATCGCGATCGGAGAGTGCGCGGGCCGCTGCCAGCGCATAGTTGCCGCCGGAGCCAATCGCGGCAATGCCGTCTTCCGGCTCCAGCACATCACCGGTACCGGATAAGATCAGCGAGACATCCTTATCAGCGACAATCATCATCGCTTCCAGTCGCCGGAGATACCGGTCGGTTCGCCAGTCTTTTGCCAGTTCCACGCAGGCACGGGTCAGCTGACCCGGATGCTTCTCCAGCTTGCCTTCGAGTCGCTCAAACAGGGTGAAAGCATCTGCCGTTGCTCCGGCAAACCCGGCAATGATGTTCTTATCTGCCAGATGACGGATTTTATTCGCGCTGGACTTGATCACGGTCTGCCCCAGGCTGACCTGTCCGTCACCACCAATTACCACCTTGCCGTCTTTCCGCACGCACAGAATCGTCGTGGCATGCCATATTTCCATGTGATTTACCTTTCACCTGTTTCAGGCTTTATATATAGGCACTATCAAAGGAGAAGCAAGAGCGGGATATCAACTGCCGCGGTCGCAAATGCCGTAAAAGCTGCAGGCATCATAGATGGGCTGGCGGGTTGGTTGCTGACCGCAGGTGCCGTAGTACGCACAGTTGTCATTCTGTGCTACAGCGGGTTGGGGTGCCTGATATGCAGAGGGTTGAAAACTGACGGATTGTGTAGTGGAAGCGCTGCCTGCTTTACAGGTGCCGTAGGAAGCACACCAGTAAGCTTCTGCCATATTTGTATCGCTACGGTTGCATCCTGTCATGAACAGAACCGCTAACACGAGGCCATACATGGCTTTCTTATTCATCCCTACACTGCCCTTCCAAAGCACCGTCTTTTATTATTGTCGGCATCATATCCGAAAAATATGACAGGTTTATGACAATTTCACTGCATATATTGGTGGAATAAATTATCCTGTTGTTATTCCTCATTTCGGGCAATTCCCATAGAAGCTGCAGAGCGCTGATTCCTCATCATCTGAATCATTTCCGGGGCAATTGCCGTACATCGTGCACAGCATATTTTCGCTTTTATTATTGCCGTAATAACTCTGCCACCACTTCTCCTTCTCAATCTCTTTTTTTGAGGGTGAGCAGGCAGCCAGTAACACAGTACACAGGACAAGAGGGATAAGGCGGGAGAATTGCATCATAGCTCAGGCTTTCCTTTGCATTTTGGCGTTTATCTATATTATAGTCCGCTTTCATGAAGGAATGATGACAATGCGCACGGCAACTGTAGAACGCACGACGAAAGAAACATCGATTACCGCCAGCCTGAATCTGGATGGGAGCGGTACGTATGATATTGCGACCGGGATAGGCTTTCTCGATCATATGCTGGAACAGCTCTCTCGTCACAGCCTGATTGACCTGAATGTGAAGGCGGAAGGCGACCTGCATATCGATGGTCACCACACTACGGAAGATAGCGGCATTACCATCGGCAAGGCCGTTGCAGATGCATTGGGTGATCGTAAAGGTATCTCGCGCTACGGCGATGCACTGATTCCGATGGATGAAACCCTGTCGCGCGTGGCGATTGACCTGTCCGGTCGTCCCTACATCATCTGGAAGGTAGAGTTCTCCAAACCCAAGATCGGTGAAATGGATACGGAATTATTCCGGGAATGGTTTCAGGCCTTTGCTTTTGCGGCAGGTGCCACGCTGCATGTGGAAAACCTGTACGGCGAAAATAATCATCATATTATCGAGTCCTGCTACAAAGGACTGGCGCGTGCGTTGCGTGCAGCAGTGACGATTGATCCGCGTAAGGCTGATGCGGTGCCCTCTACCAAGGGAACACTGGGGGGCTCACTGTAATGCTCAACCGGTTTCGCCTCTATAGTGTGCATATTAACCCCAATGCCTCCCGCCCTTACGAGACAGCAGAATTTGTTCCCGAAGGCTTCAATATCTGGGCATTTGTCTTTGGTGCATTATGGGCGCTGTATCATCGCCTGTGGATTCTGGCATTTATCCTGATCTGCCTGAATATTCTGATCGGTGCGCTGGGGGATTATTATGGCTTTAGCGCTATGAGTATTTATGTGCTGCAGATGGGCATTCAGCTGATGGTGGGCTTTCAGGGCAATGATGCGCGGCGCGTCTTTTTTTCCCGCAAAGGCTATATCGTGGCAGATATGGTCGCGGCGCATACATTACTACATGCCGAGCAGCGTTTTTATGACCGCTACCTGCCGGTGGCACATGCTCAGGCAGCTGTATCTCCGCATTTATCCGAGGCATAAACGATGCCACAATTAGTGATGATTGACTGCGGGTCCGGGAACCTGCATTCGGCAGAAGCAGGATTACGGCGTGCCGCCAGCAACGGTAATATGGACATAAGCGTGACGACTCGACCGGATGATTTGCGGCTGGCAGACCGTATCGTATTACCCGGCGTGGGAGCGTTTGCCGATTGCATGGCCGGACTGAACGCGCTGGACGGCATGCGGGAAGCGCTGGAAGAGAGGGT
>CAYMGS010000001.1:0-5535 GCA_964390025.1 uncultured Rickettsiales bacterium | reverse complement strand
GGCGCCTTCGGCGACTGCATGGACGGTTTGCGCAAGTACGGCCTGAGCGGGCTGGTTGGCGAGTGCGTCGATACGGGCCGGCCGTTTCTGGGGATTTGCGTGGGTATGCAGATGTTGCTGGAAAAAAGTTATGAGCACGGAGAGCATGCCGGTCTGGGCTGGATCAAAGGAAATATTATCCCCATTCAGCCTGCCGACCCGACCCTGAAAATCCCGCATATGGGGTGGAACGAACTGGAAATTCATACACCGCAACACCCGATATTTAGCGGGATGGAGTCTGGCGAACATATGTATTTTGTACATAGTTACCACGCACAACCACTTGATGAACAAGCCATAATTGCTGCGGTGCAATACGGCGAAACTTTGACGGCGGCTATTGCGAGCGCTAATATAGTCGGTGCGCAGTTTCACCCGGAAAAAAGCCATCATGCCGGCAAGAAGCTGCTTGCCAACTTTATCGAGTGGAGCCCGTGAGCATTGAAGTCCGCCGTATTAAAGAATTAAACGCCGCCGATCAGGCCGCGCTCTGTCAGGCCACCGATGATGCCATTGCGGATGGTATCGGCTTTAACTGGATATCCCCCCCCATCCCGGAGACGCTGGAATCCTACTGGCGCGGCGTGCTGGTGGTGCCGGAGCGTCAGCTCTATGGTGGCTGGCTGGACGGGACGCTGGCGGCCTCTATCCAGCTGGTCAAGCCAGGCCGCAGTAAAGAAACCACCTCGTTCTGTGCCAATATTGAAGCACATTTCGTTGCCCCCTGGGCGCGGGGGCACGGGCTGGCGCGGGCACTGCTGCAACAGGCGGAGCGTGACGCCGCCGCTGCCGGGTTTACCGTGCTGCGCCTTCAGGTGCGCGAAACGCAGGAAGCCGCCATCAGCCTGTATCAGGACAATGGCTATGTGCGCTGGGGCATCCTGCCGTACTATGAATTTGTCGGTGGGCACACCGTTGCCGGGCATTTCTTCTACAAAAAGCTGGAAATGCTTTCGAGCGTGGAGTAGCGGCGCCCGTCACTGATCTTATTTGATTGAATCTTGATCTCTGCCATGAACCCCTTTATAGCGGTGTTATACCCATACTTTATCTTTTTTATCAGGAGTTACCCATGTCAGAATGTGAACAGGCCAAAAGAACCCTCAAACATGCAAAAGAAGTGCTTAAAGGAGCGCGTGAACGGCTGAAAGGTAAAATCTCAGCCTGGAACGACTCCAAAACCACGCTGGCAGAAAGAAAACGCACGTGGGAGTCAAAAAGAACGGCCAAGCAGAACGCAGAGAGCGCGGTAAGAAAAGCCAGGAACCTCCTGCGCGAGCAGCGTGCCATGTCACCTTACCCCGGCAAGGAGCGGGACGTAGAGCAGAAGGAAGAGGCGCTGGCTTCAGCCGAGGAAACGCTGCGTAATGCCAATCAGGCACATTATGAAGCCAAAAGCAGTTACGATACCTATAAATACACGGTTGATAGCAAGAAAAATGAGGTGGACAGCGCCCGCACAGACGTGGAAAGTAAGAAATGGAAGGTGGATCTGGCGAAGGATAAAGTCAGCTATGCCTGTAACAATTAGGAGCGTACCATGAGTGAAGCCTATGATGATAAGCCGCAGTGGGATCTGGTCAGTTTTGACGACGCCAGCATCGAGATAAATGAGGCCGGTGAGAAAATCCTGAAGATCACAGGAGAGACCCCGCACAGCTCGTCAAACGGCTGTGAGGTTCAGCTGTTCCCGGTGAAGTATACGACTAAGCCGGGCTATGCACAGGTGGACGTGATGTGGAATCGCACCAACGCGCTGTTTACGTCGCCCTGCCCCTATGACATTTCTGTGCCGGTCGCAAGCATCACAGGTAGCAAGGGCATTGAGCTAAGAGGGGCCAGTGGCACCACACGGCTGGATGTGTAAGCGCGCATGAAACTCTACCCCGCGATTGATCTCAAAGACGGTAAGTGTGTGCGTCTGCTGCACGGCGAGATGGACAAGGCCACCGTCTTTGGCGACAATCCGGCAGAGCAGGCACGACGGTTTGAGAAGGCCGGGTTTCAGTGGCTGCATATCGTCGATCTGAACGGCGCGTTTGAAGGACGCTCGGCGAACAGTGACGCGGTGGAAGCGATTCTGTCCTCTATATCCATCCCGGCGCAACTGGGCGGTGGCATCCGCACCATGGCACATATTGAACGCTGGCTTTCTGCCGGACTCAGGCGCGTGATTCTGGGTACGGTGGCCCTGCGTAACCCGGCGCTGGTGAAGGAAGCTTGCCTCGCCTTTCCGGGACGTATTGCCGTAGGTATCGACGCCAAGCAGAGTTACGTGGCCGTGGAGGGCTGGGCGGAGACTTCCGAGATGCGGGCAGTGGAGCTGGCAAAGCAGTTTGAAGACGCGGGTGTGGCAGCGATTATCTATACTGACATTGGCCGCGACGGTGCGATGCAGGGGCCGAATATCGAGGAGACGGCAGCACTGGCGGAGGCCATCTCTACACCGGTAATCCTATCCGGGGGCGTGTCATCCGTGAACGACCTGAAAGCGATCCGTCAGCGCACCGCCTCAGGCATTGAAGGCGCGATCATAGGCCGCGCACTCTATGACGGGGCAATAGACCCACAGAAGGCGTTGAATGCGATGAAGGGAGGCCAGGAGGCCGACCCAGCCCTGAGCCCGTCTCATCTGCCGAGTAGCAGGCGAGGTGGGGAGACAATCTAATGCTGAAAACCCGTATTATCCCTTGCCTTGATGTCAAAGATGGCCGCGTGGTCAAGGGCGTGAACTTTGTTGATCTGCGTGATGCCGGTGACCCGGTGGAGCAGGCCAAAGTGTATGATGAACAGGGCGCAGATGAACTTTGCTTTCTCGATATTACCGCTTCACATGAAGGACGCAGCACGCTCTATGACATGGTGACGAAAGTCGCGGAGACCTGCTCCATTCCCTTCACCGTCGGCGGCGGGGTACGTAGCGTGGAGGATGTTCGCCAGTTATTACTTGCGGGGGCGGATAAAGTATCCATTAACACCGCCGCCGTACACCGTCCGGAACTGGTGCGCGAAGCCTCGGAGAAATTCGGTGCGCAATGTATTGTCGTTGCCATTGACGCGCGCCGTGTCGAATCAAAAGAAAAGTGCATGGAACATGAAGCGCAGACAGTACGTCTGCGCGAGCCTTCAGCCAGCGAAGCGTCGCCTATTGCGGAGGGCAGCAGCCCGGAGCAGGGGCAATTAAAAGAAACGAAGTCAGGAGACAATCAAAACTACTCCTACCAAATCTTCACCCATGGCGGGCGTAAACCGACCGGCATCGACGCGGTGGAGTGGGCGAAGAAGATGGTAGCCCTCGGCGCTGGCGAGTTGCTGCTCACCTCCATGGATCGGGACGGCACTGGCATCGGGTTTGATCTGCCAATGACCCGCGCCATTGCCGACAGCGTCAGTGTGCCGGTGATTGCCTCGGGTGGCGTGGGCGCACTTGAGCATTTTGCCGAAGGTGTCACGGAAGGCCATGCCAGCGCATTGCTTGCGGCGTCTGTATTCCATTTCGGCACCTTTACCATCCCCGAGGTCAAAGAAGCCTTGCATCAGGCAGGTGTGCCGGTAAGGTTGGCAGCATGAAAAAGAAGCAGGATATTATCACCCGCCTCGGTGCGGTGATTGCCGAGCGCAAAAAAGCGTCGCCTGAGAGCTCCTATGTTGCCAGGCTGTTTAGCAAAGGCACCCGTAAGATTGCACAGAAAGTGGGCGAGGAAGGGGTGGAAGTGGCACTGGCCGTGATTCAGAAAGACCGCAAAGAGGTTGTCTCGGAATCGGCCGACCTGCTGTTTCACCTGATGATCGCCTGGGAACATTCGGGTGTAACTTTTGAGGAGGTTGCCGACGAATTAGAGAAGCGTGAAGGCATGTCCGGTATTGCTGAGAAATCATCCAGAAAGGAAAAATGATATGACACTCGATCAACAAGCGCTCGATACCTTATTCAACGATGCCCGTACCTACAATGGATGGCAGGATAAGCCGGTGGAAGACAGCCTGCTGAAAGAAATCTGGGAGCTGACCAAAATGGGCCCGACCTCAGCCAACTGTCTGCCGATGCGGGTGGTCTACGTCACCTCGCAAGAAGCGAAGATGAAACTCAAGCCCTGCCTCGCGGAAGGCAATGTTGAGAAGACGATGAGTGCGCCGGTGACCGCCATCCTCGGCATGGATATGGAATTTTACGAGAAGCTGCCGGAGCTGTTTCCGCACACGGATGCGCGCAGCTGGTTTATTGGTAACGGCCAGATGATCGCCGATACTGCCTTCCGTAACAGCTCGCTTCAGGGGGCGTATTTTATACTGGCGGCGCGGGCGCTGGGGCTGGATTGCGGGCCGATGTCCGGCTTCGATCAGGGTAAGCTGGATGCCGCCTTCTTCCTCGGCACCAGTATCAAGTCGAATTTCCTGTGTAACCTCGGTTACGGGGATGAAAGCTCGCTCTACCCGCGCAGTCCACGCCTGAGCTTTGATGATGCCTGCCGCATTGAATAAAGGAGTCTTTCATGGCCTATGACAGCAACAATATTTTTGCCCGCGTAATTCGCGGTGAGATTCCTGCAGATATCGTCTATGAAGACGAAGAGGTGATGGCCTTCCGCGATATTGCGCCTGCCGCACCGGTCCATGTGCTGGTCATTCCCAAGGGGGAGTTTGTCTCATTCGATGATTTTGCCAGTAGTGCTCCGCCGGAAGCCGTCGCCCATTTCTTCCTCAAGGTGCGTAACATTGCTGCCGATCTGGGGTTGCTCGAAGGTGGCTATCGCCTGCTGACCAATCACGGGTCGGACGCATCGCAGTCTGTGCCACATTTTCATGTGCATATTCTGGGCGGGCGGGCGCTGGGTGGGCTGCTGCCGGGTGATACGGAAATACGTTAAGGGCTGCATTCCCGCCACGTGCAACATGATAAACCTATAAAACACAAGGCGTTTCCATAAAATTGATTGCAAGGGCGTTGCTTGCTCCATAGTCTGGTGTGACCACATGTAAGAGGTAACAACAGACGGAGTATTATTATGCCTTCTTTTAAAGAACCCGAGCACGATCCCCGTAATATGGTGGGTAATGAGACAGACGACCTGGTGATCTACCATCTCAAGCGTATTCAGGTGCTGCTTCTGCTTATTGCTATTGCCAGCCTGTATATGGCAGCAGGAACCCGCGTTCCCACAATCTTCTAGGGACATAATACACTATGAGGCGACGCTTACCGGTAACTTTCCAGTAATGCACAGGTTTCATAGAGCGGCAGGCCGACGACATTGGTATACGACCCGTTGATGCGTGTGACAAAACGGGCAGCATGTCCCTGTATGCCATACGCACCAGCCAGTCCTTGCCATTCTTCCGTTGCCAGATAGGCGTCTAGCTCGTGTGGGTGCAGACGCTTGAATTGCACGGTGGTCATCACTATGCGCCGGTGGGTGACGCCCTGCGTATCTATCAGACAAACCCCGGTATAGACGCGGTGACGGCGGCCTGACAATAATTTCAGAAATTTCC